>JANNEY010000523.1:0-12366 GCA_031379235.1 Opitutaceae bacterium | reverse complement strand
GCCCAAATGAATCCCACCTTCCGTTCCACCCGCTACCAATCGCGAACCCACGCCCGGCGGCGACGGATGACTCGATCCGAATGACTAACCGGCCGCGACTGTAGCGCCGGCAGGAACCATGCAGACCCGTTCGCTCCGCTGGCAGAGTTGGATGCCGCTCCCCGGCCGCCTGCGCGCCCGCGCCGGCGAGGCACCGCTGCGAGCCGAGCTGTTTGGGATCGAGCAACTGGAGCGACTCGCGCGCGCGCTCGCCGGTCACCACCAGACCGGCATCCGGCGCGACTCCACCCGACTGCTCGCCCGGCTGGATCGGAACGAAAAAATTCTCCGCGCGTTCAACCACGCCACCGTCGCCGTCGAACGCACGCGGCAGATCACGCCCGCCGCCGAATGGCTTCTCGATAATTTTTATCTGATCGAGGAGCACGTTCAGCTCGCGCGCCGGCATCTGCCCCGCCGCTACAGTCACGAACTGCCGCGTCTGGCGCATGGGCCTTCCGCGGGCATGCCGCGCATCTACGATGCCGTGCTCGAGCTGATTTCGCATGTGGATGCCCAGGTCGATGCCGCCCCGCTCATGGCGTTCATCGCCGCCTACCAGACGATCAGTCCGCTGCGGCTGGGCGAGCTCTGGGCGATCCCCATCATGCTGCGGCTCGGCCTGATTGAAAACCTCCAGCGCATCACCACGCGCCTGATGGTGGCCCGCATCGATCGCGATCTCGCGGATGCGTGGGCGCAGCGGCTGCAGGACATGGCGGAAAGCGATCCCTCCCACCTCGTCGTCGTCGTCGCCGACATGGCGAAATCCGATCTGCCGCTTTCCAGTTCCTTCGTCGCGGAATTCTGCCAGCGCCTCTCCCGCCAGAATCCCGTGCTGCACCTGGCGCGCGGCTGGCTCGAACAGCGGCTCGTGGCCCAGGGTTCCTCGATCGAGCAGCTGGTCCAGCTCGAGAGCCAGAGCCAGGCCGCCGACCAAGTCTCCGTCAGCCACAGCCTCGCCAGCCTGCGTTTTCTGGGCGCGACGAACTGGAAGGATTTCGTGGAGGCGCTGAGCCTCGTGGAGCAAATCCTGCGGACTGATCCGGCCGGCGTTTACGGCGCCATGGATTTTTCCACCCGCGATCGCTACCGCCATGCGATCGAGGCGCTCGCGCGGCGCAGTCCGCTCGCGGAGGCCGACATCGCCCGGCACACCGTCCAGCTGGCCGCCGACCACGCGCAGAAAAAAGGCGCCACGGACCGCACGGCCCACGTCGGCTATTTCCTGATCGATGCGGGCCAGCCGCAGCTGGAACACACGGTGCGGGCCGTCCTGCCGTGGACCGCGCGGGTCGAGCGCGGCCTCCACCGTTTTCCGCTGCTGTTTTACGCCGGCGGCATTTTCGCGCTCGCGACGCTCGCCACGCTCTGGTTCTGGCAGCAGGCCCGCGAATCCGCGGTGCAGGGTTGGAAGCTCACCGCGTTCACCGCCGTTTTTCTGCTGGGTGCGAGCCAGCTCGCTGTGGCGTTGATGAACTGGCTGACGCAGCGGCTCGTAAAACCACGGCTGCTCCCGCGCTTGGATTTCTCGACGGGCATCGCGCCCGGCTGCGCCACGATGGTGGTCGTGCCGACTCTGCTCACGCATGCGGACAGCGTCGACCGCCTGCTCGAGAACCTGGAGATCCAGCACCTCGCGAACCGCGACCGGGAGCTGCACTTTGCGCTGCTGTCCGATTTCCAAGACGCGGCGACCGAGACCGAGCCGGCCGACGCACCGCTCCTTGCCCGCGCCCGGGCCGGCGTTGAGCGCCTGAACGCCCGCTATGCGACCGATTCATCCGGCCCCTTTTTCCTGTTCCACCGGTCGCGGCGTTGGAACGCCGGCGAGGGCCGCTGGATCGGCTATGAGCGCAAGCGCGGCAAACTCGCCGAGTTCAACGGCCTGCTCCGCGGCGGATCGGCGGGATGCTTTTCCACGATCATTGGCGACGCCACCGTTCTGCCCGCGATCGTTTACGTCATCACGCTCGATACCGACACGCAGTTGCCGCGCGACACGGCGCGCCGCCTCGCCGGCACGATGGCGCATCCGCTGAACCGGCCGCACTTCGATCCGGTGCGGGGCATCGTGACCGCGGGGCATGGCATTCTGCAGCCGCGCGTCGCCGTGAACCTGCCCAGCGCCCGGCGATCGTGGTTCGTGCGCCTGTTCGCGGGCGAGGCGGGCATCGATCCCTACACCCGCGCCGTGTCCGACGTGTATCAGGATCTCTTTCAAGAAGGTTCTTTCATCGGCAAGGGCATCTACGATGTGGACGCGTTCGAGCGCGCGCTGGCCGGGCGCTGCCCCGAGAACACCGTGCTCAGCCACGATCTCCTCGAGGGCTGCCACGCCCGATCCGCCCTCGTGAGCGATGTGGAACTCTACGAGGACCATCCTTCCCACTATGGCGTGGACGTCGCGCGACGGCACCGGTGGATCCGGGGCGACTGGCAGATTGCGCCGTGGCTTTTTTCGCGTGTGCGCGGGACCGGACCGCGGCGCCTCGCCAACCCGCTGTCGTTTTTATCGCAATGGAAGATTTTCGACAACCTGCGCCGCAGCCTCGTCCCCGTGGCGCTGCTGGCTTTTCTCGTCGGCAGCTGGCTGCTGCTCCCGGCCATGGCCGGTTGGGCTTCGCTCGCCGTGCTGACGATCGTCGCACTGCCGGGCCTGCTGACGGTGCTCGCGGATTTCTGCGCCATGCGGCCGGACATCACGTGGGCCATGCACCTGCGCAGCGTCGCTGGCGCGGGCGGCCGGCAGCTCGCCCACGTCGGCCTCACTTTGGCGTTCTTGCCCTACGAGGCGTTCATCAGTGCGGATGCGATCGGACGGACGCTGGTGCGCCTGCTGCTCACGCGCCGGCGACTGCTGGAATGGCGAACTTCAAGCGAGGTCGGCAACGCCGCGCGCACGGACTTCGTTGGTTTCTGCCGCAGCCTTTGGATCGCGCCGACGGTGGCGCTGGCCACCGGTTTTTTCCTCCAGCGCCTGCGGTCTGATCAATTTCTGCTGACGCTGCCCTTCCTCGGCCTGTGGTTCGCGGCGCCGGCCATCGCCTGGTGGATCAGCCGGCCCCTGCATCCGCCGGCGGCCAAATTGTCCGACGAGCAACGGGCATTTCTCGGGCGCACCGCCCGCCGCACCTGGCATTTTTTCGAAACGTTTGTCACGGCGCGGGAGAACTGGCTGCCGCCGGACAATTTCCAGGAAACACCCGCGCCGACGATCGCCGCGCGGACTTCGCCCACGAACATCGGCCTCGCCCTGCTCGCGAATCTGGCCGCGCGCGACTTCGGCTATCTCGCCACCGGCGGCCTGATTCAGCGCACCCAGGACACCTTTGCCACACTGCTCCGCCTCGAGCGGCATCGCGGGCATTTCTACAACTGGTATGACACCCGCACGCTCCAGCCGCTCCTGCCGCTCTATGTCTCGAGCGTGGACAGCGGCAACCTCGCTGGGCATCTGCTCACGCTGGGTTCTGGTTTGCGCGAGCTAGCGGACACGCCCATTTTCGGGCCGCACGTTTTCGCCGGGCTGCGCGACACCGTCGGCGTCCTCCGAAAAATCACGCCCGACCATCCGGCCCTGGCACAGCTCGATCTCGAACTGGCACAAACGCCCGCGACCCTGACCGCCGCTTTCACCCTGCTGGAGGAGACCGCTGAAAGCGTCCGACGGATCGCCGCGACCTCGGGCGGCGACCACGAGGAGCGGCAACGTTGGGCGCAAACTCTGCACCACACCTGCGCAGAGCAGCTCGCGGAGCTGCAGTGCTTCGCGCCGTGGCTCGCGAATGCGGCGCTGCTGACGTCCATGCCCGCCGATCTCGTCGCGCGCTTTACGCGGACTGACGGCGCCCCCACGTGGCGTGAACTGGCCGAACTGGACTCCGCCGCGACGACCGTGCCCGTCTGGCTGCGCGAGACGGGAGATCGCGCCCGTGAACGTCTCGCTGTCCTCGAAGTGCTGGCCCGGCAAAGCGAGGAGCTGGCGGAAATGGATTTCCGTTTTCTCTTCGATCCGGTGCGGGAGCTTTTTTCCATCGGCTACAATGTCTCCGATCGCCGGCTTGATCCCGGTTTCTTCGATCTGCTGGCTTCGGAATCGCGGCTGGGCAGCTACGTGGCGATCGCGCAGGGGCAGGCACCGCAGGACCACTGGTTTTCGCTCGGCCGCCAGCTCATCGCGGTCCAGGGCGATCCGATTTTGGTTTCGTGGAGCGGCTCGATGTTCGAATACCTGATGCCGCTGCTGGTGATGCCGTGCTACGAAAACACGCTGCTCGCCCGGACCTGCGAGGCCGCGGTCCGGCAGCAGATCGACTACGGGGAGGTGCGCGGCCTGCCCTGGGGCATTTCCGAATCGGGCTACAATCGCACCGATGTCCACCTGACCTATCAATACCGCGCGTTCGGCGTGCCGGGGCTCGGCTTGAAACGCGGCCTGGCGGACGATCTCGTGATCGCGCCCTACGCGACCGCCCTCGCGCTGATCGTCGCGCCGCAGGCCGCCTGCGAAAATCTCCAGCGCCTCGCAGCCGACGGACGTGAGGGTGTCTACGGTTTCTACGAGGCCGTGGACTACACGTTGTCGCGGCTGCCGCCGGACGAAACCAGCATCACCATCCGGTCGTTCATGGCGCATCATCAGGGGATGAGTTTGCTGGCGTTCCTGCATGTCCTCCACGGTCAGCCCATGCAGCGGCGCTTCCTCGCGTGCCCGCTGCTCAAGGCGGCGGATCTCCTGCTGCAGGAGCGCGTGCCCAAGGCCGCCGCCAGCGTGTTTTCCGGCGATCTGGAGCCGACGGAATCTGGGAAACTACCGGGCGACGCCCGGGACGCGGTGCGGACGCTGACGAATCCCTCCTCGGCGACGCCCGAAGTTCATCTCCTCTCCAACGGCAGCTACCACGTCGTGATCAGCAGCGCCGGGGGCGGCTACAGCCGGTGGCACGACCTCGCCCTCACCCGCTGGCGCGAGGATGCCACGCGCGATTGCTGGGGGACGTTTGTCTATCTGCGCGACGCGGAGACGGGAGAATTTTGGTCGGCCGCGCATCAGCCGGCCCGGCGGGCGACCAAAAATTACGAGGCCATCTTCGCGCAAGGCCGCGCTGAATTTCGCCAGCGTCATGCCGGGCTCGAAACCCACACCGAAATCGCCGTGTCCCCGGAGGATGATGTCGAGTTGCGGCGCATCACGCTCGTCAACCGCTCTGCGGTCACGCGCATGATCGAGCTGACCAGCTACGCGGAGGTGGTGCTGGCACCGCAGGCGGCGGATGCCGCGCATCCCGCGTTCAGCAATCTGTTCGTGCAGACGGAATTTTTGCGCGAACCCGCCGCCCTGCTCTGCACCCGCCGCGCGCGCTCGCAGGAAGAGAAGCCGCCCTGGCTGTTGCACGTCATGGTCGGGCAGGGCGGCGTGCAGGGGGAAATCTCCTGCGAAACCGATCGCGCGCGCTTCATCGGACGCGGCGGCAGCGCGGCGCAGCCCGCCGCGCTGCAAGCGGCCGGACCGCTGTCCAACACGGCGGGCTCCGTCCTCGATCCGATCGTGGCGCTGCGCCGCATCCTCACGCTGCCACCGCACGAAACGGTGGTCGTCGATCTGGTCATCGGCGTCGCCGAGAGCCGGGACGGCGCCCTTGCGCTCGCCGACAAATACCGGCAACCGCGCATGGGCGACCGGGCCTTTGCGCTCGCGTGGACGCACAGCCAGGTGACGCTGCGCCAGCTCAACGCCAACGAGGCCGAGGCCCAGCTCTATGGCCGGCTTGCAAGCGCGCTGATCTATGCCGATCCCGCGCGTCGCGCCGCAGCCGGCGTGGTGCGAACCAACCGGCGCGGACAGAGCGGCCTCTGGAGCTACGGCATCTCCGGCGACGCGCCGCTCCTTCTGCTGCACATCAGCGACGCCAAAAAAATCGATCTGGTCCGGCAGCTCATCCAAGCCCACTCCTACTGGCGCATGAAGGGGCTCGTGACCGAGCTCGTGATCGTGAACGAAGACGTGTCGGTCTACCGCCAGTCCCTGCAGGATGAAATCACGAGCCTGATCGCCTCGGGCATCGAGGCGCAGATGCTCGACAAGCCGGGCGGAATTTTTGTCCGCCGGCTCGAACAAATTCCGCATGAGGACCGCGTGCTATTGCAGACCGCCGCGCGGATTGTCCTCAGCGACGAGGACGGAACTCTGCTCGAGCAATTAGAGCGGCGGGGCGTTCCGGAAATACCGGTGCCGAAGTTTGCGCCCACGCGCACCGTCGTCCCGGATACACCACGACTGCTGCCGGCGCGCGAGCTGATTTTCCCCAATGGCCTCGGCGGCTTCACCCGCGACGGCCACGAGTATGTCATCACCCTCGAGCCCGGCCGCGTGACACCGGCGCCGTGGGTGAACGTGCTGGCCAATCCTTTTTTCGGCACGGTGATCTCGGAAAGCGGCAGCGCCTACACGTGGGCCGAGAACGCGCACGAATTCCGCCTGACCCCCTGGCACAACGACGCGGTGCAGGATACGACCGGCGAAGCCTTCTACCTCCGCGACGAGGAAACCGGGCAGTTCTGGTCGCCCACACCCGGGCCCGCACGCGGCGCCACGCCCTACGTCATCCGCCATGGCTTCGGTTACACGGTGTTCGAGCACACGGAGCACGGCATCTTCTCCGAACTGACCGTCTACGTGGCAATGGATGCGCCCGTAAAACTCGCCGTGCTAAAAACCCGCAACCTCTCGGGCCGCCCCCGGCGGCTTTCGGCCACCGGCTACTGGGAATGGGTCCTCGGCGATCTGCGATCCAAGCACTTGCTGCACGTGCAGACCGAGGTGGACCTCAGGACCGGCGCACTGCTGGTGCGCAACCACTACAACTCCGAATTTCCCGGGCGCATCGCGTTTCTGGATGTGAACGACACGGCGCGCACGCTCACCGGCGACCGCAAGGAATTCCTCGGCCGCAACGGCAGTTTGGATCAACCCGCCGCCCTCCGGCGCGCGCGCCTCTCCGGGAAAGTCGGCGCCGGCCTCGATCCCTGCGGCGCGATGCAGGTCGCCTTCGAGCTGCGGGACGGCGGGGAACGCGAGACCAGTTTCCGTCTCGGCGTCGGGCGCAGCACCGGCGACGTGCAGCAACTCGTCCAGCGTTTTCGCCGGGCCGACGCCAGCCGGGTCGCGCTTGAGGGCGTGTGGACGCATTGGAACCGCACGCTCGGGGCCGTGAACGTGGACACGCCCGACGCGGCCGTGAACGTGATGGCGAACGGGTGGCTGCTTTACCAGACCCTGAGTTGCCGCGTATGGGGTCGCACCGGCTTTTATCAATCCGGCGGTGCCTATGGTTTCCGCGATCAGTTGCAGGACGTGATGGCGCTGGTGCATGCCGAACCGGCGGTGGCGCGCGAGCACCTGCTGCGCGCCGCCGCGCACCAGTTCCGCGAAGGCGACGTCCAGCACTGGTGGCATCCGCCGGCCGGACGCGGCGTGCGCACGCATTTTTCCGACGACTACCTGTGGCTCCCCTACGTCACCTGCCGCTACGTCTCGTGCCTCGGAGACACGGGCGTGCTCGATGAAAACATTCCTTTTCTCACCGGCCGGCCGATTAAACCCGAAGAGGAGGCCTACTACGATCTGCCGGGCCGCGCGGAGGAATCGGCCACGCTCTACGAACATTGCGTGCGCGCCATTGAACGCGGACTGAGATTCGGCGCGCACGGCCTGCCGCTGATCGGCTGCGGCGATTGGAACGACGGCATGAACCGCGTCGGGCCGGAAGGCCGCGGTGAAAGCGTGTGGCTCGCGTTTTTCCTGCACGATGTGCTCAACCAGTTTGCCGGAATCGCACGCGCCCGCGGCGATGCGGCCTTCGCGGAGCGTTGTGTCGCCCAAGCCCAGCGGCTCCAGGAAAACATCGAACTGCACGGCTGGGACGGCGCGTGGTATCGCCGCGCCTACTTCGACAACGGCGAACCGCTCGGCTCGCAGTCCAACCCCGAGTGCCAGATCGATTCGTTGCCGCAAAGCTGGTCGGTGATCAGCGGCGCCGGCGATCCGGCACGCGCGCGCGTGGCCATGCAATCCGTGGATCGCCGCCTCGTTCGTCGCGACGCCGGATTAATCCAGCTGTTCGATCCGCCCTTCGACACCTCGCCGCTAAATCCCGGCTACATCAAAGGCTACATCCCCGGCGTGCGCGAGAACGGCGGCCAATACACCCACGGCGCGATCTGGACCGCCATGGCGTTTGCGCTCATGGGCGAGACCGAACGCGCGTGGGAACTCTGCGCGCTGCTCAATCCCGTGCATCACGGCGCGACGCCCGCGCAGATCGCGACCTACAAGGTGGAGCCCTACGTCGTCGCCGCGGATGTCTATGGTGTCGCGCCGCACACGGGCCGCGGTGGCTGGACGTGGTATACGGGTTCGGCCGGCTGGATGTATCGGCTGATCGTCGAGACGCTGCTCGGCGCGAATCTCGAGGGTGAGCGACTGCGGCTCACGCCGCGCCTCCCGCAGGCGTGGCCTAGTTTCAAAATCCACTACCGCTACCGCCGGACGGTTTACCATATCACGATCACGCGGCACGCCGGGGATTCCATCGCCCTGCCCCAGCTCATGCTCGACGGCCAAGTCCTGCCCGACTCGATTCTCCCGCTGCGCGACGACGGGCGAGAGCACATCGCGGCATTGAGTGTCCGTTAATCGGTGCCGGGTAACACCCCATGTTTTCAGGCGCCGCATCGGCCTACACTCCCGCGACGAAGACAAAACTCTCACGCTCAAAACGGGCTGCGAGCACACGGAAAACCAGTCGTCGGAAAATACTCACATGAAAACCAAACGCATCACCCTGCTCATCAGCGCGGCCGTCGGAGTCGCCACGCTCTCAACCTGCGGTTGCGCCAAGAAGGAGCCAATCGTCCAGGCACCGGCGCCGGCGGCGAGGGACATGAACGTGCTCGCCTCGCCGGCCCTAGAACTGTTCGCCTTCCCGGTTGCGGTCGCAAGCGGGGCCGATGCCACCATCTCGCCGGCCCGCTGGGCTGACATCAAGGATCACGCTTTCGCCGCGCGCGCGGCTTTCCTGATCGGCCTCAAGGCCCTCGAAGCGACGGCCGACGGCCAGATCGCGGAACTCAAGAGCAAGCGCGCCACGATGCAGGGAAATCCCAGCGCCAAAGATTGGGATTTCGCGATGAAGGAAATGATCGACGCCCGCTCCTACCTGAAGTCGATGGGCGCAGAGCTGGGCAAAGCCACTGCCGAAACCTGGGACCAGCAGAAGGAAAAAGTCGGTCAGGCTTGGGTCAGGACGCAGGAGGCTTACGCCAAGGTCAGGTCCAGCACTACCGGTTGAATTTTTCGCCCGCTCCATTTCGGGTCGGACGACGTCGGCAAAGAAATACCAAACTAAAACAAAGGAAATACCATGAACACACTCGAACTCAAAGGTGACTGGAACATCACCAAAGGAAAATTGAAACAGAAGTGGGCCAAACTCACGGACGACGATCTCCAATACGTCGAAGGCAAGCAGGATGAATTGCTCGGCCGGATCCAAAAGCGCACCGGTGAAACTCGCGAAACGGTCGAGAAAGCGTTCAAGGAATACTCCGCCAATTGCGGCTGCAATTAAAGGCATCCGGGTGCGGCTCCCTTTTTCTGTAAGCGTAGCGGAACGCTTCCCGTTCCGCACGAAACCGGAAATGGCTCCACCACGGTGGCGGCGTGGTGCCGCGAGAACATGAGATGCGAGCAAGGCATTCCCTGAACCGTGGAATAGCTTGTTGTTACGAGCCGCCGCGCCCGGCGCGCGCTTCGCAACAGCAAAGCAAACTATCCGACCGCCGCCGCCAGCCCTGAGGCGGAGGACCAACTGTCGCCGTGCGAAATCCCATCCCAGGTCGCTTGTGCCGGCTCACTCTGGCCTTGGGCTGGGCATTTCTCCCGGAGCTGCGCGCGGCAACGCCTCCGTTGCTGGCGACGGCGTTCGAGCAGTGGGCCACCGGTCGGGAAGATTTGGCCTTCACCCAGCAAACGCGGTTTTTCTTCGACGATGGCAAAGTGAAGGAAGAGCGCATCGAGCGCTACGACCCCTCGCTGCCCGACCGCAAACGCTGGCGGCTAGTCGAGGTGGGCGGCCGGCCCGCGAGCGCGGAGCAAAGGGAGAAATGGGAGGCCGAGAAGAACCGGAAGCCCAGAAAGAAAGTGCTCAAGTCGCCGGCCGAATACCTCGATCTGGAGCAGGCCGTGATGATTGACGATACGCCGAAGAACTCGCGCTTTGAAGTCGGGCTGCGTCCGGAGGCGGCCCGTCTGCTCACCGTCGAAAAGATTTCCGTCGTCATCACGGTGGACAAGGCGAGCCGTCGCATCGCCCATATCGCGGCGACCTTGCGTCAGCCGATCCGCGTGCTGCTGGGGCTGGCCCGGATTACCGACCTGGATCTCGACGTTGGCATCGAACCGGCGGGCGGAGATTCGCCGCAGCAGTCCGGGGACGTTCAAGCGGGCAGCACGGCGCGCGTGACCATGTCAAAACTGGGCACCCCGATGGACTACAACTGGAGCGATTTCAAACGCGTGGCGTCCTACCGCGGGCCTTAAGGAAGGCGTGGCCGGACCGGTCGCGCCTAGAGTTGATGACGGAGGATACCCGCCAGCGCATCGAAAGCTTTGCGCATCAAGGAGCGGTTCTCGAACTCCACCCGCGTCATCAGTCGGGAGCGGCTCTTGTCGTCTTCAAAAACGACCATCTGCTCCGCCGCAAAAACCGCGTCGTAAATGTTCAGGTTCGCCTCGTCGTTCAGCCGGAAGGATCGGTTGTCGAAATTCGTCGAGCCCACCGACACCCAGATGTCATCCGCGATGAAAACTTTGCAGTGATAGAGCGACGGTTGGTATTCGTAGAAGAGCACGCCGGCATCGAGCAACGCCGCCCACCGCGAGCGGCTGGCGCCCTGCACGATCTCCGAATCGGTATAGGGACCGGGCACGATGATCTCGATCGTCACGCCGCGGCTTCGCGCCGTGATCAGCGTTTCGACCGTGAGATCGTCCGGCACGAAATAGGCCGCCTGCAGACGGATGCTTTTCGTGGCCGATGCGATCGACAGCAGATACATCAGGCGGACGCTTTCGCTCCCCTCGGTAGGGGAACTCTTAAACACCTGCGCGCGCGAACGGCCAAGCTGGGTAAGTTCGGGATAATACGCGGCGCCCAACAGCACCTTGGCGCGGGTCTTGATCCAGTTGTCGCCAAAGGCCGCCTGCATCTGGGCGACCGCCGGGCCTTCGATGCGGTAATGGGAATCGCGCCAGCGGTCCTTCGTGTCGGCGTCACCGGCCCAGGCGTCGGCAATCCCGACGCCGCCCGTAAACCCGATCCGGCCGTCCACCACGAGGAGTTTGCGATGCGTGCGATTGTTGAGCCTGGACCAATCATACCACTGGAGCGGGTGATACCGCTCCACCTCGACGCCCGCGGCCTTCATGTCCGTGAGATACTTTGCCTCAATTTTTCCGGTGCCGAGCCAGTCCAGCAGGACATGCACCTTGACGCCGGCCCGCGCCCGCTCGCACAAGGCGTCTGAAAATCGCCGGCCGATTTCGCCGGACCAATAGATGTAGGTCTCGAATGTAATCGAACTCTGGGCACCGCGAATCGCCTCGAGCATGGCGGGAAATATCTGATCGCCGTTCTGCAACGCCGTCACGTGGTTGCCCGGCACGATGGCGGGGCCCAGCAGCTGGCCCATGCTGCGCAGGAACTGCGGATCTTCCACGGCAAACCGGTGCGTGAGCTCGTAACGGATCTGCTTCTCCTTGCCGCCGGGCAGGCCGAGGCACGAAGTGAGAAAGCACGCGGCTATTCCCAGCAGGAAGAGCGGGCACCCGCAGCGCAGGCCCGCCCGCATTTTTTGCCCCGTAGCCTGGTGCGGTGAGGTCACGGACGTTGTCTCCACTGAGACCAAGACTACGCGGCGGAATATTGCGGCCGCCCGCGTTAGTTTTTCCCGCGCAGTCCGCCCATCAAATAAACGATCAGGCAGATCAGCAGGATGAGCCCAAGGCCTCCGCCTCCGATGGCGGGACCGCCAAAGTAAAAACCGCCGCCACCGAACAAAAGGAGCAGGACAATAATCAGGAGTAGAGGATTCATCATCGCACCCTAGCAATTCGTGGCGCGGGCCTCTATGGGGCTTTCACCCACCCGAGCGGTCGCACTCAACCACGGCATGCACGCCGCGCTCGTTTCCGCGCCAGCCTTCACCGCCGCCAGCGCGTGGCGCACAACTGAATTCGGCAACGCTGAAAATATCTGCGGGGGG
>JANNEY010000514.1:0-1787 GCA_031379235.1 Opitutaceae bacterium | reverse complement strand
TGCAGGTCCAGTCCCAGCTTGATCGTTTCGGCCTTGGTTTCCACCAGGCGTTCCAGCAGTTTCGTGACGTTAGTATTAGCATTCATTCGGCGGACAAGTTGGGCGTTCTTCGCCCGCTTGTCCGCCTCATGGCATCTACAATAATACCCAGCGCTTAGCGCCGATAACCGTGTCCGTGGTAGTGGCCACCGCGCGGTCCCGCGACGTAGCGCGGCCCCGAATGGTAGCCGAAACCGAAGCTCACCACCGGTGGCGTCACGTAGACCACCCGAGGGGCAGGCGCTGACACATAGACCACACGCGGTGCGCTCTCGACATAGACCACTTGCGGCGGGGCCGTGACGACCTGCACCGGGCCTGGCGCACCGACCATCGGAGCCACCGGAACGGTCGCGGCATCCGGCACCGTGGTCACGGGATAGTTATACACCTGTTGACCGTAAACCGCGGGCGGCGGCGTTGAGTAGACTGGCGGCGAGCTGTAAACCCGCTGCGGCGGCTCGACGGCCGCACCGATTAGAGCTCCGGCCACGGCGCCAATCACCGCGCCTTGCGCCCAGCGATCACCATTGTGCCCGCCGATCAGGCTGCCGGCCACGGCCCCGATGGCCGCACCACCACCGACCGACGATCGAAAAATCTGCGCATGGGCGGGAACGACTCCGGCCACCGCGAGTGAAACTGCGAGAACGAGTGTTTTCATTGCGCCGTTGAGACGCGCCACCCGGAGCCGTTATTCAAAATATTTCCGCCGCCCTTCGCCCAGCTATCGCAGGCGCGCAAAAAACCACAGGGCCAGCACCCCCATCCCCGCATGCGGCAGCCAGGCGGCCACTTCCGGCTCCACCAAACCTTTGGTCGCCAGCGCCGTGGCCGCGTTGAGAAAGATGTAGTAGAGAAAAAACAACCCGATCGATTTCGACACTCCAACGGCCGGATTCACGCGGACCCCCGCCACGGCAAACGGAATCGCAATCGCGATCACCACGAGCGGGCCGACCATGTCGGCAATGAGCCCATAGTAACGCACCGCGTAGCTCGCGAGCTTGGGGCTTTTCTCCAACTCCAACTGCGCAATCAGGTCCCGCAGCTCCCAAAGCGAAAGCGACGTCGGCTTGCGATCGATCAGGAGCATCAGGTCGGGGTCCTCGCGATAGCGCGGCTCGAATTGCTCGGTGAATGGTTTCGATCCGGTGAGCTCGCCGGTCTCGGGTGTAAACGTGAGGGCCCGGCCGTTTTGGAACACCCAGCCGTTGCGCGCCGCATCGAACCACGCCTCCGCGGCCGTGAGGCGTGAGGTTTCACGCCGCTCGGCATCGAGTTCGGAGACCGACACGCCGTAGCCATGGCGCGTGGACTTGCTGAAGCGGTTGAGAAACCACATGCGGCGTTCCACCGGGTTGTCGAACGCGACGCTGCTGATTGCCCCCACGCGGTCGGCCGGGAGCGCCTTCGAGGTCTGGCTACGAAACTCCAGCTCATCCTTCATCGCCCGCGATTCCTCCACCGACCACGGCACCACGGTCGTGTTCAACCACCACGACAGCCCGCAGCACAGCACGCCGACGAACCAAACCGGCGCGGTCAGCCGCGCGAAACCAACCCCGGCCGCCCGCATCGCCGTGATTTCATTGGCGCGGTGAAATTTTCCAAGGGTGTAGAGCAACGAAACGAGCAGCGCAAAGGGCAGCACGATCGCCAGAAAACTCGGAACCGTGACAATAAAATACCGCCAGAACACCGAGCCCCGCGCGCCAAGTTCCCGCAGGGCACGGAAATCGTCGTAG
>JANNEY010000508.1:0-4474 GCA_031379235.1 Opitutaceae bacterium | reverse complement strand
CCCCCCGCGCGTGGTGGGCGCGGGCGCCCTCCGGGGGCCGGGGGGGGGCGGCCCCCCCCCCGCCCTGCATCGTCGGCTGCGCCGCCGAGGAGACTTTTCACCCGCGCGCAAAATGCCGCTATCCCGTCATCGGCCGGCCGCAGGACCTGAGCCTGTCGAAGGGGCAGGCGGGTCCACTGCACGGCGCGAAATTCCTCGGGCACGAGCGCCTCGCTGTCCTTGGTCGCATCGATCACGATCGGCAGGAGAAACGGCGTGCCGTCGGCCATCGCGTGCGTGCGCTGCGCGGCGAGCTTCCACTCGATCCGAAAATAGCCTTCGCGCCGTGCCTGCGTGGCGGCCGAAATCACCGGGGCAAAAAGCGCGCAGGTTGCGATCTGTCCGCGGATCTTTTTGTCCCACGCATCGCCGCCGCCAAGTTCGATTTGGTCGAACCAGACCTCGAGGCCGGCGGCGCGGAGTGCGGAGCAGATGCGCTGGGCAGCCTCGGCGTCCTGCGAAGCGTAGCTGAGGAAGACGGCGCGGTCCGGGGCGGAGAACATGGAACGAGGCGCAGGTTTGGCGGCGAGGCGGCGAGCGTCGAGGCTGGAAAATGGCGGACGGAGCGGTAAGGGCGTGCCTTGTGCGCGCCCGGTTCTCCCCGACGGGCGCGCACGAGGCACGCCCCTACGAATGCCGGGCCGGCGGCTTGGTTGACGACGGACGTGCCGGGCAGCCGCGCGCGGAGCGCACGGCCCACCCAAAGCGGCCCGACCAAGGCAAAAAAACCGCCGGCTTGCGGCCGGCGGTTTTGTGAAGACCGAAACGCTACTCGCGTTGAGCGCTCAGCGTTTCGCGCCGGTGCGGTTGATCGAGTAGGTGAGGAGGATGGCGCGCTTCTCGCCGATGAGACGGTTGACGCGGAGATACTCGCGGTCGAAGAGGTTGTTCACGTTGAGCGCCACGCTGTGGTCGATCCCGCTCACAGGCGGCAGGCGGTAGCGCAGGCCGAGACTCCAGACGTTGAACGACGGCACACCGAGGCGCCATTGGTTGGTCGAGCGCAGGACGACGCGCGAGCCGTTGGCGAGCGTCGTGTAGGTGTCGCCGGCGTTGGGCAGCTCGGTGCGCGTGGCGGCGACGTAGGCGACGCCGAGGTTGGCGGAGAAATTACGCAGCGCGCCCGAGGTCGGCGCGTATTTCACGTAGACGCTGCCGTTCTGCGGCGAGATGCCGTTCACGCGCCGGCCGATGGCGGCGGGCGAGGCGGTGCCGAAATCGGTGAAGATGGAGTAAACGTGGCCCCAGCTCCCGCCGGCGTAGAACGCGTCGTTGATGCGCCAGGTGAGGTCGATTTCGTAGCCGCGGACGAGCTGGTCGCCCTCGCGGCGCGTGACGAGGACGAAGTTGCCCGAGCCGAGGGGTGTCTCGACGTTGTCGGTCGCGCTCACGTTGTGACGGTTCGCGTAGAAACCGCTGATCGTGTAGTTAAGGCGGCCGTTGAGCAGCTCGCCCTTGAAGCCGTAGTCCCAGCCGTCGGCGACTTCGGACTTGAAGGTCGGATCGAAGTGGGCCTGGGCGTTGTCATTCTGGCCGACGAAGTAGCTCTCGCTGTAGCTGGCGAAGAGGCGGAAGCCGGGCGTGACCTTGAAATTGAAGCCGGCATTGGGTTTGAGGAACGAGACATCCTTGTCGATGAGCGTGCCGGTCACGTAGCCGGGCGGGGTGGCGAAGCCGATGTAGTCGCTGTCGCGGAAGCGGACGTGGTCGTAGCGCGCGCCGGCGAAGGTGAGGAGGCGGCCGTCAAAGAGCGAAGTCTGGTGACGGAGCAGGCCGCCGAGGACTGTGATGCGGCGCTTCTGGTGGCGCGTCTTCACGCCGATGGTTGGATCGAGCGGCTTGAGGAAATACGCGAAGGGCGCGGCGGGCGCGAGGGTCTTGGGATCGAGCGTGACGGTGCGCACGGCGTTCCACGCGACGAGGTCGGGGTTGGTCGCGCCGGCGTAGTTGAGCGACGGGTCCCAGCGGTAATAATCGTTAATGTCGAGGGTGACGAGGGTGCGGTGCTCGACCTTGCGGTTGTTGGTCCAGTAGTGGGCGAGGAGGTCGCCTTGGAAACCGCCGCCATCCTCGATGATGCGCGTGGTGTTGGGCGTGGCGCCGCGGGCGGTGGTGATGGCGGGTAGGGTGCCGGTGGCGAGGGGGGCGGGGTTGATGCTGATGGCGCCCCAGCCGGTGTTCTGGTTGAAGTCCCAGCGGCGCGCCCAGTAGCGGTTGGCGCCGAAGCGGGTGCTCCACACCTCGGTGAGTTTCTTGTCGTAGAAGGCGTTTACGCCCGTGTTGCCGCGGTCGAGCTGGCTGACCGGGCCGAAGGCGTTGGAGCGCGCGAGATTCGTGGCGTAGCCGATGGCCTCATCGTCCGTGGTAACGGCGGTGCCTTTCAAATCGGTGATGAGCGGGGCGGCGCTGTTGGGCGCGTGGCGCATCTGGAGGAAATACTCGACGGAAAGCTGGAGGCTGGAGCCGTCGGGAAACGTGTGGCCGAGCGCGAGGTAGTATTCCTGGTTGCGGTTGCGCGCGAAATCCATGTCGAACTCCTTTTGAAACAAGGTGCCCGTGAGAATGTAGGACGTCTTGCCGAGCGCGCCCTGATAAACGGGGCCGGTGGACTCGAGGCTCACGCGTTGGGTGCCCTCATTGCCGTAGTTAAAGGAGAGGCGCTGGCTCTCGCGGGACTTCGGCTGTTTCGAAACCATGTTGAGCATGCCGCCGGGCGAGGTGCGGCCGTAGATGGCCGCGTTGGAGCCCTTGATGATTTCCATGCGGTCCACGTTACTGGAGCCGTAGCGGCCGAGGCGGAAGAAGCCGTCGCGGAGCTGCGAGGTCGAGCTGAAGCCGCGGAGGTTGAAGCTGCCGCCGATGTCGAGGCCGGTGAAGCCGCCGATCTGGATGACGTTATCCGAGAGCTCGAAGATGCCGAAGTCCTCGAAGAATTCGCTCGTGAGGACGTTCACCGTGTAGGGAAGATCGATGATCTTCGTTTTTACTCGGCTGCCGGTCATGGTCTCGGAGGCAATGTAGCCGCGGTCAGGTTCGGCGCCGACCGTAAATTCCGAGAGCTTGATCACGTCTTCGCCGGTTTTGGCGGTGCTGGTGGCGGACGCCGCTGTGGCCGCCTGGGCCAGCACCGGTTGGGTCGGGAGCAGAGCCAGCGCGACGAGCGCGCAGGCGAGGGTTTTGTTCAGTGGTCGGTTCATGGGTTGGTCAGGGAGGGCAGGGAAACGATACGGGGGCGGGTCGGCAGATACGCAGGAAAGTTGCTGAGACTGGACGCAGATTGCAACGAATCGGTAATAGATATTACGGAAATTATGCCCTAGCTCTGCCGCAGTGTCGGCATGGTTCGGAGAGCCACCGTGCCGGCTCAATTCAAATTGTCATGCCGATTCCGACCTAGCCGGCCGTGGCAATCCAGCTGAAATTTTATCGGCAGTGCTTTGGTGCGACGCTCTTGGCCGTGCCCGAAAAAATCAAACTGAGCCGCACCAAAGCAACCACAGGATTGCGTCGCTGCCGGTGACGCTTCACGGTGGGGGCGTATGTCCACTCTTGCCGCCGCGCCCCTCGATCGCTTTTCGGTCCCCGATGAGGGCGGCCACTTTGGCCGCTACGGCGGCGTGTTCGTGCCGGAGACGCTGATGACCGCGCTGCAGGAACTCGGGGCGGTCTACGAGACCGCGCGCGATGACCCGGCGTTTCAAAAAGAGCTGCGGCACCATCTCAAGGAATTCGCGGGCCGGCCCACGGAACTTTATTTCGCCGAGCGGCTGACCGAGCACTGCGGCGGCGCGAAAATCTACCTGAAGCGCGAGGACCTGCTCCACACCGGCGCGCACAAAATCAACAACGCCCTCGGGCAGGCGCTGCTCGCCCGGCGCATGGGCAAGAAGCGCGTCATCGCCGAGACGGGCGCGGGCCAGCACGGCGTCGCGACCGCCGCGGTCTGCGCGAAGTTCGGCCTCGATTGCACGGTCTACATGGGCGCGGTCGACATGGAGCGGCAGGCGCTGAACGTGTTTCGCATGCGCCTTATGGGTGCCACGGTGGTGGGCGTGGAGGCCGGCCAGAAAACCCTGAAAGAAGCGATCAACGAGGCGATGCGCGACTGGGTAACCAATGTCCGCAGCACCCACTACATCCTCGGCTCGGCGCTTGGCTCGCATCCCTATCCGATGATGGTGCGGGATTTTCACCGCGTAATCGGGCAGGAAGTGCGCGCGCAAATCATGGCGCGCGAAGGCCGCCTCGCCGACGAAATGATCGCGTGCGTGGGCGGCGGCTCCAACGCGATCGGGTTCTTCCATGAATTTCTCGAAGACACGAAGGTGCGCTTGATCGGGGTCGAGGCCGGTGGCCGCGGCATCCAGCGGGGTGATCACGCCGCCCGCTTCGAGGGCGGCAAGCTCGGCGTCCTGCAGGGCTGCAAGACCTACAT
>JANNEY010000494.1:0-6766 GCA_031379235.1 Opitutaceae bacterium | reverse complement strand
GTTGCCGGTGTCCGCGACAAAAACATTCCCGGTGTTGTCTACGGCCACTCCGCGCGGATTTTGAAACCGAGCGGCGCTTCCCGTGCCGTCCACCGAGCCGCCCTGCCCGGTGCTGCCGGCGAGAGTCGTAAACGTGTAACTTTGAGCACGAGACACCGCCAGACCCGAGGCGGAAACAACGAGAGCAAACCCGAGGAAGTGAGGGGAGAGTCGAAACATTCGCGCAGTGGTCCGGGTGGGTAGTATCGGATTTCTAGTCAAAGTTGCTGCCGATCGGCATATTGAGGGGAATTTTCTTTGTTAAAGGGGTGTGTTTTTCACGCCGATGTCCTTTCGCTTTTGGGGCGTAGCTTAGAGCTGGCGCTTGCGGCCGGGCCCCAAAGCGGCGGCCCTTCAAAGTCCAGAAGCGAGCGGACGTTGGTATTGGTCGGACGACGCTTTTGGCATGAGCCAATTGAGCATAGCCGTCTGGCTTTGCGAAGCGGCGGAGCTACGTAACCTGCGGCGGTTGTTACTACGGCAGTTCGTAAACCTCGACCAACGCCACGCCCGTTGTGTTCCCGACGCCGCTAACTTGGGCGGTATAATTGCCGGGCGTAAGCGTCACGAGGAGGGCGGCGTCACGACTGGCCGCGTTGGTGAGCGCGAAAGCCCCCACGCTGGCAAAAGCATTGGTGAGCGCGTTCGCACCGCCCCAGTCGTCGTTGCTTTGGAGCACCGTGCTGCCGCGGTAGAGATCGAGGCGCGGATTCGCGAGCGTGCCCGTCACGCCGAATCCGCTGAGCGCCGGGCCGATGGCGCGAAGCAAAACTTGCTTCGGCACATTGCCTGAGATCGAGAAACCGGCGATGAGTATGCCGCCGCCGGTCCCGACTTGCGCGCGGGCGGAAACGTTGATGAAGCGGCTCGGGGCGGCGGTGCCTTCGGGCTCGGCGTCGTAGAGTTCGAGCAATGCTACGCCGCTCGTGCCAGCCGGAGCGGAAACCTGCGCGGTGTAGGAGCCGCTCGCCAGATTCTGCTGGAGCGCGGCGTCGCGGCCGACGGGATCAAGGGGAAAGGCCCCGACCGACGCGAAGAGGGCCGTGAGCGGGGCGCCGCCGCCCCAGTTGTCGTTCGTGGCAACCGGTGCCGTCGGCGATGAGTTGAACAGTTGCAGCTGCGGATCGGCGAGCGCGCCCGCGACGCCGAAGGCCGTGAGGCCAGGTCCGATACCGCGGATGAGGATGGTTTTCGATGGGCCGGGACCGATGACAAACCCGGTGATGAGAGTCTGCGCGCCGCCGCCTGCGCTCACGCGGACGGAGAGGTTGACGATCCGGCCGGGCGTGGGCACCGCGATGTTGAGGGTGGTCGGCTCGCTCGTAGTCGTGCCAAGCAGGCCGGTGGCAACCAGACGGTAGATGCCGCTGTCGGCCCCGGTCGTGCGAGGCACGACGTAGGTAGGGGAGGTCGCTCCGGCCAGCGGGACGCCGTCTTTGGTCCACTGATAGACGAGGGGAAACGCCGATGCGTAGGCCGTGCCGCCGAGCATGACCGGCGCGTCGATGAGAGCCGATTGGAAATTGGGCACACCGAGAATGGGGGTGCCGGCGGCGAGGATGCCGGAATTTTCTCCGACGAGGAAAAGTTCGTTGCCGAGGGCTGCGGCATCCAGCATCGCGTCGCCCGTGCCGGTGAAGCGGCCCGTCCACGAGACGCCATCCGCCGAAACGTAATAAGTGCTACCGGGCCCGGTTGCGAGGAACTGGCCGAAGGCATAGGTCACGCTGGTGAGCGCGTCGTTGGAGAAGCTGCGATCTGTCCACACCAGGCCGTCAACCGAAGTGAGCACCGTGCCGCCCGCGCCGACGGCGACGAAGCGACCGGATGCGAAAACGATATCGTTGAGATTTTCCCGCGTGAGATCGGCGCCTGGTGTCCAGGTGACGCCATCGGCGGAGGTGACGATCGCGCCCGCGGCACCGATGGCAACGAACACGCCGTTGCCAAAGGCCGAGTGGTTGAAGACCACCGCGTTGCCGGCACTGTGGCGTTGCACCCAGTCGGTTCCGTTGGCCGAGGTGAAAATGCGGCCGGCCGAGGCGGCAATCACCCAGAGCCCGTTGTCGAAGCGCACGCCGTTGAGGGTGACGTTGGCGGGTGTGGCCAGCCTCGTCCAGGTCGAGCCGTCACCCGAGCCGAGGATCGTGCCGGTGTTGCCCACGGCGGTGAAGCGGCCGGCGGCGAAGTGAACGTCGTTCAGCTGGGTGACCGTGCCGGAGGCGCGCGCGATCCAGCGGACGCCGTCGGCCGACTGGAGCACGGTGCCGCTGGTGCCGACGGTGACGAGCGCCGCAGGGCTCGAAGTCACGGCGCGCAGCGTAGTGGCCACGGCGCCGGTTCCGACGATGGTCTCGCGCCACGTGAGGCCGTCAGTCGAGGTGAGCAAGGCGCGGCCGAGGGTGGCGCTTTGCCCCGGAATCACATAGACGCCATTGCCGTAGGCGGCGTTTTGCAGGTTGGTGCGGTTGCCGTCGGAACTTCGCGCCGTCCAGGTCAGCCCGTCGGGTGAGGTGCGGATGATCCCGCCGGAGCCGACGGCGACGAACTGGTCGTTGACGAAATTGATGCCGAAGAGAAATTCCGCGGTCCCCGCCGAGCCGCCCGTCCAGGTGACGCCGTCCGTAGAAGTGAGCGTCTCGCCCGAGGCACCGCCGGCGACCAGTCGGTTGGCACCGAAGGCGATGCGCCTCATGCCGGACGACGCGGTGTTGAGCGAAGTCCAGTTCACGCCGTCGGCCGTGCTAAAGATCCTTCCGGTCACAGACGAGACCGCATGAAACCGGCCGAAGGCGAACGCCACGCCGGTCAAATCCTCGGTCGTGCCGGCGGTGCCTGGCGTCCAAGTGATGGCGTCGGTGGACGTGCTGGTGAGCCCGCCGAGGCCGACGGCGACGAGGCGGCCGTCGCCGAGTGCCATGTCTTGCAGGCCGCTGCCGGCGTCGCGGTGGACTGTGCCGGTGTTACGGGGCGTCCATGTCAGTGCGTCGGGCGAAGTGAAGACCGCACCGAGGCTGCCTTGAGCGATGTAGAGGCCGTTGAAGAAATGAAAACTGAAAAGGTTGTTGGCGGCGGGCACCGGGACGACTTTCCAGCTGGCGCCATCCGTCGAGGTGAGGAGCGTGCCGCGGATGCCGCCGACGAGGAAACGGCCGTTGAGAAACGCCGCGCGCGTGAGGCCGTTACCGGTGGGCAGGGGATTGCGCCACTGCCAGCCGGCCTCGGATGTGACGAACTGCCGGAAGCCGGGCGACACGACCGAGCCCGCGGGATTGGTGGCCACGACGCGATAGATGCCACCATTGGCAGTCTGCCACGTGCGGAGAAAATAGGCCGGCCCATCGGAATCGGGGATGTCCACTCCGTCGAGCTGCCAGCGCAGGCGGATCGGATCGGAGCCACCGGCGAGCGACACAATCAGGTTTTGGCTGGTGCCGGTCGGAATCGCGCGGCCAAACGAACTCACGATTGGGAATGGCCCGAAAGAGGGCAGCGTCGGCGGGGGCGGAGTGCTTACGGTAAGCCGCGCGCCGACGCTCGTGGCGGAGCCGGCGCTGTTGGTGACCAGGCAACGGTAGCGATCTCCATTCATCGCGACCGCGAGGCTTGAGATCGAAATTGAAGCCGTGGCCGCACCGGCGATGGTGGCGCCATCGGCCAGCGCCGCCCACGTGGAGCCGCCGTCGGTGGAGCGCTGCCATGCGTAGCTGGTGGCGGGATTGCCGCGGGCGATCACGGAAAACGACGCGGCGTTGCCCGGAAACTGAGTTTGGTTTTCCGGCTCCTGCACGATGGCCGCCGCGACGGTGGCGGCGGGCGCGGGGACCGTGCCGGTGATTTCATAGGAACCCACACTGCCGTAGGCTGTGTAGCCGGTGGGCGGATTGATCAGGGGGGTGCCGACGCCGGTGCCCGTGACGCGGATAAAATACGTGCCCGCGGTCAGCGTGCGTGCGAAGGTCGCCACGGGCGAATCCTCCGGATCGGAGCGGGCGATGAGCGCCCCGGCGGAATCGCGGAGCTCGGCGACGACATCGAGCGAAATTTTATTGGAGAGGAGCGCATTGTTGACGATGGGGCCGACCCGCAGCGACACGGCCCCGCCGGTGGTCGTGAAGGAATATGCGTCGATGTCGGCGCTCGTCTCGAGCATCCCGCTCTGCTGCACGGCTGGGCCATTGACGATCAACGGCGTCGCGGCGGCATCGGTGCCGGACCGGTCGTCGGGCCGGACGGTGAGCTTACCCGCGATGATGGCCAAGTCGTCCTGGAGATTGTTGGCGTCAAAATACTCCCCCTTGGACCACTGGATCACGTTGCGGATCGCGCTGCCCATGATCGGGCCCCACGAGGTCTCGCCGCCTCCGTGCCCAACGTAATATTCGACGGTGCTCGTGCCATCGTGGCTGAGGCCCAGCTGGTGGCCCAGCTCGTGCGCCGCCACTCGCGCAATCTGAGTGTCAGTGAGCGTGCCTTGGTAAACGAAACAAACGCTGAACGTCGTGGCAAACGACGCGGTGCCGAACGTGTTGAGATAGGCGACGCCGCTGGCGGTGGCGGACTCGGGATTGCGGACGCCATTGGCATCGCGATCCTTGGTGATGAGGACGCGCGCGGTCTGATTGTTGAACGCGGCGGGCTGCTCGGTGGTCACATCGACATCAAAGTTGCGGAGCGATTCGGCGATCCGTTCCCAGACGAGCACGATGCCGGCCTGTTCGGCGGGGCTGAACGAGCCGGCGTTGCCGTCCGTGTCGTAGGGCGTGCAGACGTAGGACGCGGGTGTGCCGGCGCCGGAGTTCCACGCCGTGCCGGTCACGACGTGGCCGTTGAAATCGAGGTAGATGACCTTGCTCGATCCCGGCCGGCTGTGGCGAATGGGTGGACTGTCGATCGGGACCGCCACATCGAACCCTTCCGCCGCCGCCCGAGTATTCTGCGCCGCGAGCTCGGCGACGCCGGAAAACGCGCGGCCTGGGACCAGCCCTTCGTCCGCGGAATCGCCCGGCATCTTCGCACACGCAAAATAGAGCGCCCCGTCGGGTGAGACATGAAGCGAGGCGACGTTGTTAATCGGGACGCGGAGTTCGCCGAGCGTGACGAGCGCCCGCGCTCGCGCGACGTCAGACAACGCGAGCAGCTCCTCGCGAAAACGCCCCGCGGGGATGTCCTCCATCGTCACCGGCCCCTGTTCACCGAAAACAAGCATGCGCGGACGTTGCGGCAGGCTTGGGCTCTTGACGGCCGTGGGCGCGGGGGGCGGTAGGGAAGACGCTGAAGCCGCGGAGGTGGACAGGGTCGAAGCCGGCGGAACGGCAGCCGGCGACGCAGCAGACTTCTGCGGTGGTGAGCGGCTTTCGTCCGAGGGCCGGCGCGACCAGAAAAAACTGCCGCCGACCCCGAGAAAGAGGACGACGAGCCCAAGCTTGGTGCGCAAATTCATATGATGGGATCGGCGGCTCCGGAGCCAGGCATCGAGGGCGAGGGTTCCGGGTGCGGTAAGCACGGGGTCCGATTTTTCACTGCTGCAAACGTGCGTGGCACCGCACGGGAGGCAAGTGGCATTCGACCACACCCCGTTCGCGCGACACGATGCCGCGCGATTCTGCGTCCCGGAGGCAAACGACGCGCCTTAATACCAACGTCGCATGATTTCTGGACTTTAGTGGGATCGAGGTGGGGGCGGGACCTCCGGGCCCGGCCACGGGTGAGCCGCAGACCAAAACCGTCGGGCCCGGAGGTCCCGACGCCACCCTCAAAAGTCAATTTTTCACCAGCCGTTGGTATAACCCGGAAATTCTCCGCTCCAGTTTGTCACCGCGAACCCGCCGCAGTCAGTCGTGGCGATCCCGCTCGCTGGATTGCTGCGTCGCTTCGCTCCACGCCATGCCAAATTTCCGGGCTAATTGCCACGCGGAGCCTGGGTCGTCCGCCCCGGACTCGCCGGCAGCGAAAAGTTTTCCGGCGCATCGGGCCGTGCCGGATCAAAGCCGATAAAGTCGTCCGCAATGTGCGCCGCCAGATCGAGTTTCGCCGCGCGGATGCCGGCGACGATGCACTGGGCGAGTTCGTAGGCGCCGTAATTATTGTGATGCGTCGGATCGCGACCGCCACCGCTGAAGGCGAGGGGAGATTTTTCCGGCCCGAGCGCCTCGTAGAACGCCACACTCGCGCGCTCCAGATCGACGAGCGCGACGTTTTCCTCGCGGGCGACTTCGCGCACGGCGGCGGGATAGTCGCCATGGGAATTGCGGACCTTGCCCGCCTCGTCGAATTGCCGGCGCTGCATCGGCGTCACGAGCACGGGCGTGACCCCGCGGCGGCGTGCCTCCGCGATGAAGACGCGCAGGTAGGCTTTGTAAGTCGTGGCGGCTTCAACATAGGTCTGGGGCCAGCTTTGCTTCTGGTCGTTGTGTGAAAATTGCAGGAAGAGCCAGTCACCGCGTTTCACCTGACTCAGGATTTTATCGAGCCTCAGTTCGGTGATGAACGATTTGAGCGTCTCACCCGACTCGGCGTGATTGGCGACGGCGACGGTGGGCTTAAAAAAGCGCGGCAACATCTGCCCCCAGCTCGCCCCGGGCTCGCGCGGTTGATCGGTGACGGTTGAGTCGCCGGCGAGAAACACCGTCGGCAGCTCGGCCGCGGCGACGATCTCGAGGGCGGCGAGCGCGGGGTGGGGGCCGTTAAACTCGAGGGTGAGCTTGTCGTCCCAGTGGTAAACGAG
>JANNEY010000396.1:0-9113 GCA_031379235.1 Opitutaceae bacterium | reverse complement strand
TGTCCCGTTTCTCGCCCCATCGATCGTGGCCAACATGAGCCTCACGGAGGAGCAGATCCCCCTCGTCTATGCCGTCGGCGGGGCCTGCACGCTCATCAGCATGCCGCTCATCGGGCGGCTCTGCGACCGCGTCAACCGCCTTCACCTGCTTGGCTGGCTTTCGCTCGGCGCTAGTGCCGTCGCCCTCGTCATCACCCGGCTTGGCCCCGTTTCGCAGGCCGTTGTCTGCGTGATGATGGCCTTGTTCATGGTCACGATGTCAGGCCGCTTCTCACCTGCGATGGCGATGATCACCAACGCCGTCTCAGCGCGCTATCGCGGCGGCTTCATGAGCGTGAACGCCGCGCTCCAACAGGGCGCCAGCGCGCTCGCCAGCGTGCTAGCCGGAGTCTTCGTCACGAGCGACGCCAGCGGTCATCTCATCGGCTACGGCACGCTTGGTTATGTTTCCGTCGGGTTCTTCATTCTCGCGTTTTTCTTCGCGATGAAACTGCGCAACGCCGCCCCGCACGTGGCCCTCCCGGGTCCGCAGCGGCCAGTGCCACCGCTTGCAACGCCCGCAGTCGCCGCCTGATTTTACCTTCCCGCCACTCGTGTCTACGCCCACCTTCAAACGCCCCGAACTCCTCTCCCCCGCCGGCGACTGGGAATGCGCGCGCGCCGCGATCGAAAACGGCGCCGATGCGATCTACTTCGGCCTCGAGCGCTTCAACGCCCGGATGCGCGCGAAAAATTTCACGCAGACCGACCTCCCCGCGCTCATGGCGTTTCTCCACCGCCGCGGGGTGCGGGGCTACGTGACGTTTAACACCCTCGTCTTCGCCAACGAACTCGCCGACGCCGAGGACTACCTTCGCACCATCATCGCGAGCGGGGTCGACGCCGCCATCGTGCAGGACGTCGGCATCTGCCGCCTCATCCGAAAACTCTCCGCCGATTTCCCGATCCACTGCTCCACGCAGATGACGATCACGAGCGCCGCGGGCGTAGCCTTCGCGCGCGGGCTCGGCGCGCAACTCGTCGTCCTCGCCCGCGAAAATTCCCTCGCCGACATCGCGAAGATCAACGCCGCCGATGCCGAAGCTTGCTCTCGCGCCGAGTCGCCGAACCCCGCCGAAATCACGCTTGAGACGGACGGCGGGATTCTGCGCCCCCACCTTAAACCGCTCCCGCTCGAGGTCTTCGTCCACGGCGCGCTGTGCGTCGCCTACTCCGGCCAGTGCCTCACCAGCGAGGCGCTCGGTGGTCGCTCCGCCAATCGCGGCGAATGCGCCCAAGCCTGTCGCCTCCCCTACGACCTCATTTCCGACGGCGTCCAAGTTCCGCTCGGCGACCGCCGCTACCTGCTCAGCCCGCAGGATCTCTCCGGGCTCGAAGTCCTGCCTGATCTCATTCGTGCCGGCGTCTCCTCGCTGAAGATCGAAGGCCGCCTCAAATCCCCTGAATACGTCGCGAGCATCACGCGCGTCTACCGCCAGGCCCTCGATAAAGTGATGGCGGATCTCACCGGTGTCGCCGCGCCCCAGTTCGAACCGCGGACGGCGCGCTACGAACTGGAGATGAGTTTCTCGCGCGGCCTCTACACCGGCTGGTTCCGCGGCATCAACAATCAGGAGCTCGCCCACGCCCGCTTCGGCACCAAGCGCGGCGTCTTCCTTGGCGAAATTGCCCGCGTCCAAAACGAATCAATCACACTCGCGCTTGCCGCGCCGTTGAAGCCCGGGGATGGCGTCGTCTTTGATGCGGGAAAACCCGCCGAGCGCGAGGAAGGCGGCCGCGTCTACCAAGTCGAAAACCGCGTCGCCGCCACGGGCGAGGCGACGCTGCGTTTCGGCAGCGGCGACATTGATTGGCGCCGCGTGCGCGTCGGCCAGCTCGTCTGGAAGACCAACGACCCCGCCCTCGACCGCGAAGTGCGCACGACCTTCGAGGGAGAAAAAATCCGTTTCACGCGTCCCCTCACGCTCGAAGTTCACGGCCGCGCCGGCACGCCGCTCACGCTGGTCGCCAACGACGGCCATGGCCACGTCGTCCAGCTCGAATCCGCCGTTCCGCTCGTGCTCGCCGAGAAACAACCGCTCACGACTGCGCGCCTCTCGGAACAACTCGGTCGCCTCGGCGGCACGCCGTTCAAACTCGGCACTCTCCGCTCCCACCTCGAAGGTGATGTGATCGTCCCCATCAGCGAGCTCAACCGCCTCCGCCGCGAAATCGCCACCGCGCTCGAAAATCTCCGCGCCCAACCGAAGCGCTGGCAGCTCTCCGACTCCGCTACCCGGCTCTCAACTCTCAACTCTCAGCTCTCAACGGCTCCGACGGCGCAGCCGCCGGAGCTGATCGCCGTCATCCGTCTACCCGAACAGCTCGACGCCGCCTGGTCCGCCGGCGCCCGCACCCTCTACTGCGAATTCGAAAACCCGAAGCACTACCGCGACGCCGTCGCTCGCTTCCGTCAGCTCCAAGCCTCCGAATCCGCACTTCCGAACTCTCCGCTCTCAGCTCTCAACTCCCAGCTTTCCTCCAGCATCTGGGTCGCACCGCCCCGCATCTTCAAACCCGGCGAGGAGTGGATTCTGAAACAAGTCCGCTCGTGCGAGGCCGACGGCTACCTCGTCCGCAACCACGACCACCTCGAATTTTTCAAGGGCGACCGGCGTCGCGGTGACTTCTCACTCAACGTCGCGAATCCGCTCACCGCCGACTACCTCCTGCACCATCACGGTCTGGAGCGCGTCACCGCGAGCTACGACCTGAACATCACCCAGCTGGAGGCGCTGCTCCAGAACGCGCCCGGCCGGTGGTTCGACATCACCGTGCACCAGCACATGCCGATGTTTCACATGGAGCATTGTGTCTTCTGTGCGTTTCTTTCCTCCGGCAAAGATTACCGTGATTGCGGTCGCCCCTGCGACACCCACCGCGTCGCTCTCCGCGATCGCGTCGGCGCCGAACTCCCGCTCAAGGCTGACGCCGGCTGCCGCAACACCGTCTTCAACAACCGCGCCCAGACCGGGGCCGAATACATCGCACGGCTCATGGAACTCGGTGCGCGCAGCTTCCGTGTCGAGTTCGTCAACGAAAGCGCCGCCGATGTCACCCGCACGCTCACGCGCTACGGCCAGCTGCTCCGCGGCGAAATCACCGGCGCCGACCTCTGGCGCGAACTGAAACTCATCAACCAACTGGGCGTCACCCGCGGCCAAATGGAAACCGCGCCGCAGATCATCCAGCGAAAAGTTTAGGCATCGCCTCAAACGGCTGCGTCCGCCAAGTTTCGCGCCATGAAGCGACCCCTTCTGGTCAGCCTTTGCCTCGTCTTCGCGACTGCCGCCACGATGCCGGTCGCCCAAGCCGCCGAGAAGCGCGCGGTCGAATCAAAGCCCGACGTCGGTCCCCTCCCTCGGTTTCAAGCGCGGCCAGCCTACCCTTTCGAAATGCGGCGAGCCGGGATTGCCGGCGAAGTCGTGGTCGGATTCATCATCACGACCGACGGCGACGTCGAGGGGGCCCACGCCGTCCGCTCCAGCCGGAAAGAATTTGAGAAATCAGCCGTCGAGTGCGTGCAGAAATGGAAATTCAAACCGGCGACAAAAAACGGCAAACCTGTCGCCGTCGAAATGATGGTGCCGATCGTTTTTTCCCTCAACTAACGTCGTCACCGCTAAGCCGGCAGCAGGAAAAAAAACTCACTGCCCTCGCCCACCTGGCTGGTGCAGGCGATGGAGCCGCCGTGAGCCACCACGATCTCGCGGGCGATGGCTAGGCCCAGACCCGCGCCGCTCTTGGTCTGATCCGGTGCGCGATAGAAACGCTCGAACACGTGCGCCGTGCTGCTGGTCGGAATGCCTGCCCCGCGATCGCGCACGGCGAAACGGACGAAACCCGCCTCTTCCGCCGTTACTGAAAGCGTGATCGTGCCACCGGCGGGCGAGTATTTCGACGCGTTGGTCAGCAGGTTCATGAACACATGCCGGATGCGCTCGCGATCCAACGTGAGCCGTGCCGCCACCAGCTGGGGCGCCATTGCCAGCACCAAGCTTTGGCCAGCGGGCTCAACGAACGCACGGGCTTCGAGCGCGATCTCGTCGACCAGCGCGCCGATCTCGATCTCACTGCGCGCAGTGGTCGAGGCGCCAGCTTCGAGGCGGGCGAGGTCGAGCAGGTTGTCGAGGATGCGCAGCAGCCGGTCGGCATCGTCCCGCGCGGTCTCCAGCAGCTCACGCTGGGTCGCGCTCAGCCCCTGGATGTTTTGTTCGAGCAGCAGGTAAACGGCGAGCCGCAGGCTGGTGAGCGGCGTTTTCAGCTCGTGGCTCACCGTGCCGACGAGGTTCGTCTTCACGTCGTCGAGCAGGCGAAATTTGGTCACGTCCTGCAAAATCACCGCGGCGCCCTTGAACTCCGTCAGCCGATCGCCGATCGCGAGCACCCGCGGCAGGTAGTGGCGATCCTCGCGGCCCACGCGCACCGTGATCGCGCGGCCGTAGTCGGTGGGCAGGTAATGTTCTCCGGTCGCGAGCACGTGCGAAATCGTCTCCGCCACCGTCAGGGGCAGCGCCGCTGGCCCGAGCGCTTCGGCCGCCGGGTTGCGGATTTCCGTCACGCCATCGCTCCCCACCACGAACACCGGATCAGGCGTGGAGGTGAGCGTGGCCTCCATCGTGCGCTGGGTGCGCAATACTTTCGCGCGCGTCGCCTCGCGGTAGGCGCGCAGCTTGCCCGCCATTGTGTTAAAGGCGCGACCGAGCTGCCCCAATTCATCACCGGAAGATTCCGGCACCGCGCGGTCCCAATCGCCTTCGCCCATCGCGACCGCCGACGCCGTGAGCGCCCGAATCGGCCGGAGCAGCGACACCGCCAGCAGCCACGCCAGCACGAGCGACAGCGCGATCGCGACCGCAATGGTCACGAGCATCACGCGCTCCGTCGTTGTCGCGAGCCGACGCACCTCCGCGGCCGTCTGCTGTGCCGCGGCGAAATCCCGGCGGATCAGCGTCTCGATCGCCTGCAGCACGCCGATGAGCGCACCGTTGGCCGCATGCCAACCGGCCCCGCGCGAACCTGAGCCACCGAGTTCGAGCTGGCGCATCCCTTGCGCCACGAGCAAGCCAAACGCTTCGTCCAACTTCGCCAGCAGATCGCTGCGCGCCGTGCCCGCCGCCGCCGCGGCCTGGGCCATCAGCTCGCGCTTGAACGCGCCACGGTGTTCGTTGAAGGCCCGCCGCTCCGTTTCCGCGAGAATGGCCGGCGAGAGGGCATTCGTCATGAGCGCGGCCGAGGTGCGCAACTGCTCGCAGCCAATCGACGCGCGATAGTTGTTAATCAGATCGCGCGAGAGCGCGTCCGCCATGCCGCGGCAGACGTAAATCGCGTAGCCACCAATCGCGACGACCAGCAGCAGGAGCGGAAACAGTCCAAGAAAGAGGCGCGTGCGAAGCATGGGCGGAAAGGAAGCAGAACGGAAAAGAAGAAAAAGGAAACGCGCGGGCCGGTGCTTTCTTCTTTCTGCGTTCTCCCTTCTGCTTCTTTACCCTTCGGTTCAGAGGAGGCCAAGTTTCTGCCGCTTGCGGTAGAGCGTCGCCGGATCGATTCCGAGGATGCGCGCGGCCTCGTCGAGATTGCGCGCCTGCGCGAGGATGCGCCGGATGTGCTCGGTCTCGAGTTCGTCGAGGGTCACGCGCCCGCCCACCACGAAGCCTGGCTGGCTTTGGCCGCGGAATTCATCCGGCAGGTCGCGCAGCTCGATCGTTTCGCCCGCCGCCAAAATCACCGCCCGCTCGATCACATTGCGCAGCTCACGAATGTTCCCCGGCCACGCGTAGCCGGCGAACGCCGCCAGCACCGCCGGTGAAAACGCCGAGTTCTTTTTCCCTAGCCGTGCCGCAAAAAACATCCGGCAGCCCTCGGCCAGCCGTGCGAGATCGGCGGGCCGCTCGCGCAGGCCGGGTAGCCCGACGCTGATCACGTTGATCCGGTAGAAAAGATCTTCGCGGAAGCGGCCGGCCTTCACGTCCTCCGCGAGATTCCGATTGGTCGCGGCGACGACGCGGACATTGGCACGGCGAGGGCGCGCTTCGCCCACGCGCTCGTATTCCCGCTCCTGCAGAAGACGCAGCAACTTTGGTTGGATCTCCAGCGGCATCTCGCCGATCTCGTCGAGGAAGAGCGTGCCACCGTCGGCCGCGGCGACCTTACCCACAGAATCCGCCACCGCGCCGGTAAAGGAGCCGCGCACGTGGCCGAAGAGCTCACTCTCGAGCAGTTCCCGCGAAAGACTCGGGCAGCTTACCGTCACAAACGCCCCCGCGTGCTGCGCACTGCGGCGGTGAATCTCGCGCGCCAGCACGCTTTTCCCCGTGCCGCTCGGGCCGAGGATCAAAATGCTCGCCGAAGTCTCCGCCGCCTTGAAAGCCACCGCCAATGCGCGCTGCGCCATCGGCTCGGCGGAATCAAGATCGACGGGCGGCGACGCAGCGGCGAAATCGTTTTCGAGCGCCCGCATTTTGGTCTGCAGGCCCCGCGATCGCTCGACCTTCGCCAGCAGCCCGCGAATCTGATCGGGGGTGAAGGGTTTGGGCACAAAGTCGAAGGCCCCCCGGCGCATCGCCTCCACCGCGGTGGCAATATTGGCAAAGGCGGTGAACATCACCACATGGAGCCCAGGCTGCGCCTTTAGGAGTCGCGCCAGCACGTCGAGCCCGTCTTCCACGCCTAGTTTCAAATCGAGAAAGACGGCATCGAACGGCTCTTCGTCAATTGCCTTGGTGGCACGCTGGCTGTTGGGCACGTCCGCCACCTCGTGCCCAGCCGTCTCCAAAGCGATCCGCGTGGTCCGACGGATAGCCGGCTCATCATCGACGATCAAAATGCGCATGGTGCAGTGTGAGGGAAATCCAGCCGAAAGCTCAAGGGAGGTCACAAAACAAGGCGGGGCCGCTTACACGGCCCCGCCAGGTCCAGCTTCAACTTGACGCTCGCTCGGGCTAAGCCCGCTCGAAACGTCGGCGCTATTGACCGATGCTTCGCATCCGGGTTCCGGCCCGAAGATTTTCTTGTATCGAACTCCCAACGAAATCCCTCTAGCCCCTCTTCGCCTCGAACCCGATATGCCGACCCCCGCCACCCACCCGACTTCCGTCATCGCCCCGGCCGCCGGAAAACTCACCGACCTCGAAATCAAAGACGCCCACCTGATCTTCGGTGCGGTCTGGCGGGATCTCGAAGCCGAATTCGGTCGCGCCAACCTACGGTTCCCAAAGGAAATCATTCTGCTCGGCGGTGCGCCGGGCGCCGGCAAAGGCACCAACACGGCGTTCATCACCGAGACCCGTGGGCTCACCTGCGAGCCCGTTGTGATCAGCGCGTTGCTCGACTCGGCGGACGCCCGCACGCTCAAGAACGCCGGCAACATGGTCGGCGATCGTGAAGTCGTCGGCCTGCTCCTGCGGCAATTACTCCGCAGCGAATACCGCGACGGTGTCATCCTCGACGGCTTTCCGCGCACCAAGGTTCAGGTCGAATGTCTCAAGCGGCTCGTCGACAAGATGCAGGCGCTGCGCACCGAGTTTTACGAAACGACGCTCAGCATTCATTTCCGCCAGCCGACGATTCATATCATGGTGCTCTTCGTCGACGAGAAGGAGTCGATCGCGCGTCAACTCAAGCGCGGCCGGGAGACCAGGACCCACAACGAAGAAGTGGCCCGCAGCGGCGTCGGCGAACTCATGGAAGATCGTCCGACCGACCATGACGAGAGCCTCGCGCGCCGCCGTTATCGGGTGTTCAAGGAGCAGACGTGGGATGCGCTCCAATCGCTGAAAGAAATCTTCCACTATCACTTCATCAACGCGCAGGGCACCCTCGCGGAGGTGGAGCAAAACATCCTCCGCGAGCTGGAGTATCAGAGCACGCTGGAGCTGGATCCCCGCACCGTGGACCGCATCCGCGGCGTGCCGGTGGCGAGCGAGATCATCGTGGGCGCGCGGCAGGAACTCGTGAAGCGCCTCGACTCCTACGAACTCGAGCACGGCGAACTCTTCGCGCGCGTGATTACGTTCATCGAAAAAAAGATGGTGCCGATCGTGATCCGCCACGCGATCTCGGGCGTCGCGCTGATCAACACGGAGGACGCCGTCCTCGACGAGTCGCTGGCTCTCGCGATGCTCATCGATGTGTTTTCTGAACGCGGTTACCACGCCGTCGTGGACCTGCACCGCATCGAAGTGCCCGAGTGCTTTGATCCCGCCTCGGGTCACATCACCTGCCGGACGAAAAAAGTCTTCCGCATCCAAATCCGTTTCCAGGGTTCGGAAATCCGCCGCGGGTAGCCGGGCGGAGCGGGGCGCTATTCGTAACGTAGCGCCTCGATCGGATCGAGGCGGGCGGCCTTCCAGGCGGGATAGAGGCCGAAGACCACGCCGATGCCACCGCACACTGCGAGACCGATGCCAGCCCACATCCACGGAAACGTGATCGCGGTGTTCATCAGATAGGCAATCGCATTGCCCCCGGTGACCCCGATAACCACGCCTGCTACGCCGCCGATGAGCGAGAGAGCCACCGCCTCCGCGAGAAACTGCATGAGGATGTTAACCTTCTTCGCGCCGATGCTCTTGCGGATGCCAATCTCCTTGGTGCGCTCGGTTACACTCACGAGCATGATGTTCATCACGCCCACGCCGGAGGCGAGGAGCGCGATGGCACTGATGATCAACGCGCCCGCCGCAATGATGTCGGCGATCTTGTTGAACGCCTCGATCAGCGATTCGTTGGAAAAAACTTCAAAGTCGTTGATGTCCTCGGGCGCGAGTCCGCGCACGAGCCGCATCGTGCCGATCGCTTTCTCCTGCGTTGCCAACAGCTCGGCCTGGCCCGGTGCCTGCACATTCAGGCTGAGCGAGCGAAAGCTCCGCCCGTAGGTCTGAAGGAATCGGGTGATCGGTGTGATGACGACGTTGTCCGGGCTGCCACCGAACGAGGTGCCTTTGGCCGCAAGCAGGCCAACGACGGTGTAGTTCTGCCCGCCGATGCGCACGGGCTGGCCGATGCCATCTTCGTCCGGGAAAATTTTCGCCGCGACATCCGAGCCGAGCAGGCAGACCGGGCGGCCATACTCG
>JANNEY010000483.1:0-21596 GCA_031379235.1 Opitutaceae bacterium | reverse complement strand
CACCGTCGTCGACACCGGCACCTACACCACCCCCGCCCCCGCCCGCGTCTAGATCTACTATCTCGTTCCGTTGGGCGTCGCCGTGACAGCCGCGGGCGGCTGCACGACTCTGGGCCCCGCCTGCGGACCCTCGGCGCGCGCAAGGGCGGGTCCCAGATCCGACCTACACCACCAGCGCGATCTGCACGCCCGGACCGTGGACGCCCTCGATGAGGATGCCTTCTACATCCGCGGTCTTCGACGGCCCCGTGCACCACACCACGTTGCGATCATCGCCCAGTGCGGCGACCGCCTGCGTGAGATCGGAGAAAATCGCGGCACGCTCCACGACCGCGACGTGCACCCAAGGCGCCAGCGCCCCGAGCCGGCGCGAGGTCGTCGCATCGTTCAAAATGATCGTGCCTGATTCCGCGACCGCGCCCGCCGCGCGCGTGATCCCGAACGCATAGTCGTCCACGCGTGTGCGGTCGAAATCGAATTCCACTTTGAAATCCGCGCCGAAGTGCGGCGCAAGCGGCGGCCAGAGCACCGGATCGCAGTAACCGTGCAACCAGCCCCCTGCGCGCAATTGCGCCGCCAGCGCGGCGACATCGGTGAGCGCCATGCCGCCGACCCGTTTGATCCGCTCGGCAAACAGCTCGCTGAGGTCACGGCCCGTGATCAGCGAACGCATCACGGCGATCTCTTTGTCGTAGTCCGGCAGGGCGGCGCGCGTGTGCAGCGGCGCGAGCGCGCCGCGCACGCGGGAGAAGATGGCTTCGCGATCGTCGATCATAATTTCTTGTTCACCAACCAACGCTCCATCGCGACGCGATAAAGCAGAAAAACAATGACCGCGAACGGCAGCAGCGAAAGGAGGTCGGAGTTCGGGCCCTCGAAGAACGGATTGCTCGTCTCCGCCCACTTCTGCAGCGCCGCGTCGATCCAGTTGATGCCCGGCACGCCGGCGAGGATCGCGATCACGATGCCGGCGATCGCGCCGCCCGCGATGTAGCCGGAAGCGAGCAACACGCCGGGGCTCTTGTCGCTCTCCGCGACCCGCTCGTCCTCGGTGAGGTGTGCGCGCTGCGCCTGCTTGTTCCAATAGCGATCCGCGAGCCAGCGCACCGCGCCACCCACGAAGATCGGGGCCGACGACGAGATCGGCAGATAGACGCCGACGGCAAATACGAGCGACGGCACGCCGCACAGCTCCATCGTCACCGCAATCATCACGCCGAACAGCACCAGCGCCCACGGCAGTTTTTGATCGAGGATGCCCTTGATGATGTAGGAAACGAGCGTGGCCTTGGGCGCGTCGAATTTTTGGACCTTCGAGCCATCGGGCCGCTCCTTCACGGTGCCGTTGATGCCGGGATCGACGAGCCACACGGCCTTGCCCGCGTCGTCGACGAGGTAACGGCCCGCCGGGCCGCCGACGGTGTCGGTCTTCTGCCAGACGAAATAGGATTTCGTATCATCGCGCGCCTGCACGCCGGCAACGGCTTCGCGTTTCGTAAGCTTCGACGCATCCGTGGAGAGGCCCGCCGGCGCGACCTTCGCGATCGGCTGATAGACCGTCGCGCTGTCATTGAGCACCATCAGAATCGGCCCGAGCAGGACGGCCGAACCAAACGCGCCGAGGAGAATGGCGTATTGCATGAGCCGCGGCGTGCCGCCGAGGAGGAAGCCCGTCTTCAAGTCCTGCGACGTCGTGCCGCCATTCGACGACGCGATGCACACGATGCCGCCAATGGAAAGCGCGGTCACGTAATACGGGTTGCCCGTCCAGCCCACGAGGAGGAAGACGAGGCACGTGAGCAGCAGCGTCGCGACCGTCATGCCCGAGATCGGATTGGAGGTGGAGCCGACTTCGCCCGTGATGCGCGATGAGACCGTCACGAACAAAAATCCGAACGCAAGGATCAGCAGCGCGCCGAGGAGGTTCATGTTCAATCCCGGTGCCAGCGTGATCGCGGTGAGCAGCACGATGCAGCCGATGGCGACGAACTTCATCGAGAGATCGCGATCCGTGCGCGGCAGCGCGTCTCCCGTCGCGCGCGCCTCGTCGCGTCCGCTCAAGCCCACGTCGCGCAGGCCCATCTTGATGCCGTGGACAATCGTGGGCATCGCGCGAAAAAGGCTGATGATGCCGCCCGCCGCCACCGCGCCCGCGCCGATGTAGAGCACGTAGGCGCTGCGGATCTGGCCCGGCGACATCTTTGCGATCTCGAGCGCGCCGGGCGCGAGCGGCCCGGCAAGTTGTTCGCCGAAGAATTTGATCGCGGGGATGAGCACGAGATACGCGAGCACGCCGCCCGCGAAGGTGATGGCCGCGATCCGCGGGCCGATGATGTAGCCGACGCCGAGCAGCTCGGGTGAAATCTCGCAGGCCAGGGAGCCCGATTTCATCGGGGCGCCGAAGATTTTTTCCGGCGTGTCCTTCCAGCCCTTGAAGGCGACGTTGAGCGTCTTGTAGAGCAGCCCGATGCCGAACCCCGCGAAGATCACCTTCGCGCCGGGAGATTTCCCGAGGCCCGCGGCCTCGGCCGCTTTGATCTCAGCCTTCGCCGAGGGCGAAGCGGCCGCGCGATCCTCATCGTTGGCCCCGGCCTTGAGCACGGCGGCGCACGCGGTGCCCTCGGGGTATTTCAAAATGCCGTGCTCCTTCACGATGAGCGCGCGGCGCAGCGGGATCATCATGAGGATGCCGAGCAACCCGCCGAGCACCGCGACCATCATCACGCGCGCCAGCTCGAGATCGAAGCCGAGGATCATGATCGCCGGCATCGTCACCCCCACGCCGAACGCGATCGATTCGCCGGCGGAACCGGCGGTCTGCGTGATGTTGTTTTCGAGGATCGTGGAGTCGCGCACGCCGAGTTTCGAGAGACCGCGAAAGAGCGCCAGCGAGATGACCGCCACCGGAATCGACGCGCTCACCGTGAGTCCGACCTTCAGCACGAGATAGAGCGAGGAGGCGCCGAAGATCGTGCCGAGCACGACGCCGGTGAGCACCGCCCGCACCGTAAACTCGCGCATGACGACGTTATCGGCGATGAAGGGTTCGAATTTTTTCGGGGTGCTCATGGTTTTGGGGTGGGCGCGGTCTTTGACCCGCCCTGATTGTTTTTCGGAGGGCGGATCAAAGACCCGCCCTGCTCTTTCGGTCTTTCATCCATTTCCTGAATTCGCCGCCGCGCCAGCGGGGGAGCTCGCGCTTATCGGCCCATGCTTGCAGCGCAGGGACGGGGATCATTTTCGTCGGCAGATGGTTCATCAGCTTGCCGCCAAAGAGCGCGGCGCGCCACGCGGTCGGCTGCGAGGCCATGAGCGCCCAGGCGCCCATCGGCGGCGTGCCGGGCGACGGCACGCTTTCCTCCTTTGCCTTGTTGCGCAGGCGCAACAGCAGATCGGGAATGGGAATGTTGACGGGGCAGACTTCGTGGCACGCGCCGCAGAGCGACGAAGCCTTGGGTAGATCGGCGAGCTGGGGAAATTTTTCGCCCGCGAGCAGCGGCGAAAGCACCGCGCCGACGGGCCCCGGATAGACGCTGCGATAGGCGTGGCCGCTCGCCTGCCGGTAAACCGGGCACACGTTGAGGCAAGCGCCGCAGCGGATGCAGCGGAGAATGTCGCGGCAGTCGCTCGCGAGCACCTCAGTGCGGCCGTTGTCGACGAAGATGACGTGCATCTCCTCGGGGCCGTCGGGCTGCGCGGCGGACTTCGGCCCACTGATGAACTCGGTGTAAACGGTGAGGTCCTGCGCGGTGCCGGAGCGGCCGAGAAGATTCAGCAGCAGTGAGAGATCGCGATCACGTGGGACGATTTTCTCAATGCCGATCAGCGCGATGTGGCATTTCGTCGCGGCGAGGCAAAAGCGGGAGTTGCCCTCGTTCGTCACGAGCACGATGCGCCCGCTCTCGGCCGAGACAAAATTCGCGCCCGTGAGGCCGACATCAGCCTGAAGATATTTATGCCGCAGAAAATGCCGCGCCCGGCGCGTAATCGTGGCCGGGTCGTCGTTGTAGGCGCCGAGACCTTCGCGCTCGAAACTCTCCGCGATCTCGCGGCGGTTTTTGTGGATGATCGGCCGGACGATGTGGCTCGGATGATCGTGATCGATTTGGACGATGAACTCGCCGAGATCGGTCTCGAGCGCCTCCATGCCGTGCTTTTCGAGGTAGTGGGCGAGCTCGATCTCTTCGCTCACCATGGTCTTGGCTTTGACCATTTTCGTCGCGCCGCGCGCGAGCATGATGCGGCGGACGGTCTCGCACGCGCTCTCCGCCGTGCCCGCCCAATGGACCTGCGCGCCGTTGGCTTTCAGCTTCGTTTCGACCTGCGGCAGGTAGGTGTCGAGGTTCTCGATCGCGTGCTGCTTGATCTCGCCGGCGATCTCGCGGAGGCGGTTCGGCTCGGCAAACTGATCGAAAAGCAGCTTCGTGCGCTTCTCATGCGTGGTCTTCGTGCTCTGGTAAACGGACGCGCGAGTGTCCGCCTTCAGCTCCGCCGCAAATTGATCGATCTGTTGGAATCTCATCGGGCGGGGAACCACGAATGGACACGAATGAACACGAATGTCGCGACCGCGGAATGCAATGCCTCCGAGCCTTCGTGTCTATTCGTGTCCATTCGTGGTTAGCTTGCTTTCTGATTCTTCAACGCGTCGCGCAGCACCTGGGCGAGGTGCAGCGTTTTGATCGGCTTGCCCTCTTTCGCGGCGAGGCCGCCCATGTGCATCATGCAGCTCATGTCGCCCGAGACGAAGACGTCGGGCTTCACCGCCCGCACGTGATCGAGTTTCAGCGAGCCCATCGCGGTCGAGATGTTGGGAAACGAAACCGAGAACGTGCCCCCAAAACCACAGCACTGCTCCCCTTCGCCAAACTCCACCACCCGCAATCCAGCAATCGCGTTGAGCAACGTGAGCGAGGCTTCACCGCTTTTAGTGCCACGGGAATGACATGACCGATGAAACGCCACGGTCGCATCGTAGCGCCCCGGCCAGGTTTTCACGCCAAGGCCGTTCACGAGAAAGTCCGCCAGCTCCCAGGTGCGTCGGCCCAGCGCCTCGACCTCGCCGAGGTCTTTTTCCTTTTCAAATTCAAGCACCGCGCCGTGAAACATCATCGCCGCGCAGGAGCCGCTGGGCACGACGACCGGCTCGTCGCCCGCGAACGTCTTGACGGTATGCCGCACGACCTTGCGCGAGGCGACCCAGTCACCGCCGTTGAAGGCCGGCTGGCCGCAACAGGTCTGTGCCTCAGGGAACACAACTTCGACGCCGAGATGTTCCAGCACTTCGACGGTCGCCGCGGCGACATCGTCGTAGAAGGCGTCGCACAGACAGGTGGCCATGAGCTGGACGCGTTTGCCAGTAAGGGGAGTGCGCTCGGTGTTGAGCATGAAAGGAAAGAGGAACGGTGCGGCGCAACCCGGACCTTGCAACCGAAAATACCCCGCGCCCACGTGGTGAAATCGCGTCAGCCCTTGGTGCGCGAACGGCTCGCGATTTTGCCGTGACCCTACGCACTGCGTGCCATTGCCTCCGTTGCCGCGCTCACACGTTTTCCATTTCTCCAAGTTCTCATCGTTCCGATTTTCTTTCGCCATGCCTTCTCCCGTCTATTCCGCCGCCATCGATCTCGGGGCCACCAGTGGCCGCGTCATCCTCGGCACTTGGTCAAAAAACCGCCTCGCACTGAATGAGGTCCACCGTTTCCCAAATTCGTTTCGCACCCTCGGGGCCCACGACTACTGGGACCTCGGCACGCTCTGGCACGAGGTGCAGATCGGGCTGCGCAAGGCGGTCGCCGCCCTGCCGCGCGGCGCCAAGCTCGCTTCCATCGGCGTTGATGTCTGGGGCGTCGACTACGCGCTCGTGAACGACGCGGGGCGCCTCGTCTTCCCCGTGCATGCCTACCGCGACGCCCGCACGCAGCCCGGCCTCCGGCGCCTCGCGAACACCCGCGCCGCGCGGGACCGCATCTACGCGGCGACCGGTATCCCGAATGTTTTCTACAACACGTCGCTGCAACTCGAAGAGGTCGTCGCGCAGTGTCCCGCCATCGCGGATCTCGCGACGCGCTGTCTCTTTCTCCCGGACTATTTTAACTTTCTCCTCTCCGGCCGCATGGAAAACGAGCTGACGGTCGCGAGCACCTCGCAGCTCATCGACGTCCACTCGACCGACTGGTCGCGCGCCGCCCTCGATCATTTTCGGATTCCTCCGCACTGGTTCACCAAGCCGATCCTCAGCGGCACCAAGCTCGGTCGCGTGAAAAAGGAAATCGCTGCCGGCTCCCCCGCCCTCGCGAAAACCCAAGTTATCGCCGTGCCCGGCCACGATACCGCCGCCGCCTACGACGCGATGCCCGCCGCGCCCGATGGCACCGATCTCTACATCAGCTCCGGCACGTGGTCGCTCGTCGGCTTCGAGAGCGCGACGCCGGTGCTCGGCGCCGACGCCCTCGCGGCGCGCATCTCCAACGAGCGCATCGGCGACGGCCGCTACCGCCCACTCACCAATGTGATCGGCCTCTGGATGCTCGAAGGCACGCTGAAGGATTTCGCCTCGCGGCCGGCGAACGACAAGGAGTGGGCCGCCCTCATCACCGCCGCCGAGAAGCTCCCCGCGCCCGCCGCACTGATTGACATGACCTTCGCCGAATTCGCCAATCCCAGCTCGATGAAGAGCGCGATCGACGCGCAGTTGAAGAAACGGAAGGTCCCGGCCCCGAAAAATCTCGCCGGCTACGTGCGTCTCATCTGCGAGTCGCTCGGTCGCGGGCACGCAGAGGCGATGCGCGCCTTCGAAAAAATGGCCGGAAAAAAATTCCGCCGCATCCTCATTGTCGGCGGCGGCTCAAAGAACCGGCTCCTCTGCCAAGCCACCGCCAACGCCGCGGGCCTGCCCGTCGTGAGCTTCGCGCTCGAAGGCACCGCCGTCGGCAACCTCGCGAGCCAGCTCATTGCCCTGCGCGCGGTGAAAGATCTCGCGACGTTCCGCCGCCACCTCGCAGCGGACCTCAAACAGACGATCTACGATCCGCGCGTCACGGGGAAATAATCCAACACCCCGGCCCGGCGCCCCTCACCGCGTGGCGTCGGCCAGCGAGGGGGAAAGCCGGTAGACTTCCATGCGCCGGTTGGTGAAGACCCGCCGGCCTCGGGGCAATGATACCTTCGCCCCATCGGCGAGGCTGCGGTCAAGCAGGACGTAGGACGGACCGGGGGCCACCGTCGTATGCGCCAAGAGTTGATCCCGATAGAAGAAATCCGAGGCCTGGCTCGCCCGCGAGCGGGCCCGCGTGGTGTCCATAATGTAGCTCGGCCCCTCGAACCACAGCCGGCGCTCCGACAGCGCTGAGTAGTAGAAGTGCACCCCGGTCAGCGTGCGGTCGAGCGCACCCCAGTGGTCCTTTTTCATGTTCTCGGGCGTGCACGAGTTGGAAACGAGCACGGCATTCGGCTCCGTATTGTTGCGCACCCAGAGCAGGGCCTCCTGCAATTCCTGCATGTAGCCGTCGGGCTTCAAATCGGTCGGGGTCTTAAACCACTCCCGGAGCCCGGAGTAATTACGCACCCCCCACAGTGAAGTTTGGATCGTGAGGACCGCCAGGAGCGCCGCGGCACAACTGCCGGCGACGAGGCGCGGGACAGCCCTACGTGCACCAGGTATCGCGCGCGCGAAGATACTTCCGGTCGCCGGATCCAATACGCGCGGAACGACACGAAATCCGGACCACCAAAGCACGCAACGTCGGGTCGCGGCCATCAGGCAACCTGCCGTGAGCACGGCCATCGGGAGCCGCATCATCAGGATGACGTAGAGTTCGCCGTAGCTGTTTAACTCCAGCAGGACGCCCATGCCCACACTCGCGAGAAAGAAGGCTCCGAGCCAGCTCACGAGCATCGCGTCGCGGCGCTGCCGATCGCCACGCAGCAAATACGGGATCGCGAGCAGGCGGATGCCACAGGTGCCCGCAAAGACGACGGTCGCACAGAGGATGGCCGCGAGCGGCTTCGCGGCTGCAACCGGCAACCACTGGGCGAGACTTTGCTGCCAGACGGGCAAGTGCTGTTTCCAAAACGCCGAAAGCTGGAAGACGTGGAACGGGCGGAAGGCCGCATCACCCGTGCGCCACGACGACATCGTCGGTAAATACACGACCGCAAAGGCGAGCGCGAGGCACAGGCCAAAAGCCACCAGTCGCCGCGGCAGGACTCGGTCACACCACCACCGCCACACCACCCACAGCCCAAGCGCCCCTAACACCACGGGCAACACCGTGCCCTTCGCCCCCGTGCCCGCGGCCCCCAGCAGGAGCAGCCACAGATAGTGGCGCAAGGTGCAATGCCGGAGCTTCGCGCACCGCGCCACCGCGATCAACAGCGCGCCACAAAAAATCGTGCCGAAGAAAAAAGTCGGGCTCACGAACAGCCAGCGCACGAACAGCCCTAGAAACATCGGATCGCCGTAGCTCGGGGCAAACGATACTTCGCTCGCCACCACCACCAGCAGCGCCGCCATCACTCCACCCCACGGAGTGCGCGCCACGGCGCGGCCGAGCACGTAGGCCTGGGTCACGAGCACGGCCCCGAGCGGCACAAAGACCAGCCGCAGCATGACCGCGGAAAGTTCAATGCCCGTCGTCGCCGAAACCGCCGCCGCATGCACCATCATGAAGTAGTGGTATTGCAGCGGCGTGCCGGAGAGACTCGGATCGTCCAGCGGCCAGTTGTTTTTGATTACCGCCGCCCGGCTCACGAGATAAACCCAGTCGTGGAAAATCGCGCGCGTCGGCATGCCGTCCGCCAGCGGCGACTCGGCAAACATCTGGCTCGCCGCCATAATCGCGGTGGCGAGGAACGCCACCAGCAGCACGAGGCAGATGCCCGCGTGGTGCGCAGTCACGCGCCAGCGCACGGGCCATCGGCCCTGCCGCCGGCGGATCCCCACCGCGAGCGCCGCCCAACCGAGCGGCATCCACGCATGCAGCGCCCGCGCATCGATGGCGGCGAGCCCGAGGTAGGTGAAAATCTCCACGGCAAACCCCGTGGGAATTCCAAGGGCCACCAGATGGGACAGGGAAACCGGCCCTCGATTTACGGCGCATAGCACCAGCCCACCCGGCAGCACCACGTGCAGCGCTAGATAGAACGCGTAAGCCGCGACCGTTCCCAAGTCATAGCCGCACGACCGCACCACCATAAACCCAGCCAAGCCGAGCAGCCCAATCGAGGCACACCAGACAAACAAAGCCGGCAGCGGACGGAGCGATGAACGGACGAAGAGTCGCGTCAGCGATGCCACAGAAGGAGGGGTTCGATGAATAATGTTGTGGGGTTCTGAAGAACGGGAAATTTCCGCGCTCAGGAAGCTCGGGCAGATGTTCGCAGCACCGCCGAGACTTCAACCGGGAGGAAACTCCACCCCACCGCGAATGCAACGCGGATTCTTGCGCAACGACGCCGGACCGTCCGCCGCTGTCCGCCCACTACCCAAACAGCGCCGCGATCGGTTTGCCGCCGTCGGTGATCGGGACGGGCCGGTCGCCGTCGTAGAGATTCTTCGTGTAGTCGATGCCCATCGCCGCGTGGATCGTGGCGAAGAAATCCGGCACGCTCACGGGATCGCGCACGACTTTTTTCGAGAGTTCGTCGGTCTCGCCATAAGCCCCGCGGTGGCGGAGGCCGCCGCCGGCGAGCACGCAGGTGAAGGCCCGGCCTTGGTGGCCGCGACCGCCGCCACTGTCGAACTCCGGCGGCCGACCAAACTCGCTCGTCACGACGATGAGCGTGCGGTCGAGCATCCGGCGCGACTCAAGATCGGTGATCAGCGTCGCCATCGCGATGTCGAGATCGGCGATGAGCCCGTGCTGCTGCTTTATGCCGCCATTGTGGACATCCCAACCGTTGCCGTTGATGAAATTTAGATTGTGGGAGACTTCGATGAAGCGCACGCCGCGCTCCACGAGCCGGCGCGCGAGCAAACAGCGCTGGCCAAATTCCCCGCCGTAGCTCGCGCGCAAGTCGGCCTTCTCCTCATCGAGGCGAAACGCGCGCGTAAATTCCGGGCTGCTCAGTTTCAGGCTCTGATCGATCGCCGCATCGTAATCCCGTTGGCGCGAATCGACCGACGCCGGCGTCTGGCCTCGCACGCTCGCGAGCAGCGCTTCGCGTCGCGCCTGTCGCTCCGCGTCGATGCCCTCGGGCCGCGAGAGGCCAGCCGGGCCCTGGCCCGTGTCGGTCAGATAAAGAAAACCCGCGCGGGCACCGAGGAAACCAGGCCCGCGTGTCACGTTCGGATAACCGACCAGCACATAGGCCGGGGCACCGTCCGTCGCTGCCCGGCGTTCGTGCGCGACGACCGAACCGATCGACGGGTAAACCACGGTGCCGCTCACCAGCCGGCCCGTGTGCATGCGATTCGTCGCCGCGGCGTGCTCGTCAATCACGTCGTGGTTCACCGTGCGCACGGCCGTCACGCGATCCATCAGCGGCGCGAGGCGATGGAGATGCTCGCAGATTTGGACGCCAGCCACGGCGGTGTTGATCGGATCGTAGTAGGCACCCGCCAGTTTCTTCGCCGGATCGCCGCGGCGCTTCGGATCGAAGGTGTCGATCTGCGACATGCCGCCGCCGAGCCAAATGGAGATGACGTGCTCGGCCTTGCCCTTTAGGAGCGGAACGGGCGTGACGCCGGCGCGGGCGAAACGGGACAACACGGCGGCGCTGGCGGTGGCGGTAAGAAAATCGCGGCGGTTCATGACAGAAGATTTGGACTCAGAATTTTTGCCCGCGGATAACGCGGATTAAGCGGATAGAAACAAGTTGATCGAAAATTTATCCGCGTAATCTGTGTAATCCGCGGTCAACGGCTTTGGTTGGGGTGTTCACGGCAGCCACACGAATTCGCGCGTGTTCACGAGACTCCACACGGCGTCCTCGAAGGTCTCGCGCCACGCCGGGCGGAGGCGCGGATCAGGGGGCGGGCCGGAGCGGGCCCGCTTTTCCAATTCCATCATCACGGTCGTCGCATCGGGCATGAGATGCGTGGACCACGAGAGACCGGGCAACGGCGGCAAAGGGGCCGGAGGCATCACTTCCGCCGCCGGCAACACGCGCGCGGCGAAACCCAGCGTGAGCGCACGCACGAGCGGCGCGCGTTCGCTGGCGGTCGGGGTGCGACCGAGCACGCGCAGGTAGATATTTTCGACGAGCACCGCGGGCGAGGCGGCCTCGACGGCGAGATCCGCGAGCGCACTGCGGTGCGACGCGCGGGTGACCCACACGGAGACGACGCTGTTCGCGAGCACGCCGGGCTGGAGGACATTCGGATCACTCTCGCGATCAGTGCGGGGATTTTGGCGCGAGCCGGTCCAGCCGAAGGCTTCAAGCACGTCGGCGACCGCCTGTGCGCGCGGCAGGTTGAGGCTCGGGCGATCGCGCTCGTTCGAGAGGCTGCCGAACATCCACGCGCGCCGCGGCACGCCGAGCGAGATGAACGTTTCGGATGAGCGCCGCGCATCGGAATCCATCGTGATTTCCTCGATGTCCATCGGGCGGCCGGAGACGGCGAACAGCGAGTCCACGACCTGCTCCGCCGAGAGACGGCGCGCGTCGGGCGAAGCGAAGAACCGCTGCTCGGCGGGCGCGGTGAGGCTGCGCCCGGTCGCGGGACGCTGATAGGTTTGCGACGTGAGAATGAGCCGCGCGACGTGCCGCAGATCGTAGGCGTGCGCGACAAACTCGCGCGCGAGCCAGGCGAGCATCTGCGGGTGGCTCGCCGTGCGCCCTTCCCAGTCGTGCGCGGGCTCGACGACGCCCGCGCCCATGAGCCGCTTCCAAATCCGGTTCACCATCACCTGCGCGAAACGCGTGTTCTGCGGTGCGGTGACCAGCGCGGCGAGACGCTCGCGCGTGTCCTTGGGATTTTGTATGAGGGCGTCGAGCGACGCGTCGTCCGCGGCACCGGTGAGCGCTCCAAACGGCCACGCCGGGGCGATCGGCTCCTTGGGTTGCAACGTCACCTTGATGAGCGATTCGCGCGCCTTCTTGTCGAAGAAGGCCGCGGGCACCGTGCTCGACGCCGGCACGGTCACGGTCTTCCGCTCGAACAGCGCCGCGAGCGAGTAGAGGTCGCGCTGCTTCGTCGCGTGGTAGGGCGAATCGTGGCAGCGCGCGCACTGTAACTCGATGCCGAGAAACGCCGAGGCGACGATGTGGCCCTTGGACGCAAACGGCGCATCGTTGTCCGCCGCGAGCCCAAAGCCCGCGCTGCCGCCCTCGCGCTCGCTGCCGCGCAACAAAATCAACTCGGTCACGAGCCGGTCCATCGGCTTGCCGTCGCGCAACGCTTCGTAGAGGAAGAAACGGAACGGCCCGGTGTTGTTGAGCGTGGGCTTCACGACGTTCGGGTTTTCCCCGAGCACATCCTGCCAGTAGCTCACCCAGTGATCCGCCCAACGCTCGTCAGCGAGCAGGCGGTCGATGACGCGGGCACGTTTATCGGCGCTGCGGTCGGCGAGAAACGCGCGCACGTCGCGCTCGTCCGGCGGCAGGCCCACGGTGTCGAAATACACGCGGCGCAGAAACGCCGCATCATCGATCCCTGGCGCGCGCGCGATGGCTTCGGGGGCAATCGGCGCCGCCGGCCACGCGGCGCCGGCATCGATCCACGCGCGCAGCGTGGCGATTTGCGCGGGCTTCAGGGCTTCGGACTTTGCCGGCATGCGCTCGTCCTCGTCCGCATGCGTAATCCGGGCGATGAGTTCACTCTTTCCGGAATTACCAGGGACGATCGCGGGGAGTTTGGACTCGCCCCCGGCCAGTGCGGCCTCGCGGGTGTTGAGCTTCAAGCCGCCTTTCTCCTTCTCACCGTGGCAGCGGAAACAGGACTCGCGTAAAATCGGCAGCACCTGCTCGTGAAAATATTTCGCCTCGGCCGCCGGCGTCCTCGCGGCCTGGGCGACCGCGCGCGTAATCTTGTCGGAAACGAACGCATCAATCGGATGCGGCGCGCCCGGCGGCACGACCGGGACGGGATTTTGCGCCAGCCAGGCCTGGGCGGCGGCGCGGCGCTTTTGCCAAAACGCATCCTGGGTCGCGGCCGCTTTCCGCCGTTGCGTGTCGTTGTAAAGCGTGAGCGCCGCATCGATCCGCGCGATCGCGGCGGTCATCGCCACGTCGGTGAGCGCGATCGGCTCGCCCGCCGCGCCCGCCGGTTGCAGCACATTGAACGAGCGGCCGTCACGCGTCTGCACGGCGACCGTGAGTTCACCGGGTTCGGCCCGGTATTTTTTCCCACCGACAAGACTTTCCACCACCACCCGCAGCGGTGCGCCGGGCTTCACGGTGATTTCCGCGAACGTTTCCTGAATGCCGTAGCCCACCGGCCGTAGTCCCGGCAACGGCGGTGCGGGCACGGGCTCCGGGTTGTCGTAGCCGCCGGAATCCCCTTTGTGTGACTTGGTGGTGGCGACCAGCGCCCCATCGAGCCAGAGCCGCGCGAGCCCGCGCGCGCGAAACACCACGCGATGCGTGCCAGCCGGGAGATTCACATCAGCCGCGAGCCGCGCGAGAATCGGGCCCTTCCAACTCGCGCGGATGCCCCAGTCGTCGTAGCGCAATGGCAGGTGTGGCAGGAGAAACTCATCGCTGTTCCAACGCATGGTCTCCGCGGGAATTTTTTCACCTTCGTTCAGCCAGCGATCGTGCGTCGGCATCCCCTCGTTCAGCGTGACCAGCACGCGGCCCGCCGGGATCGCGCCCAACGCGGGCATGGCGGCCGGCGCCGGTTTCACCGCGACACCTCCGGCGGCGGGAGCGGTGCTGCGGAAGCGCGCCTTCAATTCCCCGTCGGACACGATTTCGCGGTGCACTGCGATGGCGTCGAGCGAGCCGCGGAAGCTCGCTGTCGCCGCACCCTTCATCGAGGAGCCGATCCAAATTGCATCGTCATCGACCACCGGTGCGGCCGTGGTTGCCCCGCCCATATCCCACTCACCGGCCGAGGTCACACCGTCGAGCCAGCCGCGGACACTGGTGGGTTCACCAAAGCGATACGTGACGGCGATGTGATGCCAGCCACTGTTCGGCGCGAAGGTGCGCTTAGAGGTCCAGCGGTGCCAGTGCGCGTCGGCCTTCCCCGAACCGACCGTTGCGAGCCGCGGTGTGGCAAAAAGGAAATTTACGGCAAACTGTCCGCCCATCGCCCGGACGCGCAGCGCCCAGTTCTGATTGTCCGCCGCGAAGCCCGCCGTGCCCGTGCGGCCCTTCCCAATGACGTAGAGGTTGTCACTCGTGTTATGGCCCTCGACCAGCACCCACGCCTCTAACGTGATCGCGTCGCCGTTCGTGAAATCAAAAACGCCGCCCAAATCCGTGTCGGCCAGGGCCAGATGCGCCCCCCCGGCGAGGCGGATGGCGGTATTGTTGCGCTCGAAATCAGGAAACGTCGGCGGCCGCGGACCCGGCACATCCCGCTGCACGTCGCCCACCGCAACCGCCCGCGAGTTACTCTCCTCCCCAAAATCCCAGCGCATGACCGGCGCGGCAGAAGCGGCAGAAACACTGACAGCGACGGCGGCGCAAGAGAGCGGAAACAGACTACGCAGGAGGGCAATCGTCTTCATCAATGGGGCGGGGAGATTGTTGCGGCAAAGGACGAAGCCGACAACGTCGAGCACTGAAACGATTTCCCCGCCCCGCCGCGAGCCGTAAAATAGCGCGCGCACGAAAGTGTCGAGCAGCGTTTCCTATTAATGCGCCGAGCCCTTTCGCTTGGGCTCTGATACCAACGGCTGGTGAAAAATTGACTTTTGAGGGTGGCGTCGGGACCTCCGGGCCCGACGGTTTTGGTCTGCGGCTCACCCGTGGCCGGGCCCGGAGGTCCCGACCCCACCTCGATCCCACTAAAGTCCAGAAATCATGCGACGTTGGTATCAGCCGCGAGAACTCGTTCTCGCCCAAACAGGCCCCGCGCAACCCGTGACCAAGAGCACAACGGCGATAAAGCCGCGGCGCGCGAGCCATCATTCCGATCACCACTATAGGTCGAAGCTCGTGCTCAGGGTGACGCGGCGCGGGTCGATGATGCGGTAGGCGAAGTAGCTACCGTCGGGATTTACCGCGACGGGCTGGAGGCGGCCTTTCTCGAAGACGTCCTTGATGTTGAGCTGCACGCGCGCGCGGATGCGGTCGTTGTAGAATTTGAAGCGATAGCCGGCAGAGGCGTCGAAGTAGAAACGCGCGGCGTCCCACACGGGTTTGTTCTTGTCGAGCTGGAGGATGGCGCCGGTAAACGGGCCGCTCGTCTCAGGCGCGATGCCGAGGAAGCCGATGGAGCCACGGTCGACCCAACGCACGCCACCGCCGACGCTGAAGCCTTTCAGGCGGCCCTGCGAAAATTCGTAGTTCGTGAGCGCGTTCCAGCGATATTCGCGCACCTGCGTGCGGGGTTTGCCGACGTTGGCCACGCCGACGAGGTAGGGCGAGATGAGTGCGCTGTTGTATTGCGCCTCGGGGGTATTGCCGCCGCCGACCGGGACGGTGGTCCACCAGAGCGCGCCCTTGCCGTCGCCGGAGCCTGGGACGAGGTCGCCGCGCACAGTAGTCCAGAGCGGGAGGCGCGACTGCCAGTAGTTGAAAACTTCGGGTGAGATCGCGGCGTCGTAGGCGACGCCTTGTGCGCCGGTGAACTTGATGCGCCAGTTGCGTGTGGGGTTGAAAGTGGCTTCGAGCTCGATGCCCTTCGAGGTGACGTCGGTCGTGCCGACGGTCTGCGGCTGGGCGAGGCCGGAATCGAGGAAGGTGTTCAGCCACGCGTCGGTCTGGCCCATGAATTTCGCAATGAGCGGGCGCTGCTGCGCCTGCGTGGGATTCGTGATGCCCTGCGCGGCGAGGCGCGCGGTGACGACCGAAAGGGCGAAGGGGTAGAGGCCGTTGGAATCGCGCACGCCGTTGGCCTCCTGCCGGCCCTCGAGGCGAATCGTGCGATTGCCAATGGTGCCGACCTCGCTGCCACGCGAGTCGAGCTCCGTTACCTGGTAGCGGTTGATCTTTAGATTCAGTTTACCCTGAAGTGCGGAGAAACTCAGTCCGTAGTCTTTGCCTTCGCCGCGGGGATTCGGGATGTTGGTCTTGAGGTCGAGTTGCTGGCGGACGACCTGGGGGAAGAAGCTGTCGCTTTTGTTGTAGTGGACGTTGAGCCAGCGGAGCGGCTTCACGACGGCGCCGAAGGTGCGCGTCTGGCCGCGCTGTGAATCGCGCACGACCGCGCCCTGATCGTCGGTCCAGAGGCCCCAGGTTTTGAGCGGCTCGTTGTTGACGAGGCCAGTGGCGGCATCGACGACGTTGGGCTGCGAGGTGCGCTCGCGGCGGCGGTCCTGGCGCCAGCCAAACGTCGTCACGAGGCGGTCGTTAAAGAAGAAGCTCTGCGCCGTCGCATTGACCGTGCGGATCTCCTCGCGGTTGCGGTTGGTGCCGATGATGCCGAGGTTGTCCACCACGGTGGGCTCGTCGACCCACTGGCCGGTGAGATTGTTGAACCAGCGGAGCGGATAGCTGCCGCTGATGTTTTTGATGGCGGAGGGCGAGTAGTCGATGTTCTGACCCTGCGCGTCGCCGACGTAGTAGCGCTGGATGATGGCGCCGGTGCTGACGCGGTTGGCGCGATTGGTCCACGCATGGTCATCGGCGATCAATTGCGACGAACGATAGCTGACACCGTCGGCGCGGCGCACTTCAGCGTGGGAGCCGAGCCGCTGCTGACCGATCCACGCGAGCCAGCGCGGGAGGGATTTCGGCGGGGTGAACTGATACGCGAGGTCGGCCGTCTGGGTGTCGGAGATCTCGCGGCCGTCGGTGGTAATCGCGCCGAGCGCTTGGAAATAGGGGCGCTTGAAATTCGGGTTGGCGCGGCCGTCGAGGAGCTTCTCGTTGACGTCGACGTAGAGGACGGAGTCGGTGTTATCGATGAAGTTGGCGGCCACGCGCTGGAACTCCTGGCGAAACCAGCCGGCGCGCGCGGCGAGCGTGTGGGTGGGGGTGTTCAGGAAAATCTGCTCGCCCTGCACCATGAAGGTCTTGGCGTTGTCGCGCCCGTTGTTCGAGGCGACGTAGTTGATCTTCGACCAGTCGTAGATCGACTTGTCGGAGATGGCGGGTTCGAAGAAGAGCGGAAAGAGGTTGGCCTTGTTGCGCATCAAAAACGAGGCGGTCTCGATGTAACGGATGTTGCTGTTTTGGGTGAGCGGCGTGGGCGTGCCCGTGGTGATCGCGTTGCTGATGCGGCCGACGGAGAAGCTGTTGACCTGGCTGTTTTCGACAATGGCGATGCGGCCGCCGTTGATGTTGCCGCCGCCTTGGAGCCCGTTGGGGAGAGTGGCGTCCTGCGCGGTCGCGAAGGGGCCGGACTTCGTGCCGTTGCTGAGGGTGACGATCTGCGTGAGCGGATCCCAGGTGGGGCTGCCCCCGGCTTTCCACTCGTCAGAGGTGTCGCGCGGCGTGAGCGAATTCGGGCGGCGATAGGTGTTGGTGTAACGCTCGGCGGAGGCGCGGATCGAGGTGTTCTTGAACGGCCGCGCGAAGAGCGAGACGTATTCGCGATGGATGCGCTCGGAGGACGGGTTGCGCGTGAAGCCCTTCGACTCCTCGACGGCGGCGACCTTGATCGCGAGTTTGCCAGCGATGAGCGGGCGGTTGAGGCTGAGGCTCGAGCGGTGGCCCCGCTCGCTGTCCACGCGGAAGGTGAAACTGTTGGTGGGTTTCGAGGCGCTGGCCTCGGCGGGCACAAGGTTCACGGTGCCGGCGCTCGCGCCGAGGCCGAAGAGATTGGAATTGGGGCCGCGGGAAATCTCGATGGCGCCGACGTTGTAGAGATCGAACGGAATCTTGCTGTTGCTGGAGAAATTGCCCCAGGCGCTGTTGACGCCACTGCCGCTGGTGCCGGCGGAGCCGACGCCACGGATGCGATTGGCGCGGGCGGGGTCGCCTTGGATGTTGTCGCCGACGCCGCCGGTGCGGTTGGGGGTGAACTGGGTGAAATCATCCGTGCCCTCGGTGCTGGCCTCGTAGCGGAAGAGGTCGTTGATATCGAGGACGGCGGTGTCCTGCATCTGCTGCAACGTGACGACGGTGATGGAGGAGCCGAGGTCCTCGAGCTTGGAATTGAGGCGCGTGCCCGAGAGGGTGTTGAAGGCTTGGTAGCCCTTATCGTCGTTCACGACGGTGAAAGGCGACAGCACGATAGGATCATCAGCGGCTGGAGCGTTGGTTGGCGCCGAAACCGGGCGAGTGGCGGAAGGTGAGGCCGCTTGCTGTGCCGGCAACGCCGGCAGCAGAGCCCCGCAACTCACCGCGAGGAAAGAGCGCACGGCAAAGCGTTGCGAGGGCAGTAGGTTCATACAGTGTTGGCTTGGGGTTTAGGGGACATTCGGCGCAGGACGCCGACGGGGACGTAGCGAGTCCCGTTCAAACTGAATGGACGAAAACGGCCTGCCAATGTTTCATTTCCTCCGCCACGGCATCCGGCCCATTCCGCGAGAACACACCGCAGGAAGCCCGCGTCATGCCGATCGGTTTTAGCCCGACACTACCCAGCAAACGGCGTCCTTGACACCCCCCGCGCGCTCCGGCACCTCTGACCCTCTTTTTCTCTAAACATCATGCAACCCACATTCCGCCCGCACCGCAAAAAGCGCGCCCGCAAGATTGGTTACCGTGCCCGGATGGCGACCAAAGGCGGCCGCAAAGTCATCCGCGCCCGCCGCCTCAAAGGCCGTAAGCGCCTGACAGTCGTCTGATCGTTGCCCGGCTCTGTCGCCACGAGCGCCTGCGAGTGGAGTTTCCCGCGCCGCTCGCGCCGGCCCATGCGTTACCGTTCAGAGCAGCACCTTCGCCGCCAGCGCGATATCCGTGTCGTGCGTGAAGAGGGCCATCGTGTGGATTGCCAGGCTTTCACCGTGTGGTGGAAACCGCGCTCCGACTTGTCCGAGCCGGTCGCGCCGCCCCCGGCTCGCGTCTGCGTTATCGCGTCGACCAAGGCGGTCGGTCACGCGGTGTTGCGCAACCGCGCCAAGCGTCGGTTGCGCGAGGTTTTTCGCCACCAGCAGAGCCAACTGCCGCCGGGCTGCGATCTCCTGCTCATCGCACGTGTTGGAGCGACCCGGTGGCCCATCGCCGAGTTGGAAAAGCGTTTCGCCGCCGCCTGCGCGCAAATCAGGCCAAGCGGAGTCCAGCCAGCCCAATCATGAGCGCCGCCCTTGCCCGCCTCAGGCACTTCGCGATGGCCCTGCCCTCGTATTTCTTAATCGGCGTGATTCGGCTCTACCAGCGCACGCTCTCGCCAGCCCTCCCGGTCATCACCATGGGCCGGTGCGGCTGCCGCTTTGCCCCCACCTGCTCGCACTACGCCGCCGAGGCGATCCGGACGCACGGGGCGCTCAGCGGCTCCGCCCTCGCGGCCATCCGTTTGGCGAAGTGCACGCCGCTTCACCCCGGCGGTTTCGATCCCGTCCCGCCGAAAAGTCCGCGGGCCCCAAAAGCCAAGCGAGCAAAGGACTGCCTCGAACTGGTCATCTCCTAGTTTTCCGCCTTTGGTCCTTTGGTCTCTCGGTTCTGAATTTTTCCTCCCACCTCTAAGCCTCCCGGCGCCCTTTCCGTAATGGACAAAAAGAACACCACCATCGGCGTGCTGCTGCTCATCGCAGCGTTCGCCATGATCTATTTCGGCCCGAAGCCGGCACCCACGCCGCCCGCGCCCGCCCCGGTGCAAACCGATCCCGCCGCGCCCGCCGGCCCGAGCGCCACACCCGGCGCGCCCGCAGCCGCGGTCGCGAACACTGCCTTCGCCGCCGTCAACCGCGATGCCGCCGGCGCCTCCGTCACCACGCTCGCCAACGATTTTATCGAGGCCCGTTTCACCGATTCGGGCGGCGCGCTGCTCGGCGTCGCACTGAAAAAATACGCCAAGGAGCTCAAGAGCGCCCTGCCCTACGTCTTCAACGAAAACCACGCCGACCCGATTCTCGCGTTCGTGAATTCGCCCGGACTCGATCGCAAGGCCCGTTACCAACTCGTGTCGCAGTCCGCCACCGAGATCGTTTACCGCACCACGCTGCCGAGCGGCGTCGAGGTCACGCGCCGCTACGTGCTGTCGCCCAATTCCGGTGACACCACCGATCCCTACCAAATCCGCCACGAGACGACGTTTCGCAATGCCGGCGAACAACTCATGCAGGCCATGCTCGTCACCGTCGCCCTCGGCACCTCCGCGCCCAACGACGACAAGGACATCGGCCAATACCTGAAGACCGGCTACTCCACCGGCAAGGACCAGAAATTCGTCGCGCGCGCCGAGTTGGAGGCCAGCGGCGGATTTTTCGGCATGGGTTCGCACGGCTCGAGTCCCGCCATCACCAGCAACGGCCCCATCGCGTGGGCCGTCGTGCAGAATCAATTTTTCGCCAGTATCCTGACGAGCGACAAACCCGCCACCGCCCTCATCACCCGCCGCGTAAAGCTCCTCGCCGCGCAGCCCGACGACAACAACAACGCCTACGGCATCGCCGGTGAGGCGCAGTTCAGCGTCGAGGCGCTCGCCCCCAAGGCCGAGATCAAGCTCGCTGGCTCGCTCTACGTCGGCCCCAAGGAATACCGCCGCCTCGCCAACGGGAAGACGTTCGCGGCCGATCAGGACAAGATCATGGATTTCGGTTTCTTCAAGTGGTTCAGCCAGCTCCTGCTGACCTTGATGACCGCGATCCATGGCTGGGTCGCCGGCATCGCGCCCGTCTGGGGCTGGGGCATCGCAATCATCCTCACCACGCTCACGCTTAAGACGATCTTCATCCCCTTCACGATCGCCGCCTCCCGCTCCGCCAAGCGCATGGCGAAGATTCAACCCGAGCTGCAGGCCCTCCGCGAAAAATTTAAGGACAACCCCCAGAAGCAGCAGCAGGCGACGATGGAGCTCTTCAAGACGCGCAAAATTAATCCCATCGGAGGCTGCCTCCCGATTCTGCTCACGATGCCGTTCTTCATGGGCTTCTTCACGATGCTGCCGAGCGCGGCGGAATTGCGCTTCCAATCTTTCCTTTGGGCATCGGATCTTTCTGCCACCGATACCGTGGCCGTGCTCTTCGGCATTCTGCCGCTGAACATCATGCCCCTCCTCATGGGCGCGACGATGGTCATCCAGATGCAACTCACGCCTTCACCTTCCGTGGACAACGCGCAGATGAAGATGATGAAGTTCATGCCCTACATCTTCATCCTGTTTTGCTACACCTTCTCCTGTGCGCTCTCGCTGTATTCCTTCATCAACGGCCTCTTCACCATCGGCCAGCAGCTCGTGATCAACCGGATGAAAGATCCCATCGAAACCGCCCCCGCGGTCGCCACCGGCCCCGGCGGGAAACCGATTAAGAACGTCACGCCCGGGAAGAAGCGCTGAGGGCGCCCGTTTGTTGCAGGGTGGGGTCGCCGAACCCCGCCGTTTTGGGAGCACGTCCGCCTTTGCCCTGAGGCGGAACGATGCAGTTGGAAGGGTGTGGGCCGTGCGCTCCGCGCGCGGCAAACGCGGGCGGACCTGCCCAGGCCGCGCGCGG
>JANNEY010000480.1:0-11715 GCA_031379235.1 Opitutaceae bacterium | reverse complement strand
GTTGGGCGCGTAGGAGAGCTGACCGGTGGCGCGATCGAGCTTGGCCGTGCCGTTCTGCGCCTTCGCCTTTTCATCGAGCAAGTAGGAGACCTTCGGCGCGGCGATCAGGCTGCGATCCGTCAGCGTCATGAAATCCTCGTGGCTCGGCAGCTTTTGCGTGACCGGCGTATTTGGGCGCGTCGTAAGCGCGACGGCGCGGACCGTCATGGCGCGCTCGCGGCTGGCGCCGACCTCGAATTTTTCCAGCATGACCGCGGGGGCCGGTTTCACGGTAATCTCGACGGTGTTCCGAAAGAGGAGGCCGGACGTTTCATTGCGGACCGTGTAGGCGAAGGAGTCCCTGCCCACGTAGCCGTCTTGCGGCCGATAGGCAAAATAGCCGAGACGCGAAGTCTTGTTTTTGAAAAAATCCGCCTCGTCACCGCCTCCCGCCAGACCGACCCGGCCATACAAGGGCTCCGCGGTGATCGTGTAGATCAAATCAGTGTGCGTGTCGGGAGTGAGAATCTCCGGGGCGACCACGAGTTGCCCGTGCACTCCCGTGCCCTCGGCCTCGGTCTCCATCGGTCGCTTCGAAACGATCGCGTCCTTGTCGCCGGTGGCGGCGCGATTCACAGGGGGGGCATCGCCTTTGGGCGCGGGCGTGTCCGCGGCGAACACCGGCACCAAGGCCAGGATTAAGGTGACGCACAGAACCCGCAGCGAAGCGCGGGTGATGACTGCGAGGTTGGGAGTGGTCAGGGCCATGCGGTGCATACCTCTGATTGATCCGATCGGCGATGTCTAGTTCCCCCCGATTGGTGAACCCGGGCATATTCGCGCTCCGTCGCTAAAGTTTTGGCACCCGGATGGTGCTGATCATAAGGCTGCCGCTGATCAAGTAAACCAGCGTCAGCGGGTGCAGGACGAGGCCGCCGAGATCCCACCACCCGAGCCAGACGTTGCGGCCCAGCTGGCCGTTCATTTGCAGCACGGCCAGCAGCCCCACGATCAGAACGCTGCTGGGAATCGGCGTGCCTTCAAAATATTTCACCTTGCCACTTTCATCGGCGAGCGCGGCGGCCGTGGCATTGAACCGGGCGAGACGGCTGATGCCGCAGACCACAAAAAACAGCAGAATCGCCACATCGAACGCGCCGCGCAATCCCGCGGCAAACCCGATCGCGGCCGGCGCCATTCCGAAGGAGATGACATCGGCCAGCGAATCGAGGTCCGCACCGAGCGGTGACGACCGGTGACGCCAGCGGGCCACCCGACCGTCGGCAAAATCGAAAATCAACGCGATCGGCAGCAGCCCCATCGCGAGGTAGAGCCAGCGGGCCTCGACGTTCACGAGGAAAAACATCGCCGCCAGCACCGAGCCGGCGCCGCACAGGCCGTTTACCAGCGTGAGAAAGTCCGCGAGGACGAACGATCGAATCATCGAAAAGCGCCGGGGTTTCAGCGGAGGAGTGGCGGGGTTCTGCATAGGGGTTCCGAGGTTAGAGGTATTGCATCCAAAAAAACAGGCGTTGGGCGATAACGGTTCGGAAGACGGGCATGAGATTCAGCGGCCTGCCGGTTTCATCTGGATTTTCGCGATCGCCTCCTCGCCGAGTGGCGTGGCGCGTTTCACCCGGAGACTCTCGCCAAACTCGCGGGCAAAGTCGCGTTTGTAATACCAGGTGATCAGAGCGATGACGGTCATCGCCAGCAGCGCGCCGAGTGAGGCCAACGCCATATCCTTTTGCGCGTCCCAGACGTCGCCTTGTGAGCCGAGATAATCGTTGCTGGCATCGCTGCCGACCACCGCGGCCGTGGCCCACTCCAGCATTTCGTAGAACGCCGAGGTGCTCATGGCGAAGTCGAGCGGGAGAAAATATCCCCAAAAGCCGCGCACGCTCGCGACGCGCAGGAAAACTTCGCGCAGGGGATAGGCCAGGAGGAGGCCGTAGGAAAAATGCACCAACCGATCGAAATTGTTCCGGGTGAAGCCGAGTTGCGAATTGAGCGTCACCCCAAAGAGCGACCGCCACCAGTCGTCGTAGGGCACCTTGGAGTAGGTCCAGTGCGCGCCAATTTCATGCATGCTCCAAAACAAGACGATCAAAGAGTAGCTCACCCGGGACAGCGGCATGCGCCGGTAAGTCACCGCAAGGAAAAGCATGCCCAGCGCCACCGGCAAGTTCTCGAGAAGCCAAGTGGCCAATTCGTGCGCGCCGATCAAAGAGCGCAAGGCCACCAGACCGAAGAACACGGCGAGAATGGCAACATAGCGACCGTGGGGAACGGCGCGCAGTGCCGCGACCAAGACATTGATCCGTTTCCGCGTCCGCCAGAGATGCGCCGAGCCTTCGCGCCCGGGCTGTTCCCGCGCAGTTTTCGAGGATCGACGATTCACGCTTGTGAGTGGCAAAGCGATGGAGCGGTTCGTGAAAAATTCTGATTCATGGTGAAAGTCCTCCGACATTGACCCAGAAACCTGCCCAATGTCCCCGCGGTGCGACGCAATCGTCGCGCGCGCCGTGGTCGCACTCGGCAAAGCATCTCCTCGACGCTCGCTTCATATCGTCGGCTCCGGCGCGGTGAAGATCGCCCAGCCGGTGGCAGCCTGGTGCGGGCGAATTTCGCCCGATGCCAGGTGAAGCGTTACGCGCCGACATCTCATTTGCGGCGCACGGATCGTGAAAACGACATGGGGCGCGCTGGCCGGGGAGAACCACGTTTCAGCGCAGGGATTTTCGATTGCCGGAGAAGGCAAAAACAAACTCTGCTGACCCAGGCGCATCGTCGCGATTGGTCGCATCCTCGTGGTTGCTCCGTCCGCTTTCGCGGAGAGGAACGAATACCAAGTCAGCCAAGTAAACAAAAACTATGATGGCTCGCGTTACCAGCTGCCTCAATTTCGCCGGCAACATCGAGGGAGCGTTCCTCTTCTACAAATCGATTTTCAAAACCGAGTTTACCATGCCCATCACGCGCTTCGGCGACGGCCGGCCGTGCCCCGACCAGCCGCCCAGGCGAAGACGGTGATGCATGCTGCGCTGCCGATCTTGGGCGGCCAGGTGCTCGTGGTCACCGGTGCGCATGAGTCGAGGGGCTTCAAGCTGAACCAGGGAAACAAAGTCTACATCAACCTCGAGCCCGATACGCGCGCCGAGACGGCTCGTCTGTTCGCCGCACTCAGCCGGCACGATGCAGTCGGCAAGGGTGGGCCGTCCGCTCCGCGCGCGGCAAACGCGGCCGGACATGCCCTGCCGCGCGCGGAGCGCACGGCCCACCTCAAACCGATAAACTTTCGGGCGATCTTGAATTCAACTGCAACGGTCCGTCTCAGTGCCGGTGGCAACGTGGAGCAGGCGCTGAAGGAAATGTTCTGGGGCGCCTACTGGGGCGGCCTCACCGATCGCATCGGCATCCACTGGATGTTCAACTGCGCCGCGAAGGCCGTGTGAACGTCATGGGCACAGGGCGGCCGGCAAGCCGGTGCGCCCATCTAACTCCACGACCTCAGTATCTTTGCGTGAACTCGGCCGAGTTTTTCCGGCTTAGAACCTGAGATTGAGGATATCAAAGCCCTTGTGCTGCGCGTTGTATTTGAACTTCAGCTCGTAGGGCCCTTTCTCAAAAATCGTGCCCCCGTCCTGTAGGGTAAACGCCGGTGCCTTCGGGGCGTCCTGCTGCTGGGTCACCCGCTCCAGCAAACGCCTTTTTTGAGCGGACTCCGTGACGTGAACCGGGGCCATGACCACAGCAGTGTCACCGGTCTTTTCGTCCTTGGGATTTTTGCCCCTGGATTTCTCCGTCGCGGGTTTCGCTGCTTCTGCTTTTGCCACGGCCACGGCGAGCAGGGTGGCAACGTGCGGCGACACGAGTCGTTCCCTGGGTGGAGGGTCCGCCGGCAAACCATCCGCTCCGCGCGCGAAGGCCACGATCCAGCCCAGGCCCGCGAGCCCCAAAGCGCCGACGCGCAACATCTGGCGGCGCTCTGATCGTGCCGCCCCGGCGCGGGACATTCCGCCAGAGCTGCCGGCATCCCCGGTGACCATCCGGCGATCAGCGCGACTCATTGGAAAGGGCATGGCGCAACGTGCGACTCGCAGGTCTTTCCCGGGTTCCGCTGGCGACGGTCTTTGAAAAAGACGCCCGCGATGGCTAACGAAGGGGCCGCGCCCTGATCCTTAACGGAGCCGCAGCGCCCTCGCCGACACTCGCGCCAATGCCCCTTGCCCTCCTGCGCGCGCACTCGCGCGGAAAGCCCACGACCGCTCAGTGGGTCAGAAGATAGAAAACAATGTTGATGCCGAGGGGATAGGCGCGGGCTTCGGAGAACACCTTGAAGTAGTCCGCATATTCGCCTTCGCGTTCCCAGCCGTCGCTGATGTCCGAGTTGTGAATCGCGAGCACGCTGATCCGCCCGCGTTCGTCGAGCAGGGCCTGCACATGCATCGTCTCATAACCCTCGCCGCGATCGCCGCGGGTGGGATTCGAATTCGGATCGGTCGGATTGTAGTCGGTGTTCCAACGCTGCATCGAAGGCACCCGCAAGCTGCTCATTGGACCCCGCAGTTCGTAGATGCAGTGAAAAATCGGGTGCGCCATGGTCAATTCAGTCCAAGTCCGGTCGGGCAGCACGCGGTTCATTTCCGCCCGCAGATTTTGCCAGGCCATCGCGCCCCAAAAATCATTCACCAGCAGCACGCCGCCATTTTGCAGGTAGGAACGCAGGGCGGTTATCTCCGCGGGCCGCAGGTTCAGCCGCTCGATATGCTCCATGTAGATGAACGGATAGTCGGTGAGGTCGGAGCTCGTGAGCCGGAGCACGCGCGCATCGGGATCGGCTTTCATGGAAGTGAGCTGTTGCAATCGGTGGGAAAAATTCAGGTCGGCGTCCGGATAATCAATCACCCAGCCCAGCCGGCCAAAGCCGCCTCCCCCGCCCCCGCCAAAACTCCCACGGAATCCGCCGCGCTCCGATGGCCGCGAGGGATCCGACCAGAAAATGAGCCGCGTAAAGGTGAACACGTCCTTTTCAAAGCCCCGCGGATTTTTCCACTCGGGCAACGTGACGCTATGCGAAACCGTCTCGCGTGCCGTCCGCACCGTATCTTCGTCCACAAAACCGCCTCCTTCGAGGCGCACCAACGAACGGCCCCCATCCGTGTCCGGCTGGGCAAAGCCGCCGCCGCCGAGGGCGGCGAAAGCGAGGAGGCCTGCGATAATTGCTTCCCGGTGGATCATTTCCGTGCCTGACGTTTGCACCCTAGGTTCGGACCCGCTTGCCGCGAGCGCATAAAGCAGCGGCCACGCGCCGGGCGCACGGCGCAGCGTCGCCCCAAAAACGGGCTGAACTGCGAAAATAAATCGGGCTGCCAAGTTGCACGCCCGGTGTCCGGCCCTTTCCTTTTCGAGAATCCCCATGCCCCACATCCCCGGACTTCGCAGTGTCTACGCTAAAGTGGGCCGCCTCGTTTATTTCGGCCGCATGCTCGACAAGATCCGGCTGCACGCCGCCGGCACACTCCCCGCCGACTACGTGGCCAATCTGGGCGACGCGCAAACCTACGTCCTCGACGGGCGCTGCTGCCGGTTTCTCGGCGTGCCTTATGCCTCTCTCCGCGAACGCACCCTCGCCGGCGGCACGGACGAGGAGATTCTCGCGTGGGTGCACGCGCGCGGCACGCCGCGCACCGACGAGGAGTGCCACATGTGGAATCGTTTCCTGCTGAAACTCGGCTGGCGGGATGAACGCTCCGCCGTGCTGCCCCAACGCATCCGCGACAGCGGGCTTACGGGCAAAGTCATCGAGACAATCGTCGACCACATCGAATACGACGAGGGCCGCGACCCGGTAGCCGACCGAGCATGGGAGAAAATTTAAGAACAAGGGCGGGGCCGTTTGGAACCAAGGACTAGCCCGCTCCTCGGGATCAATCCCCTGAAAATCAATTCACGCCGGGATCTTCCGGCTCGCCGGCGAGCAGGCGCCACTCGTCGCCCTCACGCCCGAGGACGGTGCGCCAAAGGGTCTCGTCCTGCATGTGGGAAAGAAGATCTTCGGGCACCTCCGTGACCACCCACGTGTGAAGTTTCATCTCGTTTTCCAATTGGCCCGCCGACCAACCGGAGTAGCCGAGGAAGCCCCGCACTTGAGTGCCCTCCTCAGTCAGCAATTGCTCCGCTTTGTCGGGCTCGATCCCGAAGTGCATCCGGAAGCCATCATCACGAATCTGCCACGCCGCGAGCACGAGTTGCTTCGTTTCAACCGGCCCGCCGTTGTAGAGCGGCACGCTCGCGAGCGGGCCCAGCGCAAAATCACCGCTGAGTTCGCCGAGGCGCTTGCCCAGCGGGCGATTGAGCACGACGCCCATCGCCCCCTCATCGTTGTGCGCCGACATCAGCACCACGCTGCGCCGGAAATTCGGATCCTTCATCGCCGGGTGCGCCAGCAGCAGCGATCCCGCGAGTGATTTCTCGGAAAGTTTGGTGGGCTCACGCATAACGGCTCGGCTGACGACGGGGAGCGATTAAAGTTTGAGCACCGTCACGCCCGCGTCGGTCAACAGCGGCATCACGAGCGGATCGTTGGAGTAATCGACGCGATATTTGATTCGAGCGATGCCAGCGGCAGCGAGAATCTTCGCGCAGTTGATGCAGGGGAAGTGAGTCACGTAGGCCACGCAGCCCTCGACCGAGCTGCCGCGGCGCGCGGCGTCGGCTACGGCGTTTTGCTCGGCATGCACCGTCGCCTGCTCGTGGCCTTCGCGCAGCCGCGAGACGTGCGGCGTGCCAGGCAGAAAGCCGTTGTAGCCGGCGGCCACAATCCGATTCTTGCGCGTCCCGCCGGTCACAATCACACAGCCGACATGCAGTCGCTCGCAATTCGAGCGCGTCGAGAGCAGCACCGCCGTCGCCATGAAATACTCGTCCCACGAGGGCCGATGCGGAAAATTAGCCGCCGCTTCGGCAATCAAATCCACGGGCAACACCGCCGCGGGTGAATCCAGGGGCGAATCGGGCAAAGAGGCAGATGACGTGTGGGCGCTCATGGGAATCTGCGGCGAAGAGTGGACACCTTGACGCGGCCGGGCAACCTTCCTCGCGAAAATCTGTCGGCCCGATACCCGCATGCAACGCACGCTTGAGCCCGAGTTACTCGACTCCCTGCCCCACGACCATCCGGACGCGTTGCACAACCGTCGCGATTTGCGCCTCACCAACGCGATTGTGGGCAACCACCGCTGGTTCGTCCGCACCCTGCCCCGTTTGCTCCGAACGGGCGAGGTCACCTTGGAACTCGGCGCCGGCACCGGCGAACTCGGCCGCCGACTCGCGGCCACCGGCGTCACCCTCGATGGCCTCGATCTTTGGGCGCGGCCCTCCGACTGGCCGCCCCAACGCGCGTGGCATCGCGCGGATTTGTGCGCTTTCGACGGCTTCGCGGACTACCGGGCTGTCATCGGCAATTTAATTTTCCATCAGTTCTCCACGGCCGACCTCGCCCGACTCGGGGAAAATCTTCGGCGCCACGCCCGGGTCGTGGTCGCGTGCGAGCCGGCCCGGCGGCGTATTTCGCAACTGCTCTACCGCGGCCTCGGCCCGTTGTTTGGTGCCAACCACGTCTCCCTGCACGATGCCCACGTGAGCATCGCCGCAGGCTTTCGCGCCGACGAGCTGCCGCGGGCGCTCGGCCTCACCGCACCGGAGTGGGAAACGCGCTGCCAGACGACCGTCCTCGGCGTCTATCGCATGATCGCGGTGCGGCGCCCATGAATTTGCGCCCGATCGAAATCATCGGCGGTGGGCTCGCCGGACTCTCGCTGGGGATTGCACTGCGGCGGGCCGGAGTGCCAGTCACGCTGCACGAGGCAGGCCGCTATCCGCGGCACCGCGTCTGCGGTGAATTTATCACCGGCCTCGCTCCCGCCACTCTGGCCCAGCTGGGTTTGGGCGATTTGCTGGCCGATGCGTTGCGTCACCGTGAAGTCGCCTGGTTTCCACGCGAAGGCGGCCCGCAGATCCAGCGGCTGCCCGCACCCGCCTTGGGACTCAGCCGCCACGACCTCGACGCCCGCCTCGCGGAGAAATTTATCGCCGCCGGGGGCGATTTGCACACCACCTCCCGCGCCACGGGTCTCGCCGACCGGCCGGGCCGGGTGTTTGCCAACGGCCGACGCCGCGCCACCGCCTCGCCGTGGATCGGCCTGAAAATCCACGTCCACGATCTCGTCCTCATCCGTGATTTGGAAATGCATCTCGGCGCGGCGTGCTACGTCGGTCTCACGCGGGTCGAGGAAGGCGCGGTCAACCTCTGCGGGCTGTTCCGTCGTCGCCCGGTGCCCGGCCGCGGCCCGGATCTCATCGTGGCCTACCTCCGCGCCGCCGGCCTCGGCCTGCTCGCCGATCGCTTGAACAAGGCGCGCTTCGACTTGGACTCCTTTTCGGCGGTTGCCGCCCTCGCCTTTGATCGGCGCATGCCCGCGGGAGCCCAGGTTTCGATTGGTGACGCCGGCGCGATGATTCCACCCTTCACGGGCAACGGCATGGCGATGGCGTTTCAAAGCGCCGCCCTCGCACTCGGACCTTTGCTGGCCTACGCACGGAACGAAGCCGCCTGGCCGGAAACCCGTGGCCTCATCCAGCGTGCCCTCCGCGGGCGGTTTCGGCTGCGGCTCGCCGCCGCGGGTGCGCTCCACGCATTCCTGCTCCGGCCGCACCGGCAGCGCTGGTTCGCCGCGCTGGGCCGGGCCCGACTCCTCCCTTTCGGCCCGCTCTACGCCAGTCTCCACTGACATGTTTCTCCACGCTCTCGCCACCGCCTTGCCCCCGACCTCGTTCTCCCAGGCTGACTGCTGGGAAATCACGCAACGCTCGCCCATCCGCGAGCGGCTCAAAAAACGATCGATGCTGATCCTACACACGATTCTGCGCGGCGACCACGGCATCGCCCGGCGGTATTTTGCGCAGCCTGACATCGAAAACGTTTTCGAACTCTCGTCTGACGCGCTCAACGCGACCTTCCGCACCGAGGCCCCGCGGCTCGCGGGCCGCGCTCTCACGGCGGCGCTGGCGCAAGCTGGCGTGCGCGCCGACGAGCTCGACGCCCTGCTGATTTGCACCTGCACGGGCTACCTGTGTCCGGGCGTGACGAGCTATGTGGCCGAGCAGCTGGGACTGCGGCCCAACGCGTTTTTGCAAGACCTCGTCGGACTCGGCTGCGGCGCGGCGATTCCCACGCTGCGGGCCGCGAGCCACATTCTCGCCGCGAATCCCGAAGCGATCGTCGCGTGCGTCGCGGTGGAGATTTGCTCGGCCGCCTTCTATCTCGACGACGATCCGGGCGTGTTGATCAGCGCGTGTTTGTTTGGCGACGGCGCGGCAGCGACTATTTGGAGAGGCACCCCGGGCCCGACGCAGTTGCGCGCCTTCGGTTTTGACACGCTGCATCTGCCGGCCGAGCGCGACAAACTTCGCTTCGAGCAACGCGGCGGCAAGCTGCGCAACCTGCTCCATCGCTCCGTGCCCGAGTTCGCGGCCGGTGCGGTCGCCCAGCTGTGGCGCGAACGCGGCGCGCGGCCCGTCGCGCGGGTCGTCGCGCATGGCGGCGGCCGCGATGTGCTCGACGCCATCGCGCCCGTCGTCGCGCCCCATACGCTCGAGGCCAGCAAGCGCGTGCTCAGCAGCTGCGGCAACATGAGCAGTCCCTCGGTGCTCTTCGCCCTTGAGGAAACTCTCCGCACGGCGTCGCCCAATGCAGGCGGCGATTTTTGGCTCGTGAGTTTCGGCGCGGGCTTTAGCGCACATTCCTGCCGGATCGGCGCCACACCATGATCGAGCTCTCGAAAATCGTCACCTTTTGCGACCAACGCACGCGGCGCGCGGCCTTCAAGGATGCGCCCGGCGCGCTTAACGGCCTGCAGGTCGCCAACAACGGCCGCGTCACCAAAATCGGCGCCGCGGTCGATGCGGGCCTCGTGCCGTTTCAGCAGGCGGTCGCGGCCGGCGTCGATTTTCTCATCGTGCATCACGGGATGTATTGGGACATGCCCCGGCCGCTCACCGGCCCCGTCTATGAACGCGTCGCCGCCCTCGTGCGGGGCAATTGCGCGCTCTACTCCAATCACCTCCCGCTCGACGGCCATCCCGAGATCGGCAACAACACCCTGCTCGCGAAACAGCTCGGCCTGAAACCCTCGCGGCCCTTTCTCGTCCGCGACGGCGAAGCGATCGGCTGCATCGCAAAGTCTGAGCACCCGCGCGCCGCGCTTCGCGCCAAGCTGGAAAAACTCTACGGTCGCGTCATCGCCATCGAGTGCGGCTCGAAGTCGCCACGCGCGATCGCGTTTTGCAGCGGCTCGGGTAATAGCGCGGTGCCCGAGCTCATCGCAGCGGGCGTCGACACCCTCGTAACCGGCGAGCTGCGCGAAGAATGGTTCAACCGCGCCCAGGAGGAAAAACTAAACCTCTACCTCTGCGGCCACTATGCGACGGAAGTTCACGCCGTGAAGGCGCTCGCCGCGGAGCTCGCGAAAAAATTCCAACTGCCGTGGGAGTTCATCGCGACGGACAATCCGCTGTAGGCTCGACGGCTGCGGTCGCCCGGCCCGTGAGAGCACGGACCGGCGGAAGTTCTAACCGGGCACCGTCGGGCTCTTCTGAGGCGGGCGACCCCGCAAGCGCGCCCGCCGCCGTTCCCGGCGCACGGCAAGTTGAGCCTTCACATCCGTGGGTTCCGTGTGTTCCGTGGGCCACCTCCGATGAAAAAGATCGCCATCCTCAACGGCCCCAACCTCGACCGGCTCGGCAAGCGCGAGCCCGAGATCTACGGTCACGCCACGCTCGCGGATTTGGAAAAGGCGTTGCGGGCGGAGTTTGGCGGCGCGGCGCAATTGGATTTTTTTCAGTCCAACCATGAGGGCGCCCTCATCGACAAGATCGCGTCGCTCGTGGATGGGAAGTTTGACGGGATCGTCATCAACGGCGGCGCCTTCACCCACACGAGTGTCGCCCTGCGCGACGCGCTCCTCGGCGCCCACCTCCCGACCATCGAGGTCCACATCTCGAACATCTACAAGCGTGAGGATTTTCGCCACACCTCGCTCACCGCCCCGGCCTGCATCGCCGTGATCACGGGCCTCGGCCTGGAAGGCTATCACGCGGCATTGCGCTTTTTGATCAAAGGTTGAGCAATGGGCGACCTCCGTTGGCTGGTCTGCCACACGCGCCCGCGCTGCGAAAAGAAATTTGCCGCGCTCCTCGCAGCGGAGGCTTGCACCCACTATCTGGCGCTGGTCGAAAGCGTGCGCCGCTATGGCGCCCGCACGAAGAAATTCACCAAGCCGCTCTTCCCCGGCTACGTCTTCACGCAAGTGCCCGTCGCGAAAAAATCGCGGCTTTACCAACAGGACCTACTCGCCCGCATCATCGCGATCGAGGACGAGGCAAAATTTCTCCGGCAGCTCGCTGACGTGCGCGCGATCGTCGCCTCGGGTTTTGAGTTGAGTCTGATGCCGCTGCTCACGAAAGGCCGGCGCGTGAAGATCATCGGCGGACCGCTCCACGGGCTCGAGGGCTTGGTGGACAATCCGGCGAATCCGCAGGGCGTCGTGCTCGCGGTCGATGTGTTGCAGCAAGGGCTGCTCGTGCGGATTCCGGCCGAGCAATTGCAGCCGCTGCCTTGAAGTAGCGGCGGGGGGGGGGGGGGGCGGCGGGGGGGGGGGGGGGCCGGCGACGGCG
>JANNEY010000458.1:0-8613 GCA_031379235.1 Opitutaceae bacterium | reverse complement strand
GAGACGCCCGCCGCTACGCCCTGCGCGCAAGCGCGCTCCAGGCCTTTTTCGACGCCCTCATCGTTCGAGTCCTTAACGCGCAAAAAGGGCAGGTCACAGACCTGCCCTACTCCTCACACCAACCCCGCCTTCTTCAATTCCTCTTCCGACTGCAGCGCCTGCTCGTAGCACTTCAGCGCCTCTTCGTAACGCTCGAGCCGGTTGCACACGCCACCCTTGTAGAGATAAGCCACGGTCATCCGGCGGTCGGCCTTGATCGCGCGGTCGTAACATTGGAGGGCCTCGTCGTCCTGCTTCAGTCGCTCCAGCGCCGCACCTTTTTTAACCAGCGCTTCGGGATGATTCAGATCGAGTTTCAACACCTCGTTGTAGCAGGCGAGCGCCTCGCGCGGCTTTTCCGCACTGAGCAGCGCACGCCCCTTGCCCAGCAAAGCGGCAATCCGACCTTCCCGGTCGTTGGCCGGAGCGGGGAGCACCGGGGATTCGCTGCCGGTCGTCGCCGCCATCGTCGTGACGGTCGCCGCCAGCGGCACCGCGGTGTGTTCCAATTCGAAAATCCTGCGCTCCATCCGATCGATCACCGAAGTGAGCCGCTGATTGGCGAGTGCGACCGTGTTATCCGCCGGGCTGAGCGCCGTCTCGCCGGGCAGGAGCGCGGGCCGCTCCGCCGCGCCGAGTTGCGGCCGCAACGCATTGCCCGCGACAAGCCGGTTCATCGCCCGCCACTGAAACACCGGCATGAGCAGCATCGCCACCAAACCCACGCCGCCAAAAATCGCGGACACCCACAGCACGGTGCGGATCGAGCGCTCCGTCTCCGCCTGCTGCCGCTGGCGCTCCGCATTGAGTCGCTGCGTCTCCGACTGGTAGCGGTCGCGCTCCGTCGCCATCGCCGCCTTGATGCCCTCAAGTTTTTCCGTAATCGCGGCGGACTGCACCCGCGCCGCCGCCTCCGCCTCGATCCGGCTGTTCACGATCGCGAGCTGGGTCGCGTGGAGTTGCTCGCGCACCTGCAGGTAGGATTTCAACAGCTCGGCCGTGTTGAGTTCCTCGGGCACGCCGGATTTCGCGGCGCCCGGCTCGGCCGCCGCACCTTGCGCGTGCAAGCTGGCGACCGCGGTGAGCGAAAATAAGACGAGCGCACCGAGCGCGCGAAAGGGGAAATGCATCGCGATGGTTTTCATGACGGTCTCACCGCGCAGGCTGAAACTCGGATCGCGGTTGTCAAGGGGGGCGGAAAATTTTGCGCGCCGCGCGCCTTGGTTTGTCATGGCGAGCCCGGCTCGGCCGGCCCGGCCATCCAGTTGAAATTTCAGCTGGATCGCCACGTCGCTGCGCCCGTCGCGCTGACAAGGCCGCCGCACCCGCGCCCGCCTACAGCATTGGCGCGAGCGGACCGACGTCCGCCGGCGTCAGCACACGGGCAATCGCCGGGGCCTCGCTGATTTCGTCTGCGCCCTTGGCTTTTTTTTCCGGCCGGGGCTGGCCGTCGAGATCGACGTTCACGAAGGGAAATTCTCTCACCGCCGCGGCGAGCGCCGGACTGCCGGACTGCGGGCGCTTGAGGCCGTCGGGTCCGGCCACGAGCAGCGGATCGGATTTCGTGTAGCCCTCCGCCGGCAGATCGCCGGGGCTGCCGGAAGTCCACAGCAGATTGCCGCTCCAGATTGCGTCGGGGTTGGGGCCCTCGATCTTCACGGCGATGCCGGTGCCGGCGATGAGGTTGTTGGCAAACGTCGTGTGCGTCGCGCCGAGCGCGCCCACGACCCGGCGCATCAGCTGGTAGTGCGTGCGGTTGTCGATGAGGGTGTTGAACGCGATCACGCAGTAGTCGGGCCGGTCATGGGCCGTCGGCGGGGCGCCGTCGGCGAGCTCGCCATCGCCGTTGCCGAGCGCGATCCCAATGTAGTTTCCCTCGAAATAATTACTGAACACCTGGTGGCGATCACCGTAGAGGCGCAGGCCCTCGATTTGGCGCAAGACGTTGCCGTAAATCACACAGTCATGGCCAACGCGCAGCGTGAACTGCGAGCTCGGGCTCTCCAGCAGCGTGTTGTAGCGGTAGGTGTTCCCGCTGGAGCGGTTCGAGATGATTTCGTTGTCGCCGCGGCAGCGCACGAAGAGGTTGTGCTCCACCAGACCGGCGCCCGTCGAGAGCGCGAACGCGCCCAGGCCAAAGCGAAGCATCTCCCCCGTCACGCCCGCGGCGCTCGCAAAGTCCCGAAACTGGTTGTGGTGCACCCAGAGCCGCCGCGCGACCTGGCTGCCGGTGCCGCCCACGGCGAGCATGGCGCCGACCGTCCGCTTGTCGCGAAATTCGTTGAAATCGATCTGTGCGTCGTCACCCGAGACCGAGAGATACGCGCCATCGCCGGTGCATTGAAAAACATTCCGGGTGAAACGGACGTGCGCCGTGCCCGCCCCGATCATGTTTTTGCCCGCCGGGTGCGTGAAAGTGAAACCGCGCACGACCACGTGCTCCGCCGGCTCGACGACATTGAAACCATTCGTGCCCGCGATCTCGACGCCGCCGACACTCTCCGCCGCGATCGTAATCGGCTCCGCCGCCGTGCCCCGGCCGCGCACCGTGATCGCAGTGGTCGTGGCATAGACGCCATTCTTCAGCGTGATCGTGTCGCCCGGTCCCGCGGAAAATATTTTCGATTTCAACGCGGCGATGGAATCGACGACGTGTTCCGCCGCGCTCGCGCTCGCCGGCAGCGCCACCAGCAACGCCGCGCCCCAAGAAAACCGAGCGCGGAAAAAGAAACCAAGGCGATCCGGAAGTTGCACGTCGTTCAGCGAGCCGAATTGCCGCCGAAAGCCAAGCCCTTCACCGAGAATTTTCCGGCGCTGGCTTTTGTAGGGCGGGGTCGCCGAACCCCGCCGTTTGGGAGCTGGCGAATTACGTTCTCAAAACGTGGCGGGGTTCGGCGACCCCGCCCTACATCAATCCCGATCTTCGTTAGCCCTCCAGCTCCGACCAGCGCGCGTAGGCGCGCGCGAGCTCGGCCTCGATTTCGTGGAGGCGCACGGTGGCTTGGGTCACCTCGGTCGCGGGCTTCTTGAAAAAGAGCGGATCGGCCAGCTTGGAGGTGAGAATCTTCTGCTCAGCTTCGAGCGACTCGATCTGTTTCGGCAGCGCTTCGATCTCATTGCGCTCCTTGTTGGTGAGCTTGCGCGTTTTCGTCTCTGTCACGGCGGCGAGTCCCGCCTTTTCGCGGCGTTTTTCTTCTTCTCTCGCGACGGCAACCGCGGCGGCCTTCGCGGCCTTCTCCTTCTGCCAGTCGTCGTAGCCGCCGATGTAGTCGGTGACTTTTCCCTCTCCCTCGAAGACCAGTAGGCTCGTGCAGACTTCGTTGAGGAAAGCGCGGTCGTGGCTCACCAACAGCAGCGTGCCCCCGAACTCGACGAGCAAATCCTCGAGCAGTTCGAGGGTCTCGGCGTCGAGATCGTTGGTGGGCTCGTCGAGCACAAGCACGTTGCACGGCTTCGTGAAAAGCCGCGCGAGGAGCAGGCGGTTGCGTTCGCCGCCGGAGAGCGCCTTCACGGGCGTGCGCGCGCGCGCCGGCTCGAAGAGAAAGTCCTCGAGGTAGGAAATCACGTGCCGGTTGCGGCCGTTGATCGTCACGGTCGCGTTGCCATCGGCCACGGCGTCCTGCACGCGCATCGTCTCGTCGAGCTGCGCGCGGAGTTGGTCGAAATAAACCACTTCGAGGCGCGTGCCCTGCTCGACGGCGCCCACTTGCGGCGCGAGCTGGCCGAGCAGCAGGCGGAGCAGCGTGGTCTTGCCCGCACCGTTGGGGCCGACGATCCCGATTTTGTCGCCGCGCTCAATGCGCGTGGTGAGTCCGCGCACGATCCAGCGATCGCCATAGCGGAAGCCGGCGTCCTTGCACTCGATGACTTTGAAGCCGCTGCGGTCCGCCTCCTGCGCGGTGATGGTCGCCTTGCCGGTGCGATCCCGGCGGGCGGCGCGTTCCGAGCGCATTTTCTCCAACGCGTGAATGCGATTGTTCGCGCGCGAGCGCTGGGCCTTCACGCCGCGGCGAATCCACACTTCCTCCTGCGCGAGCTTCTTGTCGAATTGCGCGCGCTCGACCTCCTCGGCCTCGAGGACGGCCTCCTTGCGCACGAGAAACGTGTCGTAGTCGCACGCCCAGCCGACGAGTTTGCCGCGATCGATTTCGATGATGCGGGTGGAGATCTTGCGGAGGAACGCGCGATCGTGCGTCACGAAGAGCAACGCCCCGCCCCACTCCAGCAGGAATTCCTCGAGCCACAAAATCGATTCGAGATCCAGATGGTTCGTCGGCTCGTCGAGCAAAAGCAGCTGCGGTTCCTCGACCAGCCCCCGCGCGAGGAGCACGCGGCGCTTCTGCCCCGCCGAAAGCGCGGAAAATTCATGCTGCGCCGGCAGCCCCATCTGTTCGATCAGGCGCTCGCAGCGGTCGTGGCGCTCCCAGTCGTTGTGCTCTTCGTAGGCCCCGCCCTCGCCTTCGACGACCTGCTGCACCGTGCCGCTGAGACCAGCCGGCACTTCCTGCCGTAGCGTGGAAAACACCGCGCCCTGCTGCCGGAAAACCTGGCCGAGGTCGGCATTGAGTTCGCCGGCGATGACTTTCATCAGCGTGGACTTGCCCGCGCCGTTACGGCCGACGAGACACACGCGTTCGCCCCGGTCAATCTGGAGATTGACCCGATCGAGCAACGGCGCGCCACCGAAGCTCAGGCTGACATCGAGAAGACTGACAATGGCCATGGGAACCGAACAGATTGCACGAGTCCTCCGGCCCAGCGCAAGGCCCGCGTGCTCGCCGCAGTTTTGCCGGCGCCGCGGAATCCCGCCGGCGCGGGACCGTTCCGCCCTGCGCGTGTTTCGCACTCGTGAAAACCCGCCGGCGGCTTTGACTCGCCGGCGATGGATTCCATCCCGCGCTACAACGTCACCGGCATCGGCGTCTCTGCGCTCACGTTCGCGCAGGCGCGCGATCTCGTGCTGGGCGTGCGCGGCCAACTGCGCCGCGGCTACATTTGTCTCGGCACCGCCCACGGGCTGACCGAGGCGCGGCGCGATCCGGAGCTGCGGCAAATCTACAACGCCGCGTGGCTCACCACGCCCGACGGCATGCCGCTCGTCTGGCTCGGGCCGCGCGGGGTCGAACGCGTTTACGGCCCCGACCTCATGCTCGCGGTGTGTGACGCCGGCCGCGCGGTGGGACTGCGGCACAGCTTTGTCGGCGGTGCGCCAGGTGTCGCGGACGATCTAAAGCAGAAACTCATCACGCGTTTTCCCGGCTTGGAAGTCGTCCACACGTTTTCACCGCCGTTTCGGCCGCTCGAAGCCGCGGAGCTCGCCACGCTCCGCGCCGAGATCACGCGGACCCGGCCCGACGTTATTTGGGTCGGGCTCGGCACGCCGAAGCAGGAAAAATTTATGGCGGCGCACTGGCCACTACTCGACGCCGGCGTGCTCATCGGCGTGGGCGCGGCCTTCGATTTCCACTCGGGCCGCGTGCCCCAGGCGCCGCGCTGGATGCAACGCAGCGGGCTCGAATGGCTGTTTCGGCTCGGCACCGAACCGCGGCGGCTGGGCTGGCGCTACCTCACGACAAATCCGCTCTTCGTCCTACGGGTGTTCGCGCAGCTCTCAGGTCTGAAGAAATACAATTTGGAACGCTAATCTTCGCTGATACTCCAAATCGATGAGCGAGGATTAGAGCATTTTCAATATGACTGTAGCCGAAAGCCAACGCCCCGAACCGAGTTGAACAGGAAGATCGGGGAGTTCGGGAAGCGAAGCTCCGCTCTTTCCGGCCTTCCCGATCTTACTGTTTCGCTCCCCTGTTTATTATTCCGGTCGGGGAATGTCGGCTACAGTTTTTCTGAAACCGCTGTAGCGGACATGAGCGTGCCTCAAAACAAATTCCCCTGCGTCAGTGCGTCGCGCTTCTCGCCGTCGAGCGTGCTGAGGGCGAGGAGCTGCATCATCGTGAGCCCCGCGATCTGCGGGTCGCGGCCGAGGCCGGTGAGCAGGAGCGCGCCCGCCAAGGCGTCGTAGAGCGCGGCGTGGTAATGGCGCCGCTCCGGCGGACAATAGGCCGCCGCATGCGCATCGAGTTGCGCCTGCAAGCCGCACGCGCCGACGAGCAGCTCGAGTTTGCCGGATGCGAGTTTCGGGTAGAGCTGGGCATACAGCCGCGCCGAATCCACCCACGGGCCCCAATCCACCACGCGTTTCCCCGGCCGCGCGAAATCCGGCACACTGCGCGGATAGGGCCAGACGGATTTGAGCAGGCCGTTTTCCACGCCGGCGTAATGCGCCGCGAGCGGACCCAGTTCGCGCAGACTCGAAAAATAATTCCACTCCTCGACGAAAGGGGCATGCCGCGCGAGCGTGTCCTCCGTCAGGCCGTGCACCGCCACATCCTCCGGCCGCACCCGGCCGTTCGCCCGGCACAACCGCGTGCGCACCGACATCACGCTCCCGCGCAAAATCTCGACCACGCCAAACTCCAAAATCCCCGACGCTCGGCTCCCTTCGAAATCGACAAAGAAAATCGGTTGCTCGGTCCAGGCGTGGCCCACGGAACACAAGGAACACACGGGGGCTCGGAAACCGAACCTTTTTTTGGCCGTCGGCCAGTTTGGTTCTTCGCTGTCATTGCGAGGAGCGCCGCGACGATGCAATCCAGCCGGAATTTCAGATGGATTGCCACGCCCGCCAATCCGGCCTCGCCATGACAAATCAAACTGAACCATCACCCTTTTTTCCGTGTGTTCCGTGTGTTCCGTGGGCCAGTCTCGCAGCGTGGAACTGTCGCCCTACCGCACCTTCATGCTCGAACTCGCCCGCGAAAGCGGCGCGTTTATCCGGCCGTATTTTTTGCAGCCGGGCGTCACCGTTGAAATCAAGCCCGACCAGTCGCCGGTCACCATTGCGGATCGCGGGGCGGAAGAATTGCTGCGGGCGCGCATCGCAAAAAAATTTCCCGCCCACGGCATCGTCGGCGAGGAATTCGGCAGCGAGCGCGCCGACGCCGAGTTTGTCTGGGTGCTCGATCCGATCGATGGCACCAAGGCGTTCATCACCGGCCTCCCGCTCTGGGGCACGCTCATCGCGCTGCTGCACCGCGGCCAGCCCGTGCTCGGCTGCATTCATCAGCCCGTGCTCAACCAACTCGTGATCGGTAACGGCGTCACGACCGAGTTGAACGGGCAGCGCGTGCGATGCCGGTCCACCACACGCATCGAGGACGCCACGCTCCTCACCAGCGATCCCTTTAATCCGGAGAAATATCAGGACGGCGCGCGCTACGACGCGCTCGCGCGGCGTGCCCGGCTCGTGCGGACGTGGGGCGATTGCTACGGTTATCTCCTCCTCGCCACCGGCTGGGCGGATCTCTGCCTCGATCCCATCATGAACCCATGGGACATCGCCGCGCTCGTGCCGATCATCCGCGGCGCCGGCGGCGTGATTAGCGATTGGCAAGGCGGCGCGGCGTATCCCGCGGCGTCTACCGTCGCAGCCGCAACCCCCGAATTGCACGCGCAGGTCATCGCGGCGCTGAGCATGAAGTAAGGCGGGTCTGTGACCGGCACTTTTCACGCCCTGAGTGTCCGCACCGAGGGCCGGTCAGAGACCGGCCCTACTTCCGATCACTGTTTCGGCGCGGGCGCGGGCGGAGCGGCGGGGGCGCCACCGGCCGCGGCTTTCTTCGCGATCTGCTCGGCGGCAAAGTCCTTCGACATCTGCTGAATCTTGGGCATTGCGGCCATGATGCGCGGCATCATCACGGCGTTCATCTTTTCCGAGACCTCGGGCTGCTTGTCGGAAAACGCCTGCCCGGCCGGCGACTGGTAGAACGCCCCGAGCGAGACCAGCTGGTCCTTGGTGAAGACATCGCTGTAGATCTTGGCGACCTCGCCCTTCATCTCGGTGAAATTCATCGCCGACATCAGCTCGTCCATCACGCGTTTTTGAAACGCCACCGCGGCGTCGCGATCGCCGCCGGCCGGTGCCATCTGGCCCATCATTTTTTCCATCATCGCGCTCTGCTGCTTGCGGACGCAGGCCATGGTTTTCTCCATCATCTGCTCAAAGTTCATCGCGTTGAGCACAGCCTCGGCGTCGGCGACGGTGGCGCGCGCCGGGGCGGCGTCGGCGTGCTTGATCGTGGCCTCGGACACGAGCGTGAGGCGCGACACCTTGCCGTCGCGTTCGACCTCGAGCACGCCGGACTTCGTGTCGTAGGCCTTGAGTTTGTAGCCGGCGAAGGACTGGCCGAGCTTGAGAAATCCGCTGGTCTTGCCTGCGGCGTCGACGAGAACGAACTGGCTTTCCTTGCCCATCGTGAGCGTGGCGTTGAAAACCGGCAGCGCATCGGCAGCGCGCAGCACCAGCGCGGAGACCAGGGCGAGCAGGGTAAGGCGGAGTTTCATGGGGAGGCAGAACTACCCGCGGCGCATGGCGGACGGCGAGCGGGAAACGGCGGGGGCAGAGGCCACCGAAAGAGGCCCGTGGCCGGAGCCGAGCCTTCGCGCGATTGCGTTGCGGCGGGCGTCCCTGCCCGCCGGTTCAGAACGTCCATTCAAATCCCGGCGGGCAGGGAC
>JANNEY010000439.1:0-1895 GCA_031379235.1 Opitutaceae bacterium | reverse complement strand
TGAGGTCAACGCGCTCCACCCTCAGACCTTTCCCGCATGAACCCCACCCCTGCGCCCGCGCCCGCGCCCGCCCCGGCGCGACTCGCCTCGATCGATGCGTATCGGGGCTTCGTGATGTTGCTGATGATGGCCGAGGCGCTGCGGCTGAAGCGGGTGGCGACGGCCGTGCCCGAGAGCGGCCTCTGGCAGTTCCTCGCGGCGCAGCAAACCCACGTCGAGTGGATCGGCGCATCGCTGCACGACCTGATCCAGCCGTCATTTTCCTTTCTTGTCGGCGTGGCGTTGCCCTTTTCGATCGCGAGCCGCGCGGCGCGCGGGGAAACGCCGGCACGAATGACGCTGCATGCCGGCTGGCGCGCGCTGCTGCTGATTTTGCTGGGCGTGTTTCTGCGCTCCGTAAGCCGCAACGCGACGAACTGGACCTTTGAGGACACGCTCTCGCAGATCGGGCTCGGCTACGTTTTTCTTTTCGTCCTCGGGCTGCGCCCGTTGCGCGATCAGTGGATCGCGCTGGGCGTGATTCTCGCAGGCTACTGGGCGGCGTTCGTGGCGTGGCCGGTGCCGGCGCCGGGTTTCGACTACGCCGCCGTGGGTGTGAAAACGGAGTGGCTCGGCGCGCACGGTCTCGAGGGCTTCGCGGCGCACTGGCAAAAAGGCAGCAACCTCGCCGCGGCCTTCGACACGTGGTGGCTGAATCTATTTCCGCGCGAGCGGCCCTTTCTCTTTCACTCTGGCGGCTACGCCACGCTGAGCTTCGTCCCGACGCTGGGCACCATGATCCTCGGCCTGATCGCCGGTGGTGTGTTGCGCAGCGAGCGCGACGCGGCAGCCAAGATTCGCTGGTTCGCCATCGCGGGCGTCGTTGGTCTCGCGGCGGGCGCGGCGCTCAGCGCGCTGGGTGTTTGCCCGGTCGTGAAACGCATCTGGACGCCGAGCTGGGTGCTCTACAGCGGCGGCTGGTGCCTGTTGCTGCTCGCGACGTTTTATCTCGCGATCGATCTGCGTGGCAAACGCGGCTGGGCCTTTCCGCTCGTGGTGGTCGGTGCCAACTCGATCGCGGCGTATTGCCTTGCGCATGGGTTCAACGACTACGTTTCGAAAAATCTCACCACGCACCTCGGAGTGAAAGCGTTGCGGATTTTCGGCGCCGCCTTCGAGCCGTTGCTGCAAGGCGGCGCGACACTCGCGGTCCTGTGGCTCATCCTTTGGTGGATGTATCGCAGAAAGCTCTTCCTGAAAATCTGAGTCCGAGCTCAGACGAAGAGGAAACCACGAATGGACACGAATGCACACGAAGCAGTGCGATGCCGGCCAGCGCCGCCCGCTTTCTCGCAGCTCGTCGCGGCTGTTCGTAGTTCCGCCTTCAGGCGGCCGGCGGATATCCTTTTAGTCCGGCTCAAGCCGGAAGGACGAACATCGGGCGTGCAGCGGGTAATTTTCTTCGTGTCAGTTCGTGTCCATTCGTGGTTCAACCGTCTTGTTCCCGCTAAAGACTCCCGCTTTCCCTCATGAAGATCAACGCCTCCACGCGCCGGCAGTTCATCAAGACGACCGCCACTGCGATCACGGCGTTTCAGATTGTGCCGCGGCACGTGCTGGGCGGTCCGCGGTTCGTGCCGCCGAGTGAGAAGGTGAACCTTGCGATCGTCGGCGTGGGCGGACGCGGCACGCAAAACCTGAAGGCCCTGCTCGCGCTGGCCGATGCGCAGGTCGTCGCGATCGCGGATCCGGCGGAGACCTTCAGTCTCGAAAAGTATTACTACAAGGGCGTCGGCGGCCGCCGACCCGCGCAGCAGATCGTCGACGAGCACCACGGCAAGGCGACGCCGGGCTATCGCAGTGCGGGCTACGAGGATTTACGCGTGATGCTCGAAAAGGAAAAGGGCATCGATGCG
>JANNEY010000438.1:0-7034 GCA_031379235.1 Opitutaceae bacterium | reverse complement strand
CGCTCGATCAAGCGCGGCTCATGACGACCGCACCGACCTCCATCCGCGCGACGCAGCCGCTCTTCGCGAGCGACGCAACCGTGAGCGACAAGAGCATCTACGACTGGTCCTCGATCAACCTCGCCGCGATGAACCGCACCTACGAGCGCACCGCGACGACCAACGTTCAGCTCGAGCACGTCTTCCTGAGCACCCCGCGCCAGATGCTCGCCACGCAGGTCGCGTGGTTCCGCGAAAACTCCGACCGCCGCTCGCGCGCCCTCTACGGCACAGGCCAGGCCGGCACCGGCGCGGTCGGCTACCTCCAGGTCGACGTGAACCAGCGGCTGCTCGACGGCTCCGTGAACCCGAATTTCCTCCGGCCCAATATCGGCATCGTCGGCGGCTACACCTTCGACATCCCGCTCAGCACCGACACCTACCGCGCCCAACTCGCCTACAAACTCGATCTGACGCAGGAAAAAAATATCCTGCGCTGGCTCGGTCAGCACCAGGTCTCGGGCTACGGGGAATACAAATACAGCCTCACGCGCCGCTTCGCCTACCGCGACGCGATCGTGAGCGACCACGCCTGGCTCGCCGCCGGCGTGCCGCGTGCCAACCAAGGCAACGCCGGCCCGCTCCCCCAAAACCAGATCTCCCCGACGATCTCGCGGAATTATTTCCAATACTACGTCGGCGACGCCACCGGCCAGAACGTGGACTACGCGCCGTCAGATTTCCGCGCCGGCACCTACGACTACGTGTGGGGCAACTCCGCGACCGGCGTCTTCCGCCGCGAGCCCGTGACGCTCGGCGGCGCCGCGTCAGTGGACAGCACCGCCGGCACCAACAACGTGAAGCGCATCCTCAAGACCGAGGGCGGCGTGGTGCAGAGCCAGTTCGTGCAAGGCCGCGTAGTGACGACCCTCGGCCTCCGCGAGGATCGCAATTACACGCGGCGTGGTGTCGCTCCGCGGCTGCTCGCCGATGCGAAGTCGCATGATTTCGAGTGGGACAACCATTGGGAGGCCGGCGACTGGCTCGCGCGCGACGGCCGCACCAAAACGGCCGGAGTCGTGGTGAAGCCATTGCGCTGGTTCCACCTTCACGCGAACAAGTCGGATAGTTTTCTGCCTTCGTCCCCCGCGATGAATCTCCACGCGGCTTCGCTCCCGGACCCCGCGGGCAAGGGCGAGGACTACGGTTTCTCGCTCAATCTTTTCGCCGGCAAACTCATCGTGCGCGCCAACCAATACACGACGAAGCAGATCAACTCGCGCAACGGCACCTCGGCCACCCTCGCAACGCGCGCGGTGAAGCTCGACATCTTCGACTTCACGACCTCGCGCCCCTTCGGCCTCGATCTCCGCGCGCGCAATTGGATCCGCAGCGATGCGCTCCGCCGCGGCACGACGCTCTCCGAAGCCGACCTCGACCAGCGCGTCGCCGACGCGATCAAACTGCCGCTCACGACGATCAAGGCGCTGCAGGAAGCGACGACCAGCCAGGGCGCGCCGCTTTCGCAGACCGACGATCTCGTCGCCAAGGGCAAGGAGATCGAGGTGCATTTCAACCCCACGAATTACTGGACGCTGAAGTTCAACTTCACCCAGCAGGAATCGATCGATGCCAAGGTCGCCGGCGATCTCACCGACTACATGGCGGAGCGGATGCCCGTGTGGACGAGCCTCATCGACCTCGATACCGGCCGCCCGTGGTATACGACTTCCTACGACGCCGGCCAGACCGCGGCGGCATGGCTCACGGGTAATGTCACCGCGCAACTCGCCATCGCGAAGGCCAACGAGGGCAAGAGCCGCCCGCAGATCCGAAAATACCGCTCCAACCTGAGCACCAACTTCCAGCTCGGCGGCATCACCGATCAACGCTGGCTGAAGCGCTTCAACCTCGGCGGCGCGTTGCGCTGGGAGGACAAGGGCGCCATCGGCTACTACGGCGTGCAGAGCCTGCCCGCGCAAATCACCGCGCTCGACCGCACGCGGCCGGTCTATGCGAAGGCCAACCTGTATGCCGACGCGTTCGTCGGCTACCGCACGAAAGTTTTTTCCAGCAAGGTCGGCGCGACGTTCCAACTCAACGTGCGCAACCTCCAGGAAAACGGCCGCCTCCAAGCCATCAGCGCCTTTCCCGACGGCTCGCCCAACGGCTACCGCATCATCGATCCGCGGCAATTCATCGTGAGCGCGACCTTCGACCTGTGAGAACGAACCTTCAATCGGTAGCGCGAGGCTTCAGCCCGCGCTTGAAACGGGATGCTGGCGCCGAGCGCGGGCTCAAGCCTTGCGCTATTTTCTGCGCACTCGTCGCTTTGCTTGCGTCTCCGGCACTGCGCGCCGCTGTCACTCTCGTCCGCGAAGGCCGTGCGGTCGCGACCGTCGTCACACCGGATGCGCCGTCCGCCGTTGTGCGCTACGCGGCGCAAGAACTCGTCGCGCACATCGAGCGTGCCACCGGCGCGAAGCTCGCGGTCGTCACCGAGCGCGAGGCGCCGTCCACGCCGCGCATCTACCTCGGCGACACAAACGCTGCCCGCGATCGCGGTATCGAAGCGAACCAGCTAGCGCCCGAGACGTTCACGCTGCGCACCAGCGGCGACGCCGTGCTCGTCATCGCCGGTCGCGACAGCCCCGCCGGTGATCCGCTCGATCGCGATACGTCGGCGGGCACGCTCTTTGGCGTCTACGAGTGGCTCGAGCGCGACGCAGGCGTGCGCTGGCTCTGGCCTGGCGAGCTTGGCACGCATGTGCCGAAGACGCGCACGCTCGTCGCGCGCGACGCTGATGCCACGGTCACGCCGACGTTTTTCCAACGCCACGTGCGGCCGGGCACGAGCTTCAAGTTCGACCATCCGGCACTCGGCTTCACCGCGAAGGCCGCCGCCGACTACGCGCACGATCAGGCCGTCTTCCTCCGCCGCCATCGCATGGGCCGCAGCCAGCGCCCGAGCTACGGCCATGCGTTCACCGACTGGTGGGAAAAACACGGCACGGCCCATCCCGAGTGGTTTCAGCTCGTCAAGGGCAAGCGCGGCCCCGTGAAAACCGGCGCTCGCTATTCGATGTGTGTTTCCAATCCCGGCCTGCACCGCGCCATCGTCGAACAGTGGCGCGCGAAGGGCGCACCCGACTTCATCAACGTCGTCGAAAACGACATCGTCGGCGGCTGCGAATGCGCCGACTGCGCGGCGTGGGATGGTCCGACGCCCGCCGACGCCATGAAGTTCTACGCGCCCAACTTCAAGGTCTACGGCTCCCGCTTCATGTCCGATCGTTACGCGCGTTTCGCCCTCGCGGTGCAGACACTCGCCGCGCCGCACAACCCGCGCGTCACCGCCATCGGCTACGCCTACTTCAACTACTTTCAGGCGCCGACCTCCGGCGTGCAGCTCAACGAGCACATCCTGCTCGGCTACTGCCCGTCCGCCGGCTGGTATCCGCGCGACGACGAGGAACACGATTGGTATAAGTCCCAATGGGCCGGCTGGCGCGACACCGGAGCGCGCCTCCTCGCGCGCACCAACTATTTTTTGGATGGCTACTGTATGCCGTTCGTTTTCGCGCACCAGTTCGCCGACGACTTCCGGCATGCCGCGCAGCAGGGGATGGCCGGCACCGATTTCGATTCGCTCACCGGCCAATGGAGCACGCAGGGCACGTCACTCTACCTGCTGATGCGCCTGCACACGCGCCCCGACGCCGATCCGGATGCGCTGCTCGCGGAATATTTTTCCGGTTTCGGCGCGGCCGCAGGGCTGGTGAAGAACTACTTCGATTTCTGGGAACGCTACACGATGGAACACCGTCCGCTCATCACGCGCGCCTTCTACGACCGCGTCGCAATCCGCTGGCGCACGTGGGCCAAGGCCGCGCATGTCGTCTTCCCGCCGGAGTGCTTCGCGCCCGCTGAAAAACTTCTCGCCCAAGCCGCCACCGCCGCGGCCGACGACGCGACCGCGGCGGCGCGCGTGCGTTTCCTGCGCGATGGCCTCGAGCACGCCAAGCTTTCCGCGCGTGCCGCCGCCCAGCTCACGCTCGCCGACCCCGCGTCCACGCCCGAGCGCGGCAAAGCGGCTCTCGACGAACTCCTCCGCTTCCGCCGCGCCCACGAACGCGAGTGGCTCGGCAACTTTAACCACAACGCCTGGGTCGAGGACCTCAGTTGGAAACTCTCCCACGAAACAAAACAGGAACCGGACCACTACCCATGAAATCATCTTTGTCCGAGCGCGGCATCCTGACCTCCCAATCCATTGGCCACAAAAAACTCAAAGGGCCTCGTCCAGCCGACGTGGATCGCCCGAGCACCTATAGGCGCCTTGAAAGCCGCCATCGCCCTCCGATCTTTGCGCCTTTTTGCGGCCAATCAGTTTGGAAAACAGTCCGTGCCGCCGCCATCGGATCGCTGGCGCTCGCCGCTACGCTCACCGCCGCCGAACCCATTTCCCGCGCTGAGGCCGTCGTTGCGCTCAAAAAAGCCGCGACCTACTTCCACGACCACGTCGCCGCGCACGGCGGCTACACCTATTACTACAGCTTGGATCTCAAGCAGCGTTGGGGCGAGGGCGTCGGCACGGCCGATCAGCTTTGGGTCGAGCCGCCGGGCACGCCCGCCGTCGGCCTCGCTTACTTGAAAGCCTTCGCGGCCACCGGCGATCGTTTCTACCTCGACGCGGCGCGCGACACCGGCCGCGCGCTCGTTTACGGCCAGCTCCAGTCCGGCGGCTGGACGCAGACCATCGACTTCAATCCGAAGGGCAGCCACGTCGCGCTGTATCGCAACGGCCGGGGCTCCGGCCGCAACCACTCCTCGCTCGACGACAATCAGACGCAGTCCGCCATCCTGTTCCTCGCCCACCTCGATCGCGCGCTCGGTTTCAAGGACCCTGCGATTCATGACGCCGCGCTCTTCGCCCTCGATGCGCTGCTGAAGGCGCAGTTTCCCGTCGGGGCGTTTCCGCAGGGTTGGAAGGCCCCCGTCGCGCCGCACCCCGCGAAGCAAGCCAGCTTCCCCGATCCCTGGCCGCGCCAGTGGCCGAATCAAAACTATTGGGACTACTACACCCTCAACGACGGCCTCGCCGGCACCGTCTCCGACACGCTGCTCACCGTCGCTGAAATCTACGGCGACGCCCGCTACCGCGCCGCGCTCGCGCGCCTCGGTGATTTCCTGATCCTCGCGCAGCTCCCAGACCCGCAGCCCGCGTGGGCGCAGCAATACAGCTACGAAATGCAGCCGATCTGGGCGCGCAAGTTCGAGCCGCCCGCGATCTGCGGCCTCGAGTCCGAAGACGCGATCCGCACGCTGATGAAAGTCTACCGCCTCACCGGCGACAAAAAATACCTCGCGCCGATCCCGCGCGCGCTCGCCTATCTGAGGAAGAGCCGCCTCCCGGACGGCCGCATGGCCCGCTACTACGAACTTCAGACCAACCGCCCGCTCTACATGCTCCGCCCGCCCGGCGTAAGCGGCAGCTCCAAGGCGCCCGGATTCTACGAGCTCACCTACGACGACAAAAATCTCCCGCCCCACTACGGCTGGAAACAGGACACCGCCGTCGACGAACTGGAACAAGAACTCGCCCGCCTCTCAACTGGCGCACCCGGCCCCGCTACGGTCACGCCGCGTTTCACTGACAGCGGCAAACTCATCTCCGTCCTCCCCGGCGGCGAATTGCGCTCCGCCATCGGTTCGCCCGCCGAGCTGGAAAAGCGCGTCCGCGAAATCCTCCGCGATCTCGACGCCGAGGGCCGCTGGATCACGACGTATGGCAGCGGCCGCGGCGGCCACGATCTCATCGGCCAGCCTAAATTCCAGCCCGGCTTCCGCTTCCTCGGCAGCCACGTCTTCAATCGCAACGTCGAAATCCTGAGCGACTACCTCGCCGCCACGCGATGACTCGTCGGCTCGCGTTCACCTTCGTGCTCACGATGGCGGCCGCGCTCTCGGCCGCCGAGCCGGCGACCCCCGAGGGCGTAGCGCTGAACGATGCGTTGCTGCGCGAAGCCGAGCGCCCCGGCAAAGCCGCTTGGCGCCCGATGCTGCACTATCTCGCCGGGCTGCACGGTCGCAGTATTTTTCCCGCGCTCGCACATTTCAAATACCCCTACCAGTCCATCGGCCCCGGCTACGAGGGCGGGCGGGTGTTCGGCCACATCGATCTCACGCACGAGCGGCTCGACACCGTGCGCGCTTCGCCCGAGCACGTGCGCCGCCAGATCGTCAACGAACTCGCAGGCCAGCAAGCCGACGGTCTCATCCCTGGAATCATCACCTTTACCGCGACAGGCCAGCCTGGGTGGAAAAATTTCAAGGGCTTCCCGCCCATCTGGGTCGTCGCCGCGGAGGACTACGTCGCGATTGCGGGCGACGCGGAATTTCTCCGCGAGTGCCTCGCCGCGCTGCGCCGCCAGATCGCGTGGTTCGAGGCCAAACGCGCGGTGCCCGGCGGCGGTTTTTTCTATCTCGATCAAAAGGAGAACACGTGGGAAAGCGGCATGGACGAAGGCGTGCGCTACGACGCACGCCCACCCGCAATCGCCGCCGCCGTCGATGCGTGCGCGCACGTTTTCATGCTCTACGATCACGCGGAGCGTTGGAGCCGCCGCTGCGGAGAACCCGCCGCCGAGTGGGAGCGCAAGGCCGCGGCGCTGCGCGCTTTCATCCGCGAAAAACTTTGGGACGAGGCGACGGGATTTTTCTACGACGATTGGGTCATTAAGCGCCCCGGCCGCCCCACGCTCGCCTTCGAGGGCATGTGGCCCGTGGTCGTTGGGGCCGCCAGTGCGGCGCAGGCCCAGCGCGTGATTGCGGAGCACCTGCTCAACCCGCACGAATTTTCCACCCCGCACCCGATCGCGACCGTCGCGGCCAACGACCCGAAGTTCGAGCGCCGCATGTGGCGCGGCCCGGCGTGGAATTGCATGACCTACTGGGCCGCCCGCGCGTGCTGGCGCTACGGCCAGACCGACGGCGCGCGCCGGCTCCTCGAGGCGGCACTCGACGCCACGGCCGCGCAGTTCGCGCGTTCCGGT
>JANNEY010000429.1:0-16040 GCA_031379235.1 Opitutaceae bacterium | reverse complement strand
CTACGATCTTACCCAGCACGCCAACGCGTCGGGCAAGCCGCAGGAAATTTTCGACGAAGCCTCAAAGAAGAAATTCGTCCCGCACGTGATCGAGCCCGCCGTGGGCGTCGATCGCATTCTGCTCGCGGTGCTCTGCGCCGGTTACGCGGAGGAAGACGTGAAGGACGAGAAGGGCAACGTCGAGAAACGCACGGTGCTCCGGCTCTCGCCGCGCATCGCGCCGGTGAAGGTCGCCGTGCTCCCGCTCCTGAAAAACAAGGAGGCGCTCACGTCGCGCGCCCATGCGCTCTACAAGAAACTCCAGCGCCGCTACGCGGTGTTCTATGACGACGGCGGCAACATCGGCAAACGCTACCGCCGTCAGGACGAGATCGGCACGCCGTGGTGCGTGACGATCGACTTCGACACGATCGAGAAGCCGGGCGACACGTTCACGCTCCGCGAACGCGACACGATGCAGCAGACGCGCATCACCGAGGCCGATCTTTTCGCGCTGCTGGAAGACAAGGTGTATTGAGTCACGCCGGCTTCGTGCCGGCCCTCGCTCCCATGCCGAAACCGCGCCCGCCTTCAGTCCGCAGCGTGCGGGCGCCCGATGCGCTCGCCGTCTTGCGTGCCTGGATCGCAACCTTCGACGACCGCACCCGCGAGCAAGGCCAGGAATACTGGGAGCATGGCCACGTGCACGACGTGCGGGCCACCGCCGATCATTTTGTGCAGGCGGTCGTGCAGGGGCAGGAGCCCTACGAGCTCACCCTCTTCTACACGCGCGGCAAATGGAGTTCCACGTGCGCGTGCCCGGTGCGCGTCCAGTGCAAACACGCCTACGCCGCCGCGCGCTCATGGATCACCACGGTCGAGAGCGAAGGCGACACGCCCCGTCCCGCCGTCGTGCCGCCCGCACCGCTGCCGCCGCCGCCGGCGGCACGGCCGCGGAAAAAAACGTTTCGGGAAGAATGGACGCCCGTCCTCGCCACGAAAATTGGCCGGCCACTCACCGAGGCCGAGGGCAACCAGCTGGCGCAGCTCTCGGCGTTGTTCGCCGAGTTTGCGAACGACCGGCACACGCTTTTTCCCGGCCGGCTCGAACGCCACGGTTTCCGTTACACGCCGCCGCCCGGCGCCACGCTCTACGAGCTCGCATTTGCGGGCTGGTGGGACCGCGCTCATCCGCCCGCCGATCCCTGGGCGCTCTGGCAATATCTCGCGCATCACTACGAGACGACCGGCGAACCGATCCCCGAGGTATTCCGGCCGATGACCGACACGCGGGCCGTCCGCGCCGCGATCGACGAGCAGAATGTGCAGCAGGAGCTCGCAGTTTGGCGCCGGGCGCTCGCTTCGGCCGATGAGATGGCCGCGGCCGCGCGGCCGAATCCCGCCGCGGGCCTCGTCGGCCTGCGCGCGCGCCTGCTCAGCGACGGCGGCCTGCGGATCGAGACGCGCACGTCGCCCAAAAATCCCTGGCGCGCACCCACGCAAAAACTCCTGCGCGACCTCGGCGGCGCGCGGCCCTCAGATTTCGAGCACCTCACGCTCGCGGAAGCCGCGCTTGGCAACGCCCTCGCGGCCGAGTTGCGCGCCAACCTCAACCAGCCCGCCCGAGAAGGCCTCGATCCGCCGATGGCCGCAGCGCTCCTGCGGACGACGGCGGCGCGCCCCGCGATTTGTCTGCCCAACGAAGCGCCGTTCGCCCTCGAAGCCGAACCGCTGCAGCCGCAGGCGATGATGTCGACCCAGGGTCCGGACCGGCTCGACCTCCGGCTCGTGACGCCCGACGGCCGCGACGCCACCGCGGCCAAGCTGATCGCGCCCCACCCGGAGCCGATTTATCTTTTCGATGGCCGCGTGTGGCGCGGCCCGCCGGCCCTGCCCGCGCGCACGCTGCCCACCGCCGGACTCAACGATCCGAAAATCATGATGCGGCTGCGCGCGGCCGGCCTGCGCCTGCCGAGTTCGCTGGAGTTGAAGGTGCGCCGTGTAACGCTGCGGCCGGTGCTCCGCTGCTGGGTCACCGAGCCGGAGTCGGAATACCACGCGGCGTTTTTTCACGCTCAGCTGCTCGCGACCTCGGATCACCCGGCGTGCTCGCAACACTGGTGCGGCGGCGGTGGCTGGCAGTGGACCAAGGGCGGCGCGCCGTCGGCCCGGCTCTCCGACGATCCCGTGCTCGAATTCGATCTTGGCGTCGCCCACCTCGCGGCCGCGCGGCTCACGGATTTCAAGGTCACGTGGAACGCGTTTGAAAATTCGTGGACGCGCTACGCGACGAAGACGTTTCCCGAAGACTTCATCGCGTGGCACGCGTCGTTGCCCCCGGGGCTCGCCGTCGAAGCGTCACCGCAACTCACGGGTCTGCTCGGCCCGCCGCTGCGCGCGCACGTGGAATTCTCCGCCGCGCCGGCCGACGCGGCGCAACGCGACTGGTTCGATCTCACGGTCGCCCTCCGCGTCGAGGATCACACGCTCACGGCCGCCGAGATCGCGCTGCTGCTCAAGGCCCGTGGCAAATGGGTGAGCCTGCCCGGCACCGGCTGGCGCCGCATCGAGCTGGCCGATGGCGCGGCGGGCGAACCGGCGGCGGCCGCGCTCGACCGGCTCGGGTTGGGGGCCGCCGACGTGCTGGCGACCGGCAAGCCCACGACCCACAAGCTTCACGCCCTCCAACTTGCCGCCGAAGCCGCAAGTCTCGAATCCCGCGACGCGAAACTCGCCGCGGCCTTGCGCGCGCGCGTCACCGCCCTCGCCACGGCGGTGCCGCCGGAAGTGCCGACGGAATTGCGCGCCACGCTACGGCCCTATCAACGCGAGGGGTTTCAGTTTCTCGCGCATCTTTCGACGCTGGGTTTCGGTGGCGTGCTCGCCGACGACATGGGTCTCGGCAAAACGGTGCAGGCCCTCGCGTGGCTGCTGCACCTCGCTGGCATGCCGCGCGCGGACAACACGCCGCTGCGCGTCCTCGTCGTCTGTCCAAAGAGTGTCACGCATGGCTGGCTGGTGGAAACGGCACGCTTCGCCCCGTCGCTCCACGCGGTCACCTTCAATCCGCTTCGCCTCGGGCCCGGTTCCTCCGATGCCCAGCTCCTCGTCGCGAACTACACGCAGCTCCGGATCAACGCCGCGTGGTTTCAACAGCAGACCTGGGACGCCGTCGTGCTCGACGAAGGCCAGTTCATCAAAAATCCCGGCAGCCAAGTCGCCGCCACGGCGCGCTCCCTGCCGAGCCGCCACCGGCTCGTGCTCACGGGCACACCGATCGAGAATCATCTCACGGATCTTTGGAGCTTGTTCGCCTTTGCCCAGCCGGGGTTGCTCGGCACGCAGACCTCGTTCCGCCGCCAATACGACGAGTCCGATCCCGCCGCGCTTTCACGGCTGCACCGGCGCGTGCGGCATTTCCTCCTCCGCCGGACCAAGGCGCAAGCCGCCCCCGATCTGCCGCCGCGCACCGAAGACGAAATCGTGGTCGAGCTCGAGGGCGAGCAACGGAAACTCTACGACGCCGAGCTCAAGCGCGCCCGCGCCCAGCTCCTCGGCATCGCGACCGACCGCGCCCTCGACTCGGTGCGCTTCAACATCCTCGCGAGCCTCCTCCGCCTCCGCCAGATCTGCTGCCACCCCGGGCTGATCGATCCGGCGCACCGCCATCTGCCGAGCGCCAAGCTCGACGCGCTGCTGGAACGCCTCGAGGAACTGCGCGACGAGGGCCATCAGGTGCTCGTGTTCAGCCAGTTCGTCGAGATGCTGGAAATTATCCGCGTGCGCCTGCATAGCGCCGGCATCGGGCACCTCATGCTCACGGGCGCCACGGAAAACCGCGCCGAGCTCGTCGACGAATTCCAGCGCGACAAAACGAAAACCGTTTTTCTCCTCTCGCTCAAAGCTGCCGGCTTCGGCCTCAACCTCACCGCCGCGAGCTACGTGATTCTCTACGACCCATGGTGGAATCCCGCCGTGGAGGCCCAGGCCATCGACCGCACGCACCGCATCGGCCAGACGCAGCCCGTGGTCGCCTATCGCCTCCTCGCCGAAGGCACGGTGGAGGAAAAAATCCGCGCCCTCCAAAAGGAGAAAGCCGCCCTCGCCGCCGCCGTCGTGCAGGAGGAATCGCTCGCGAGCATCCTCGACCTCGACAGTCTGCGGCGCGTTTTGGCGTGAGCCGCGCACGGGATGCAGCTCGCCCCCGACGAGCAATCCCACCTAGGTCGTGTTTTCAAATTCTGTCATTGCGAGAAGCCGCGCCCTGCGCGGCGCCGAAGCAATCCAGCTGGATCGCCACGGCGCGCTTCGCGCACTTCGCGATGACAAGCATTTTGAAAACACGCTCTAGGTCGCAGGCGGCGGCACTACGGGCGCGACCTGCGCGTTCGGGATGTGCGCCACTTGCCGGAGGACCTCGCCTTTCGAGATTTTGAGCCGGTGCGCGAAGCCATTGAGCTTCGCGGCCTCGGCCGGGGCGAGCACGGTCATCCGCTCCGTGCCATCGCGGTCGGTCCACTTCACGTGCTGGCTGCGCTGACGCGAGCCCTTCACGAGTTCACGCACAAACGTCATTTCTTCTGGGGAGAGATTCATGCGCAGCACGAAGGGCGGTGTGCGCGGCGTGGTCAAGGCACGGCCGACGCCTGTCCGCCACGGCCGCCATGTCGTCCCATCACGATGGCGGGGCGGAAGGGCGCTTTTCCAAGCGCCCGGTTGGTCCGCCATCGGCGGTTGGAAACCGCCGTTCCGTTTCGCTGCTTACTTTACCGCGGAGAAATCGACCGGGGTCAGAAACAGCGAGTCCGCCTTGGCGACGATCTTACCGTCCTTTTCCGACGCCGTGCGGGCTTTCGCCCACGCGGCATCCTCGCGGAAATTTTTCCACGAGGCGGTCGCGGCGTCACGGCTGGGATAGGCGAGGAAATAGACGAGCGTGGTGGCGGCGCCCTTGTCGGCGTCCGTCAGGTGGAAATAGCCGAGGTTCGTCATCCCGTGCTTCGCAAAGAGCGCGATCGTGTGGTCGCGGAAGCGGGCGTCGAGCGCGGCCAGCCGGCCCTCGAGGGTGGTGTAGGTGCGCATCTCGAACGTGCGCGCCGCGCCGCCGGGCTTGTTACCGGCGTCCATCGCGCGCGTGAAATCGGTGCTGGCGAGGAACACGCGGTCGACCTTGGCGACGATCTTGCCGTTGAGTTCGGATTTCTTGGCCACTTCCTGCCACTCCGGATCCGCACCGAAGCTTTTCCACGACGCCATCGCGACCTCGCGATTTTTGTGCGCGAGGAGGTAGACGAGTTTCTCGGGCTCACCGGCCTTCACATCGGCGAGGACCCAGTAGCCGACGTTGGTCATGCCGTGCTTTTCAAAAATACGGCGAGTGTGATCGCGGAAACGCGCCAGCATGTCGGGCATTTTGCCGGGATTAACCGTGTAGGTGCGCAGCTCGTAGACGCGGCCAGCGGGCTCCGCGGCACGGCCGAGACTCGCTGCCAGCGTCAGCGCACCGGCAAGCAGGAGAAGGAAACCAAGGCGGGGTGTTTTCATGGGGAAGGCACGTTGGCGCGCGCACCGCTCGAGGTCGAGCGGCGAGTGCTTCTTTTCGTGTTGTTCGTATGTTTCGTGGTTCACTTCGAGGCGTTGTTTCCGGCAGAACATCGACCACCGCCCCCGCCATGAAACGCAAAGTCATCATCGACCAGGACACGTTCGGTCCCGGCGGCTCCAACCTCCAGTCGATCCTCATGGTGCTGCAGTCGCCGGACATCGAAGTGCTCGGCATCACGGTGCCGACGGGCGATGGGTGGATGAAGGAAAATGTCGCGCACGCGTTGCGCCTGCTCGAGCTCATCGGCCGCACCGAGGTGCCCGTCGTGCCCGGCGCCACCTACCCCCTCGTCAATTCCGAGGCAGGCACGCGCCGCTGGGAGACGATCCACGGCAAGCTGCCTTACAAGGGGGCGTGGATGGAGGAGTGGCCCGACTACAACACGGTGCATCGGCCCACCTACCACGCCGCCGACGTCGTGCCGCCACTCGCCGAGGGCGAGCCCGAAACGGCACCCGCCGCTGAGATCGCGGCGGTGTTTCTCGCGCGCAAGGTCCGCGAGTTTCCCGGCGCCGTCACGATTCTCGCGCTGGGGCCGTTTACCAACCTCGCGCTCGCGGCGCGGCTCGACGAAAATTTCGCGGCCAACGCCGAGGGCCTCGTGTTCATGGGCGCGTCATTCAATCCCGCGATCTCCGAGGTGGATGAGTTTTCCCTGCAATTCCTCCACAGCCCGCGCGTGGAATTCAACTGCCGCTTCGATCCTGAGGCCGCGTCGATCATGCTGCGCGCCGGTTGGAAAAACATCACCTGCGTCCCGCTGGATGTGACCGTAAACACCAAGCTCACGGCCGAACTCGCGCAGCGCGCCAGCACCGGCGGCTCAGCGGTGGCGCGCTATCTCGCGCGCTTCGCCAGCGTCGGTTACCCCATGTGGGACGAAGTCGCCGCTGCCGTGCTCCTCGATTCGCGCCTCGCGACGAACACGAGCTGGGTCGCCCTCGATATCGCGACTGATCACGGCGCCGGCTACGGCGCGACGCTGAGCTGGCCCCCCGGCGGTGGTCCCGGCCTCGGCGAACCCGACGTCAATGTCGTTCGCGCAATCGACGGGGCGAAGTTCGAGGCAATGTTTGTGGCGCTGATGCAGCGCGCCTAGCTCGCATGTCGCCGGGGAGCCACCACCTCTTTGGGTTCTCGGCCCCTCCTTTTCCTTCCCCATGAAATACCCGCTCCGTTTCCTCGCCACCCTCGCGATGGCGTGTGTCGCCACCGCCATCGTGGCCACCGCCGCCCAGCCGCGGCCCAACGTGCTCTGGTTCATCGTCGATGACATGTCGGCCGACTTCTCCTCCTACGGCGAGAAGCTCATCACAACCCCCAACGTTGATCGGCTCGCCCGCGAGGGCGTGCGGTTCAGCCGCGCGTTCACGACGGCCCCGGTCTGTTCGCCGTGCCGCTCCGCCTTCATCACGGGGATGTATCAGACCACGATCGGCGCGCACCACCACCGCAGCGGTCGCGGCACCGAAAAGATCAATCTGCCCGCGGGCGTGGTGCCGGTGCCGATGCTTTTCCAGGCCGCTGGCTACTACACCTGCATCGGCAGCGGGCTCCCCAACATCAGCCGCAACGGCAAGGCCAAGGCGGCGAAGAAAAAATCCGCCGACGGCGAGGCCGGCGGCGACGGCCTCGGCAAGACCGACTACAATTTCGAGTGGGATCCCAAGATCTATGATTCCTCCGACTGGGCCGGTCGCACGGCCGGCCAGCCGTTCTTCATGCAGGTGCAGCTCGCCGGCGGGAAACTCCGCGGCGGCTCCGACACCACCGCGCAGGCGCTCTCCGTGCGGGCCGCGACCGCGTTTGGCGCCGCGACCGATCCGGCGAAGGTCACGCTCCCGCCCTACTATCCGCGCGATCCCGTGCTGTTGCGCGACTGGGCCGCGTATCTCGACGCCGTGCGTTTCACCGACAAGCACGTGGGCGACGTGATCGCACGCCTCGAACGCGAAGGCCTCCTCGATCAGACGCTCATCATCTTTACGACCGACCACGGCATCAGCCACGCCCGCGGCAAACAGTTCCTCTACGTGAGGGCACGCACGTGCCGCTCGTCATGCGCGGCCCCGGTGTCCCGCGCGGCCAGGTGCGCGACGACCTCGTCGAACTGATCGATCTCGGGCCCACCTCGCTCGCCACCGCGGGCCTTGCGGTGCCGGCCATCATGCAGGGGAAAAACGTGCTCGCGCCCGGCCATGTCCCGCGGCCATTCGCCTTCGCCGCGCGCGACCGCTGCGACGAGACGGTCGAGCGCCTCCGCAGCGTGCGCGACGACCGCTTCCTCTACATCCGCAATTTTCTGCCGCAGCGCCCGCACCTCCAGCCCAACGCCTACAAGGACGGCAAATCGATCGTGCAGGCCCTGCGCGCGCTGCACGACGCCGGCACACTTGATCCGCTCGCGGAGTCGCTGCTGTTTGCGCCGACCCGCCCGCCGGAGGAGCTCTACGAGTGGACGACCGATCGCTGGCAGGTGAAAAACCTCGCCGCCGATCCCGCCCACCGCGCCACGCTGGAAAAACTCCGCGCCCGCCTCGACCGCTGGATGATTGAGACCAAGGACCGTGGCCCGGAAAGCGATGCGAGGTATGACAGCGACATGCTGGTTTACACCGGCGGTCGCACCGCAAAGGGCAAGGGCGAGACCGTCGCCGAGAAAAACATCTCGCTCATGAAGCAGTGGGCGAAGGAAGGGAAATAGCGCGCTGCCGGCCCCGCTGCCCGCGTCCACGGCTCAGCCGGCCGGCTTCGCCGCGGTGACCTTGGTCAGGATGCGCGCGAGATCGCGGGCGTCGGCCTCGGTGAGGTGGGCGGCGAACTGCCGAGCGATGCCCGCCCGATAGACGGCCCAGATTTCGCGGAGCGTCTCCACGCCGCGCCCGGTCAGTTCGATGTGCTGCACGCGGCCGTCCTCCGGGCACGCCCGGCGCTCGATCAACTTTTCCTGCTCGAGCCGGTCCACGAGGCGGGTGAGCCCGCTCTTGCTCAGGAGCGCCTGCCGCGCGAGCTCGTTCATACGCAGGCGCCGGCCGGGCGCGCGGTAGAGCTCGTAGAGTGCGTCATACCACGTCAGCGAGGGCCGGCCGGCGGCCTGCAGCTCGGCCTCGGCGACGTTGCAGACGCGCCAGAACGAGACGTAGAGGCGGCGCCAGGCCTCGAGGTGGGTTTCGGGCAGGGAGGGCTTCATGCGGGCCACGGTGGAGATTTTTGTTGCATGTGCAACTTCCATCGCTTGCTTGGTTGCGTATGCAACTATCAAAGCCCTTTTCTGCCCTCGCCGCCACCGGCGATTCCATCGCGCCGCTTTTCCTGCGGCTCGCCCTCGCCGGCATGATCCTGCCGCACGGGCTGCAAAAGACCCTCGGCTGGTTCGGCGGCTACGGTTTCACCGGCACCATGGGCTGGCTCACCGGCACCGTGGGCGCGCCGTGGATCATCGCGCTGCTCGTGATTCTGATCGAGTCGGTCGGCGGGCTGATGCTCCTCCTCGGCGCCGGCACGCGGCTCGCGGCACTGGGCCTCGGTGCGGTGATGCTCGTCGCGGCGAAGATGCACCTCGCGAACGGCTTCTTCATGAACTGGACCGGCAAGCAGGCCGGCGAGGGCGTCGAGTTTCACTTGCTGGCTATGGGCATGGTTCTCGCGCTGCTCGTGCTGGGCGGCGGCAAGGCCTCGGTGGATCGCGCGCTCAGCCGCTAGCGCGCGGGCCGCGTGGCCGGGCGAGCGGATGGCTTGCAGCGGGAGCGCAAGCGGTGTCTCGTTCGCCCACCCCCGCTTCCTCCCCGCCATGAATCGCACGCTCCGCTCCCTGCCCATCGCGCTCGTCCTCCTCCTCGCCGGCTGTTCCACCGCCTACTACGGCGCGATGGAAAAGATCGGCGTCGCCAAGCGCGAAATCCTCGCCGACCGCGTGGACAAAACCCGCGAGGCGCAGGCTGACGCGAAGCAGCAGTTCGCCGACGCGCTCACGCACTTCCAAGCCGTGGCCAAGACTGATGGCGGCGACCTCCAGAAAAAATACGACGAGCTCAACAAGGAGTTTCAGCGCAGCGAGACGCGCGCGAAGGAAGTCCGATCGCGCATCGCCGCCGTTGAGGACGTGGCCGAGGCGCTCTTCCGCGAGTGGCGCAACGAGCTCGCGCAATACACCAACCCCGCGCTCAAGGCCGACAGCCAGAAGCAGTTCGACGGCACGCGCCGCAACTACGATGCGCTCCTCCTCCTCATGCGCCGCTCCGCCGACCGCATGGACCCCGTGCTCGCGACCTTCCGCGACCAAGTGCTCTACCTGAAGCACAACCTCAACGCCCGCGCCCTCGCGCAGCTCGCGACGACCAACCGCGCCCTCGAAGGCGACATCACCCGCCTCATCGCCGAGATGGAAACCGCGATCAAGGAAGCGGAGAAGTTCGTAAAGGAGCTGAAGACCAAAGGCTGAGTCGTCCGCCCCCATGCTTCCCGCCCTCCGCCGTGTCTCGCTCGCGCAATGGATGATCATCGCGGCGATCGCCGGCGTGGCGCTGGGGTTTGCCGCGCCGGGCTTCGCGAAGCAACTCACGCCGATCAGCGACGTCTTCCTGCGCCTCATCCGCGCGATCATCGCGCCGCTGCTGTTCGGCGTGCTCGTGCGCGCCGTCGCGGGCGCCGGTGGTGTGGCCCACCTCGGCCGCATCGGGCTCAAGGCCGTAATCGTCTTCGAGGTCTTCACCACGGTTGCACTGCTGCTCGGCTGGTTCACCGCCGCGCTCTTCCGGCCCGGCGAGGGCGTAGCGCTACCGCGCGAAACGGTCGCGCCGGCCGCAGCGCCGGCCTCGTTCCTCACCGTCCTCATCAACGCCTTTCCCACGAGCATCGTGGATGCGATGGCGCGCGGCGACGTGCTGCAGATCGTCGTCTTCTGCCTGCTCTTCGGCCTCGCCGCGCTCATGCTCGGGGAAAAGGCCCGGCCGTTTCTCAACGTGATCGATTCGCTCACGGACATCGCGTTTGGCTTCACGCGCCTCGTGATGCTGCTCGCGCCGGCCGCGATCTTCGCCGCGATGGCCGCGGCGATCGGCGGCGGCGGGCTCAACGCCCTCGCCGGCCTCGCGCGTTTCGCCGGCGCCGCCTGGTCGGCCCAACTCGTTTTCCTCCTCGTCGTGATCGGCGGCGCGCTCGTGCTGGCGCGCGTGCCTCTGCGGCGCTTCGCCGCGCACAGCCGCGAGCCGTTTCTCGTGGCGTTTGCCACGACCTCAAGCGCCGCGGCGCTGCCGCAGACCCTGGAGAACATGGAGCGCCTCGGCGTGCCGCGCCTGATCCTCGGCGTCGTCGCGCCGCTCAGCCTGAGCCTCAACCTCTGCGGCAGCACGCTCCACCTCGCGCTCGCGACGTCCTTCGTCGCGCAGGCCGCGGGCGTCTCCCTCACGCTGGAGCAGCAGTTGATGATTCTGCTGACCCTGAAGCTCACGAGCAAAGGCGTGGCCGGGATCCCGCGCGGCAACTTCGTCGTGCTGGCCGCGCTGTTCCCCTCGTTCGGCCTGCCGATGGAGGGCCTCGCGCTGCTGCTGGGCATCGACGCGCTCATCGATCCGGTGCGAACCAGCGTGAACGTCACCGGCCACTGCGCCGCGCCCGCGATCGTGGCGCGGTGGGAGGGCGCGAAGCTCGCGGTCCCCCCGGCGCCATGATGCCCGGGGCTCAGAAATCCAGCGTCGTCGTCAGGCGCCAGCTGCGCGGCTCGTTCAGATACACGCGGCGGACGCCGGTGTAGTTGTCGTTGTAGCGGCCGACGTTCGCGAGGTAGTGGTTGCCGACGTTCTTCACATTGAGCTGCACCGTCGCGGGGACCTTGGCCCACGGGAGACGGAAACGATAGCCGGCAAAAGCGTCGCCGAGCACCGACTCGTTACCCCAGTAAATGTGGCCGGTCGCTTTGTCCCAGCTCATGAAGTTTTTTCCGTTGTAGCGCACGGAACCGCCGACGAAGGCTCCGCGCAGCGCGCCCTCGCGGAAGGCATAGCGGGCGGTGCCGTTGAGCTTGTGCGGACGCGAGCCGAAGGGTGAGTTCTGCCGGTCCACCTGGAAATCCAGCTCGCTGTAGAGGTCGCGCACAGCGGTTTCAAACGCCGCGAGTTCCACGGGATTGTCCTTCAACAACGCGCGCCACTGCGGCACGCGCGTGCCAAAGAAGTCGAAAACTTCGGTGAAGAAATTTTCCCGGCGGCGCTCCGAGTGCGAGTAACTGGCGCGGAGCGTGAGGCTCTTCGTGGGGTTGGCCACGACTTCGACCTCGAGGCCCTTGGTGAAGATGTCGATGGACGCGGAGGTCCAGGTGACCGCCTGGCGATCGTAGTCGGCCTGCGAGATTTTCCGCGTGGTAAGGAGCTGCGTGAGCATCGTCTGGAGGTTGTCGACGCCGAGCGCGTTGCTGCCGGGAAGAATCGGCGAGTCGTTAAGCTGCTGCGTCTCGAACCACGTGGTGCGGATGAAGAGGCGGTCGTCGCCGAGCACATCAAGCATGAGGCCAAAATCGCGGCCGCGGCCCTCGGTGGGCTTGGGCACGTCGCCGTTCGGGAGCACGGTCCGGTCGAAGCGCGGCTGGCCGTTGTTGCGCGACAGATTGTAGAAGAGCGAAAGACGCTTGGTCGCATGCGCGACTGCGCCGGCGGTGAACGTCGTGGGCGTGTAGTGGTGGCGCACGTGGGTGCCGTCGAAATACCACTCGCCGGCGGCGATGAGCTTGGAGGTCACGCGCGGATCGTTGGGATTGGTGACGCGCTCCTCCTGCGCGTTCTTGAACTTGATGTCGTCGCGGCGCGCACCGACGGTCGTGACGAGGCGGTCCTTCAACCAAAAACTCTGCGCGGCGAACATGGTGCTCGTGATGTCCTTCACCGTTTGGGTGTTCGCGCGAGCGCGGGAGGCGTAGGTGCTCGTGTAGGTGCTGCCGTTGTAGGTGAACGGCGCGACGGGGAGCGTTGGGTCGGCGCCGTAGTAGGTCGTGTAGTCTCCTTCGGTGATGTAGTTTCGCCGCGTGAGCTGGTTCTGGGCGTTCTCGGCCGTCGTGGCGTTGACGATCGGGATGTTGCGATCGTCCACGAGGATTTCATCGCGCCAGCGGCGGAGGCGATCCTGCGTGGAGAGTTCGGCGAGCGTGGCGACGCGGTGGTGGCCAAACCAGCGGTTGGACTTGCCGAAGTCGGCGGCGACGCTGAGGCGGTAAATTTCGTTGGTGGTCTTGATGCGGTCCTTGAACCAGACGGACTCGAAGTAGAGGCGGCCGGCGAAGGGATTCGGAATCGTGCCCGCGGCACCATCGGGGCGCGGCAGCGTGGGATTGGGATCGGCGCGGAGGTTGGCCCCAGCGATCGCCATGCCGTGGGCCTCGACGTCGGCAATGTTGCGGAAATAAGCGAGCTCGGCGACAAGGCCCGCCGGCAGACGCTGCTGCACGGTGATTTGCCGGGTCTCAAAGGTCTGGTGGCGCGTGCCGCCCGGGCCTGTGAGATTGTAACCGTAAGGAGAGACGGAGGACGGCAACAGCGTCTCGACCCCGTAGCGGTTCACCGTCTGGAACTCGCCGCGATAGTTGTAGATGGTGCGGTTTTGGTCGGCGAAGGTGAAGCGCTGGTTGGTCGCGCTGAAGCGGTTGAGGCCGGGGAGCGCCACGGTGCCGTCGGTGAGCGTCTTGCCGGCGTCTTGCCACGCGGTGATTTGGTCCTGGCCGTTCCAGCCGAGGGTGAGGTTGTTGTCCATGTGCCCCTTTTCGTAGGAGACGTGGACGGTGGTGGTCTTGAAGGGCTGATACGCGGCGGCGACGGTCCAGCGCGCCTGATCGCTAAAATCCCAGTGCCGCCAACCCTGGTTGTTTTGATAGAGACCGAGCAAGCGCACCGAGAGTTTCTTCGGGATGAGCACGCGGTTGTAGTCCGCCTCGTAACGCTCCTGATGCCAGCTGCCGAACATCGACTTGAGCGTGGTGCGGTTGCGGGAGAGGTTGGCCTTCTTGCCGCTGAGTGAAACGAGTCCGCCGGCCTGGCCGAGCCCGAAGAGAATGGAGTTGGGCCCGCTCGCGACCTCGGCGCGCTCGACGTTGTAGAGATCGACCGGGACGCTCGACTCGACGAAGTCGCGCGAGGCGCCGGCGGGGGAGCCGCGCATCCGAAAATTGAAATCGTTGCCGTCGGCACCGCGGCCGGCGGGGTTGTTAAAGCCGGCGTTGGCGTCCTCGACGTCGACCTCGATGTTCGTCGCGTGCGCGAGCATCTCCTCAAGGTTGGTCGCAGCGATGTCGGCCAGAAACTCGGGCGTAAATGCGGAGACGGCGGCGGGCGTGTCCTTGAGGCGCGAGTTGAGGCGCGAGCCGCTGGTGGTGTTGGCGGCTTGGTAGCCCACGTCGTCCTCGGCTCGCACCTGAAACGGCGAGAGCTCGACCGGCGTGGTGCCATCCGTGGGCTTGGCCGAAGCGGCCGCGGCCGCAGTGGGCGTCGGTGCGGGCGCCGTCTGCGCGGAGGCAATCGCGGCGATGAGGCAGAGTGGAGCAAAGCGAAACACAAGCAAACGGGAGGTGGGCATGGCGGGTGCGCGGGTTGGGACTACCACCATCGCAGCGGATCGCCGCCCGCATGTGAAGCCCGCGCTACGCACCGGCAGGTGACGAATTCACCCCTCGGCAGAGGAAGCGGGGCCCGCGTTTGCCCCCCCGGGGCGCGTGACCGCCGCCGCCACGGTGGCGGCTTTCGTCTCCAATTCGCCGAGGCACTCCGGCGAGCCGCGCCCGAGATCGCGGCAGATTTGCGGGCGGCGCTCGTAGATCGTGCAGTAGTAATCCGCGCGGCCGGCTTCGTCGCGGCGGATTTCCAGCGCCGCGCAATGCCCGTCACGCATCCGCATAAACGCGCGGTGACCGATAAAGTGCGCGAGCCGGTCCGCCTCCAGGCCGAGCCGCGACCAGTCTTGGCCGCGCACCCACACGTATTCCGCCGACGCGGAGAAACAACACACGCCGCAGCGGCGGCAGTCGGGGGGAATAGTCTCGTTCATCTGGCCCGCGGCGAGAAGACGCAGCACCGCCGCCCGGCGCAAGATTTCAAGCGCTTTTTCCATTCCCGTCGCGCCGCTCGATTAGTTTCCAATCCAGCTGCGCTGCCTTCAGCGCGAGATTCATGTCGGAGATAAACGCCGCCATCGACCCGATCAGGCCGAGAATCGCGATGCAGAAAATCACGACCAGCAGCCCGACGATTTCCAGCTGCCAGAACGCCGCGACGAACAATCCCAAGATCAACACCCCCACCCCAAGCACCGTCACCGCCGCCAACGTAATCGAAAGCCGCAGGATGCGGGCGCGCCGATGGAGGATCCCGACCTGCGCCCGTAAATTTTCGATCACATCCGGCGCCTGCCCGCCCTCCAGAAGCTCGTGGATAATTGCCCGAGAACGATCGACCATGCGCCCAAAACGATTCGTCAACGTAAGCAGCAGCAACCCGACCCCGGAGATCAAAATCACCGGGCCGATCGCAAGCTGAAGGATCGGCACTAGTTGCGAGAAGGAGAGTGGGTTCATCCCCCCGAGGAGAAGCGGCGCAGCCGACTCACGCGACCCTCAACTGCCCCACCCGCCGCGGCCCGGGACGGCCGATACTCGGCTTGCGGTGGCACCGGCACCGGTGTCCACTCCGCGGCTTGCATGGACGCCTACGCCCGAGCCCGCCACCTCATCGACGCTGCTCACGCCGCGGATCCCGCGCGCGCGGCTGATGGGCGGGCGGCGGAACTCGTCTACGGCGAGCGCATCGAGGCGTGGGTCGTGCGGCTCGTGCGGGACGCGTCGCTAGCACTGCGGCTCGCCGCGCGCGCGCAGCACCTCGAACGCTGGCTCACGCCGCGCGCCACCTTTCCCGAGGGCAAGGCGGGCTACCTCGCGTGGCGGCGCTCGCTTTACGTCAAGCAAGCTGAGCGTGCTTGCGAACTCTTACTGGCCGCCGGCGTGCCCGCGCCAGAAGCCGACGAAGTCGCGACGTGGGTGTCCAAGACCGACCTGAAAAAAAATGCCGGCACGCAGGCGCTTGAGGATGCGGCGTGCCTCGTGTTTCTCGAAAACGAAATCGGCGCCTTTGCCACGCAGCATGCCGACTACCCGCGCGAGAAGTTTGTCGATATCCTGCGCAAGACTTGGAAAAAAATGACCCCGGCCGCGCAGCAAGCCGCACTCGCCCTCGATCTCCCGCCGCCGATTGCGGCGCTCGTGCGCGAGGCGGTCACCGGCCCGCAGTGAGAGCCGATCCGAAGTAACCACTGCGCCAGGTAGGGCAAACCGTCCCGGTGTGCCGTCGTGCGCAGGTGGCTCGGCGGGCCGCCTCGCCCTACCCACGTTGGCGAACCCGAGCGGTCGAGTCATTGGGATAGGCTCTAAGCCGGAACGATGCAGTCGGAAGGGTGGGCCGTGCGCTCCGCGCGCGGCAAACGCGGG
>JANNEY010000387.1:0-2943 GCA_031379235.1 Opitutaceae bacterium | reverse complement strand
TGGGCGCGCGGCCCGTCAATAAAATTATTGGGGGGTGGGGGGGGGGTTTCCGCCCCCCCTTGGTGGGTGCGCCTGTTGTCGATGGCGGGCTGAAGCCCGCCCTACTGGCCGAATCTGAATTCTACGAGAGCCCGATGGCGGCGACGACGCACTTCATCGTCGTCGATCGCGCGGGCAATATCGTGTGCGCCACGCAATCGCAGAGCCTGCATTTCGGCGCGGGCGTGGTGCCGCCGGGCACGGGCGTGGTGATGAACAACTCGATGAGTAATTTCACCTTCACGGATTTGAAGAGCGTCAACGCGATCGCGCCGGGCCGGCGGCCGCGTAGCACCATCGGGCCGACCATCGTGCTCCGCGGCGGCAAGCCGCAGTTCGCGATTGGCATTCCCGGGGCGGCACGGATTCCGACGGCGATGTTGCAGGCGCTGCTCGACCGGCTCGCGTTCAACCGCCCGCTGGCCGAAGCAATTGGCGACACGCGCGTGCATTTTTCCGCGCCGTTTCGTCGCGACGAGGAGGAGGTATTCGAGGCGGAGCAGTCGTTTCCCGCCGCCGACGCCGAGGCGCTGCGCGCGCGCGGCTGGAAAGTCGTGCTGCGCGAGGCCGCGGGCACGGGCCGCTACTTCGGCGGCCTAAACGCCGTCGAGTTCAACGCCGACGGCACGCTCACCGGTTACGCCGACCCGCGGCGGACAAATGTCGCGGCGGGGTTCTGAGCGGCGTGGTGCGGGACGCATCTCAGTTTCTTGCAAGCTAGGTGGCGGCGGCATCCTGCCGCCGCCGAGAAGGCCCGCCCTGCACACGGGGTGTGCAAGAAACTGAGATGCGCCCCGTGGTGCGGCGTCGGTAAAAAATTTCTCGCCACGCTGGCGCGCGTGCCAGATTTTACCCCCATGCGACCAACCTTGCCCCGGTGCTTGCGGAGCTTGATCGTGCTGGGTTTGGCTTTGCATGTTGCAAAAATGCCGGGCGCGGAACCAGCGCCGTTGCGAATCACGTTCACCGGCCAGGCGCTGATCAAGCACGATATGCGTAGCGTCGCCCCGGGGAAGTTTGCCGGCATGCGCGCCGCGCTCGCGACGCCCGCGGCCGACGTGGTGTTCACCGATCTGGAGACCTCGATCGACGTGGGCCGGGGACGGCCGACGCGCGATACGCAGTTTTTTCATGCGACCAAACCCGTCGTGGCCGACGTGCTGAAGGAGTGGGGCTTCAACCTGCTCGCGCTCGCCAACAACCACGCCTTCGATCTCGGGTCCGATGGCATCCTCGGCACGATCGAGGCGGTGCGCGCGCGGGGTTTCGTCTTCGCGGGCACGGGCGCGACGCTCGCCGCCGCGAGCGCGCCCGCCGTAATCGCAACCCCACGGGGGCGCGTGGCGCTCGTGTCGTTTGCCTCGGGCAAAATCGGCGAGGGCGCCGGGGCGACGGCCGATCGCGCGGGCGTGAACGAAGTCCGCCTCGACGAGAAGACCGGCGAGATCGAGGCGACGGACGCGGCGCGGGTCTTCGCGAGTTTGCGCGCCGCCGCCGCTTCGGCGGAGGTCGTCATCGCCTACCAGCACGATCACTACTGGGAAACGGACAACCGCGTGACGCCCGAATGGAAGCGGCGCTTCGCTCGTGCGTGCATCGAGGCGGGCGCGACGGCGTTCGTCTCGCATGGCGCGCCGCTGCTGCACGGCATCGAGCTGCATCGCGGCGGCGTGATTTTTTATGATCTCGGCGGGCTGGTGTTCCACACTATCACCGCGCCGGGATATTATTTGCCCGAGGTGTGGGAGAGCGCGATCGCGAATGCGGAGTTTTCCGGCGGCAAGCTCACCGCGCTCACGCTCCGCCCTGTCGCGCTCAATGAAAGCGGCGAGGGCGAGCCGCCGGCGAAACGTTTCTACGAGACGCGCGGCGCGCCTTCCCTCGCCACCGGCGCGCAGGCCCGCGCAATCCTCGGGCGGCTGCAAAAACTCTCCGCCGCCCTCGGCACGCGCCTCGAAATCGAGGGCGAGACCGCCACCCTCAAACTTTCCCCAACCCCATGAGAACTCCCGCCGCTCTGTTCCTGTTCCGTGCGCTGATCGTCCTGACCACCGCCAGCTTCGCCGTCGCCCAAACCGTCGCGCCCGCCGGACCCGCGCCCCGCGTGATCGACAGCCCCCTGAAGCTCGAGGCGGTGTCGGTCACCGGTTCATTCCTGAAACGCGTTGAGCAGGAGAAGGCGCTGCCGCTCACGCTGCTCACGGCGGACGACGTGAAGGTCCGCGCCGTCTCCACGCCGGCCGAGCTGTTCGCGTTTCTCCCCGAGGCGGGCCGCATTCCGGTGAGCGAGAGCGGCAACGGCGGCGCGGGCATCCGCGGCGACATCTCGACGGTGAGCCTGCGCGGTCTCGGCTCCGGCAACACCCTCGTGCTCCTCAACGGCCGCCGCCTCGCGCCTCATCCCGTCACGGGGCCGGAGGGCGGCGCGCCGTTTCTCTCGGTCAACACCAACGTCATCCCCACCGCCGCCATCGCCGGGCTCGAAATTCTGCGCGACGGCGCCTCCGCCATCTACGGCACCGATGCCTCGGCGGGCGTGGTCAACACCCTCCTTCGCCGCAACCTCACCGGCACCGAGCTGACTGCGCGCTACGCCGACTCGCAGCACGGCGGCGCGCGCGAGGTGCGCGGCACGCTCACGACCGGCGCGCCGTTCGCGAAAGGCGCAGGCAGCGTCGTCCTCATTTATGATTACCTCGATCGCTCGGCGTTGCTGAATACGGACCGCTCGTTTTCGCGCAGTGCCGACCAGCGTCCGCGCGCGCCCGCGCCGTGGAACGGCACAACCACCGACACCGCGGTCGATTTTCGCAGCGCGCACGGTTTCTTAGGCCGCTTTCAGCGCGGCACGTTCAATGCCGACGGCACCAACACCCGCGCGCGCCCGACCGTCGGCGGCAGCAC
>JANNEY010000392.1:0-3552 GCA_031379235.1 Opitutaceae bacterium | reverse complement strand
CCCCCGACCCCCCTCTCCGTTCCGCCCCCCGCGCGTGCCCGCCACGGCCTACCGCTTTGGGGAGGGGCGCGGCCCGCCCACGCCTCAGGGCGCGCACGCGGCGCGCCCCTACGACGGGCCGGCCAAACCGGAAAGCCGTGGCGTGCCAGCACCGCCACGGAGGTTTCATTTGCGAATTTTCCTCATTGGGCGCCTTCGTCGGCGAAAGCGTATTTGAAGGTTTCCGACCTGAAGCACTTCTTCGCTACGAACACCTCGCAGCGCCGGTCGCTTTTCACCGACACACGCCGCAGTCAAAACACGGAGGGGCTGTTGCGCTCAGGAAGCCCGTGGATCGCATCGATGCGCGCTTTTTGATCTGCACCTACGCCGAATGGTGGGAATCGTTCACCTTCTGAGGCGTTCAACGCTACACCAGCCAACGGCCAGGACCAGCCTCACCGCTCACCCAAAACCCGCCATTGCCACGCGCCCGGGCGCTGTCTTTGGTGGCAACGATGATCTCATTCCCCTCTTCGTTACGGCGCGCCGTGTGCGTGCTGTCTGTGCTTGTCTTTGCATCAGCCATGGCGTTCGCCCAAGGAGGAAAGAAAAAGGGCGGCGCGGCACCTGCCGCTCCCGGTGCGCCCAAGCAGACCCCCGCCCCGCAGCAGCTGATTGATCCGCCCGAGGCGTATATTCCCCCGGGCTTGTTTGCGCTACCCGACGACCTCGAGGTGAAGCTCTGGGCGCGGACACCGCTCTTCCGCAATCCCTCCAACATCGACATCGACTCTCAGGGTCGGGTTTGGGTCGCCGAGGCCTTCAACTACCGCCGCCACATGGGCCGCGATCCCGAGGGCGACCGCATCATGATCATCGAAGACACCGACGGCGATGGTGTGGCCGACAAGAGCAGCGTCTTTGTGCAGGAGAAGTTCCTCCTCGCACCACTCGGCATCGCCGTCATCGACAATAAAATCTACGTCTCCTGCGCGCCCGACCTGATCGTCTACACCGACGTGAACCGCGACGGGAAATTCGATCCCGCGGTGGACAAGCGCGAGGTGCTGCTCACGGGCTTCGACGGGCGCAACCACGACCACTCGCTGCACTCGGTGACCTTTGGGCCCGACGGCAAACTCTACTTCAACCACGGCAACGCCGGCGCGATGTTCACGGACAAATCCGGCCGCACGTTCCGCAACGGCAGCCACTACGATCCGGCGAAAAGCGGCGGCGGCATCGCCGCCCACGAGCAACGCCCGCCGGACTACGCCGGCAAAGCGGGTGACGACGGCCACGTTTACGTCGGCGGCACCGCCTTCCGCATGAATCCCGACGGCACGAACGTCGAGCCGATCGGTTTCAATTTCCGCAATTCCTACGAGCAAACGATTACGTCGTTTGGCGATGTGTTTCACAACGACAACGACGATCCGCCGGCGGCACGCACTTCGTTCCTCCAAGAATACGGCAATCTCGGTTTCAACTCCCGCGACGGCAAACGCAGTTGGAGCGCCGACAAGCGTCCGGGCCAGACCACCGCAACCGCGGAGTGGCGGCAAGACGACCCAGGCGTTGTGCCTGCGGGCGATGTCTATGGCAACGGCGCTCCCACCGGCATCGTCTCCTACGAGGGCGACGCATTGGGCGACAAATGGCGCGGCGCGCTGCTAACCTGCGAGACCTCACGCAACGTGGTCTTCGGCTATTTCCCCAAGGCCGAAGGGGCGGGCTACAAGCTCGAGCGCTTCAAATTTCTCACGACGAACAAGAGCGAAGATTTTTCGGGCATCGACTCTTCGCGCGGCAAGGTCCGCGGCGATGACTTGCGGACGTGGTTCCGCCCATCCGATGTCGCGGTCGGAACCGATGGTGCGATTTATGTGGCCGACTGGTTTGACCCGCGCACCGGCGGTCACGCCGCTCTCGACAGCAGTTTTGCCGGCGCGATCTACCGTATCACACCCAAAGGCAAAAAGCTCACCACGCCCAAAATCGACGTAAGCACGACCGCCGGCCAGATCGCCGCGCTCAAGAGCCCTGCGATCAACGTGCGTGCGCTTGGCTTCATGAAACTTCGCGATGCTGGCGCCGCTTCGGTCGCTCCTGTCGCCGCACTCCTCAAGGACAGCAACCCTTACGTGCGCGGCCGCGCCGTGTTCCTCCTCGCGCACCTCGGAAAAGACGGGATCGCTCAAACCGAGTCCCAATTGAAAAACTCCGATCCGATGATGCGCATCGCGGCGTTTCGCGCCCTGCGCCGCGTCAATCACCGCGTGCTTGAGCACGCCACGACGCTCGCCAATGACTCGTCACCGGCGGTGCGTCGCGAAGCTGCGATCTCTCTCCGCGATGCGTCCCTCGACAGCTCCCGTGAAATACTCCTCGCACTCGCCAAGGGCTACGACGGCAAGGACCGCGCCTACCTCGAGGCTTGGGGCACCGGCTGCACCGGCAAGGAGGCGCAGATCTACGCCGCGCTCGCCAAGATCGCACCGGACAAAGACGCCGCGAAATGGCCCGCCAGCTACGCCAACCTGATCTGGCGCCTCACGCCCGTCGGTGCCGAGAGCGCCTTCGCCGCTCGCGCCGCGGCCAACGCGCTGCCCGAAAAAGACCGCCTCGCCGCGGTGACCGCACTGGGCTTCATTCCCACCAACAACTCAGCCAACGCGCTGCTCGACATCGCGCAGAAAGCCTCGGGTATGACCAAGGCCCATGCGTTCTGGTGGCTGATGAACTACAAGAACTCGCGCTGGCCCGACGCCGGCATCGACGACGCCCTCAAAAGCCGTGGGCTCTACGATCCCGCCACGGTGAGCATTTCGCCGAGCATTGTCCCCGAAGCCGCCGCCACCAAACTCCCCACCCCGGCCGAGATCGCCAAGCTCAAGGGCAACGTGAAGAACGGCGCGGACAAAGCCCAAGCGTGCCAGCTTTGCCACAACATCAATGGCAAAGGCAACGACTACGGCCCCGCCCTCACCGGCTTCGCCAAGGCCCAGACGCCCGAGGTCGTGATCAACGCCATCGTCAATCCGTCGGCAGAAATCGCCCACGGCTTCGACGGCACCATCCTCTCGCTCCAAGCGGGCGGCGAGGTCCATGGCATCGTCCTCAGCGCGGGCGATCCGACCATCGTGCAGTCGATGGGTGGGCTCACCCAGATGATTCCCGCCAACAAGATCAAGAGCCGGCAACCGCTGGGCCGCTCGCTGATGTTGAGCGCCGAGCAGCTCGGCCTGACCGCGCAAGATGTGGCCGACATCGCCGCGTATCTGAAGACGCAATAGCGGGACGGGCGGGCGGGCTCTCGCCCGCGACGACTTCGACAAAGGCGCGGAGCAATCCGCGCCTTTTTCGTTTCTCCGTCTTCCTGTCGAGCGGGGTCTCCCGACACCGCCGTGGATCACCGCGAAAGCGAGATCGCCCGCAGCGCCCAAACCGGCGGGGGCAGGAGCCCCGCCCTCCCCGCCGCATCCCCGCCGCATCCCCGCCGCACCCACGCAGCGAGGATCACGCGCGCCTTTTCTTTTTTTCGTCAGGCCCCGCCGCCGCTGAGCCAAC
>JANNEY010000372.1:0-5681 GCA_031379235.1 Opitutaceae bacterium | reverse complement strand
CAGTCCCACAGCGCGGCGATTGCAATCGTGCCGAACTCAACCGGCCGCACCCAGACGGGGTGTGAAAAATTTCCCAGGGCCGGGTCGCCGAGATTCAGCCCCGTGACGTAGGTGAGGCTCACTACCGCGAGCGCGACGATTCCCGTCGCCGAAGGCCGCAGGGCGACAAACGGCCACAGCCACAGCGCATACCACGGGTTCGCCACCGCGGAGAGGAGGAGAAACGCGCCGTAGATCAGCGCACCCGGGGGCAGCTCGCCCGCGTGCCCCGGCGATTTTCTCCAGCGAAGAAACAACGCGAGCCACCCTGCGCCAAACACGAGCGCGCACCCCGCTCGCGCGATCGCGGGTGAAGCCGCAGCGGCCGCGAGCGCATGGATGCTGGAGTTGAATTCCCACTCCTCGGCCATCGCCCGCAGCCCGGTCAGATCAGCCGCACTCCCCCGCAGCCAGAAGGGCGCGTAGAATATCAGCACCGCGCCGGCCGCCGCCACCCCCGCGCGCCACCCGAGCCGCCACAGCACAAACGGCGCGAGCAGCAGCGTGAAAATTTTCGCCGCCAGCGCCGCCCCCAGCGCCGCGCCCGCCGGCACCATCCATCCGCGGGCTCCGAACCGCCACGCCGCGACGAGCAGCGCGAGCGCGAGCACGTCGGGGTGGGCGTTGAAGCCCGTCTCGAAAATCGCCAGCGGGCACCATGCGAGGAGCAACCGCCCGCGCGCACTCAGCTCCGGCCACAGCAGCGCAAAGATCACTAGCTCCGCGCCGAGGAGAATCAGTTTCCACGGCCACAGCCGCGCGGGTGCGATCGCGTGCGCCGCGCGAAACGCCCACTGGGTCGCCGGCCCATAGACCGTCGGCACGTCAGGATGGTTGATGCGGTCGAGAACCACGCGGAACTCGGACGGAATGGTGCCGTCCGTGAAACGTGCCTGCGGCGCCTCGGCGTAGGGATTGCCGGTGGCCGCGAAACGATACCCATCCCACAGAAAACGATAGTGATCGTCCTCCATCACCGGGGCGGCGAAAAACGCGATCACCCGGAAGCCCAGGGCGAACCCCCATATCGTCGAGGATCGCGGGTTCGCCGCGTGCCTCATCGCCCACCCGAGCGCCAACCACGCGATCGACACAGTCGCGAGCGTCCATAGCAACGGTGCGGTCGAGTTGTGTGACTGCCACGCGAGCACGCCCCACGCTGCCGCCGTTAGAAAGCCCGTCGTGAGGAAGCTCGCGCTGCGCTGATCAGGCGGATGGAAAACCGGCATCCGGATGAGAGGGAGTTGAGTCGGTAGTATTCCGTGCGAAGCGCAGCCCCTGGCACCGCCGATGAATCACCGCAGCACCAACGAATGACCGCTGAACAAGAATTGGCTGCCCGACATGGATCAAAGCGAGAACTTCTGAAGCGAATCGGGGGGGGCGTCTACAGAGGAAGAATACCTCGTGGCGACCGAGACTGGTCAATATCCTGACAGTAGTATGTTGCGCCAAAACCGGGTTTCGCGTCATCAATTCGCTTCATTCGCTTCAACCGCCGTGGATGAAACCACGAACGTTTGAAGCGAATCAAAGAGCTCGGTCCGTGACTATCGAGGGAGGCGTGCCTCCGCTTCGCCAGAAATAGCGTCTCTGGGGATCGCGCTCGTTTTTCCCGACAACCGTGACCAAACCTTGCTCCACCAGCTTGCCCATCCGGGTTCTGACGGAACGGGTGGTCAACTTGACGGCCGCAGCGATCTGGGCCGTGGACAGCCCGTTCTTAGCTGCAGGCGTGTCCGGCGCGAATAGTTTCCGAATGTGTGCGCCCACCTCATCCATCTGCACGGCCCGGTGTTTTTCCAGCCGCACCGTGACCCGAAAACGAAAGCCGCGCTCTTCGAATTCCGGTGCGGCCAACCCGGCCGCCTCGCATTCCGCCGTGGCCCGCTGGATACCACTGCCCCATTGTTCGATGTAGCCGAGTTCCTTGAAAACCCGGCCGATCACCCGATTTCTCAGCCGAGAGATACCCTGGCGGATGTCGTCGATGGTGAGCCCGGTCAGCAACACCCCCGGATTTTCGATTTCAATCCGGTCGTCAAACAACGAGACGCGGATCGGCGCGCCCTGCTGGGCGTAGTCGGCGTGCACCACCGCGTTAACCAATAGCTCCCGCACCGCGCGCAGCGGAATGCTGGCCTGTTCGACGCGTTTTAATTCATCGATCGTCATTCCCTGCATCGCATGCCGCTTTATGAATTCGTAGGCTGCCTCCAGCGATTTTGGCAGCCCACCACGGCACTCCACGGTGTCCATGAGCTTCACCTTATTGACCCCTTTGAACCGCCCGCATTGAATCCACGCATCCGGAAAGCGTCGTTCCGGTTGTCGGCCGAAGAGCAGTAATCCGCCTACCGTCGGCACCAGTCGCCGGCCATGGGGCATCAGTAACCGCAATGTCTGCAAATCGGCTTTGGCCAACCGGCCCCGTTGCGGGAACGACTCGGAAGCTGCTCGGAAGTCCAGCGCTTCCGAGTCGAACTCCGCCAGTAGCGATTCGTCGAACGTCTCGTTCGATGCCATCCGACGCAGTTCTTGGATGAGCGCCGCGTCCGCCTTGCGATTGGTCGAACCGATGCGGACAAACACGCCTTCCTCAGGGCCGAGATTTTTCAAGTAGTGCGGCCGGTTGGAACTGGGAAAAACCTCCGCCACGATCAACTGGGCGGACCGCCACGCGATCACGTCGATCGTCGGAATCAGGCGTGGAGCGATGCGGTCGCTGATGAGACTCGCGAGTCGTTCCTCCTCTTTGAGGGGATCGAGCAGCCCGCGCACGCGCTTGGTGCCGTTCTCGACTCCGATGACGAGCAGGCCGCCTGCCGTGTTGGCAAAGGCGATCAGCGTGTGCAGCACCTTCTCCGGCGACGACAAGTCCCGCTTGAATTCCAGCGTCTTGCCCTCGGGGCGCTGCAGCAGTCCGATCAGGTCCATGCTAGGAACGGAACTAGGAAGCACCCTGTCCGTCAATGCTTCCTAGTTCGATGTTGGTGCTGCCACCTTATCCCCAAGCGCCGCCAAATCACCAGACGGTGTCAGGTGATTTGGCGGCCGTTGTCCGGATAGATCTCCCCGCCTTCAGGGCCAGTCCTGCCGGATGGTCACTTCGGATTCGGCAGACACCGTCTGGTGAGTCGTCGAATCACCGCCTGATTTCCCCGGAGTCGCGAGTTCGAGAGGACAACTTTTCAGACGGCGGCTGAAGAGTCCGGTGATTCGGCCAGAGAAGGGAGATTCGCCTCCCTCTGGCTGAGATTCACCGCGCCAAACTTCAGCGGCTCGCGCGCGGCAGGGGCACTCCACATGAGGCACCAGCAAAAATCCGCACCACTCCTGCTTACGGGAGAGCACCACTCCTGCTTAGGGGAGAACACGCCACCCCTAAGGATCACTGGCTGCCCGACATGGATTCGAACCATGACTAGGCGAGTCAAAGTCGCCTGTGCTGCCATTACACCATCGGGCAAAAGTATCGAGCGAACACGGTGCTTTGGTAGCCACGCCGGTCAAGGATGGAAACGGTTCCCTCGCACCGCGGCTTGCACTCGCGGCGTGCGTTGCGACAGAAGAGAGCATGATTCGCGTGCTCTGGCTGCTGCCCTTGATGCTTTCGAACGCGATGGCGGCCGATCCGGTGCCGTTGACCCGGGCGCATGCGCACAATGACTACGAGCACGCGCGTCCGCTGGCGGAGGCGCTGGAGCGCGGGTTTGGCAGCGTCGAAGCGGATGTGTGGCTTGTCGGCGGAAAACTGCTCGTGGCCCACGACCTCAAGGACGCGAAGCCGCAGCGCACGCTGGAGGCGCTCTACCTCGATCCGCTGCGCGAGCGGGTTCGGGCGAATGGCGGGCGGGTGTTTCGCGGTGGGCCGACCGTCGTGCTGCTCGTCGATGTGAAATCGGAGGCGAAGGCGACCTATGCGGCGCTGCACGAGGTGCTGAAAAACTACGCGGAGCTGCTGACGGAGTTTCGTGACGGCAATTCCGAACCGCGCGCCGTGACGGTGATCGTCTCGGGCAACCGCGCGGTGGCGGAAATGGCGGCGCAGCCGCTGCGCTATGCAGCGGTCGACGGCCGGGATGCCGATCTCGGGGTGAATCCGCCGGCGGCGCTCGTGCCGTGGGTGAGCGAGAATTGGCAGAAGCTTTTCAAGTGGCGCTGGGAAGGCGCGATGCCGGAGGCGGAGCGGACGGCATTGCACGCGTGGGTCGCGCGGGCGCACGCGCAGGGGAGAAAGGCGCGCTTTTGGAACACGCCCGATCGGCCTGCTGCATGGCGCGTGCTGCTCGATGCGGGCGTCGATGTGATCGGCGCGGATGATTTGGCGGGGCTGCAGCAATTTCTGCTGAAACCGAAATCGTGACGTAAAGTGATCGCCGGGCCGCCTTCGTCATCGTCGCGTAATGCGTAAACGCTAGACTGAGGGCTCATGCGCATCCTCGTCGTCGAAGATTCCCCGCGCCTGCAACGCACGCTCGGCACGGCGCTGCGTAAGTCCGGCTATGCCGTCGATCTGGCGAGTGACGGCGAGGAAGGGCTCTGGCTCGCGCAGGAGCATGCCTACGATGCGATCGTGCTCGATGTGATGCTGCCGAAACGCGATGGGCTCTCGATGCTCGCCGAGTTGCGCCGCGCGGGCAGGACCGTGCATGTGCTCCTGCTGACGGCGCGCGACACGGTGAACGATCGCGTGCAGGGCCTACAGGCGGGGGCCGACGACTACCTCGTGAAACCGTTTGCGCTCGAGGAACTGCTCGCGCGCGTGCAGGCGCTCTGCCGCCGCGCCTACGGCACGAAGCAGCCGCGCCTCACGATCGCCGATCTGGAAATCGATCCGCTCGCGCGAGCGGTGCAGCGCGCGGGCTTGGCGATCGAACTGACGGCGCGCGAATACCTGCTGCTCGAATATCTCGCGCACCGCCAGGGCGAGGTCGTGTCGCGCCCGGAGATCGAGGAGCACATCTACGACGGCCAGGTGGATCCGATGAGCAACGTCGTCGATTCCGCCATCTGCGGGCTGCGCAAAAAACTCGGTGTGGCTGGCGCCGCGGCGCTCATTCATACACGCCGCGGCCTCGGCTACGTGCTGGAAGCAGAAGCGTCATGAAATCGATCCGCCGGCAGCTCACACGCCACTTGCTCGCGGTTACGCTCCTGCTGCTGGGCGGCGGGCTGGCGGGCGTCTATCTCGCGGCGCGCGAGGCGGCGCTGGAGCAGTTTGACGCGGCCTTGCGGGCCAAGGCCCTGGCGGTGAGTTCGCTTACGCGGTTGGAGGCCGACGGGGTGACGGTGGATTTCGACGATCGGTTCCTGCGCGGATTCGACGAGCGCAAGCCGCGCGATTTTTTTCAAATCTGGGATGACAGCGGGCGCACCCTTGCGCGCTCCGAGTCGATGGCGCGGCGTGCTGATCTGCCGCAGCGCACGGGCCGATTGGGAAAACCGGAGCGCTGGAACCTCACGCTGCCTGACGGCCGGCCGGGGCGCGCAATCGGCTTTACGTTTGAGCCGCGGCGCGCCGGGCTCAGCGGACCGAAGGCGGGAGGCGAGCTGCGTCTCGTCGTTGTCTCCGACCGCGAGGATCTGGCGGAGACGCTGTGGCAGTTGCTCGGGATTTCGGCGGCTTGTGCGGCGCTGCT
>JANNEY010000363.1:0-6074 GCA_031379235.1 Opitutaceae bacterium | reverse complement strand
TCGAGCTTGGCTTCGAGGTCATCCTGCGTGGTCTTGAGCCGGGCGCCAATGAGACCTTTGAGCAATTCGGGCGAGGTCTGCGGATCGTAGCCGAGGCGTCCCCAGAGCATGAAGGAATACCAGTGCTTTTCGTTTTCCAGTTGGCGCGGCGAAGCGGGAGTCTTGCTGGCGCTTTCGCGTCCCCAGCAGAAACGGTCCGAGCCCAGCACATACCCGGCGGTTCGGCCGCTACCGGGAAAATTGAGGATCGTTTGTTTCACATATTCCGGATCACCCCAGCGAATGAGGAAGATGTCGTCGTTCCGGAGATTCCACCACGTCTTCATCGTGGCCGGTGTGGCGTCGAGAATGTCTTTCTTCACGAACGGAGGATTGGGCGCGGAGTAGAGGCGGGCGCGGGAGTATTTATACTCGAGGTCGTAGCCATCCGGGAGCTTTTCGAAGCGGTGGCCGATGTATTTGAAATCCGTGAGCCAGTAGCGGTGGATAAATCCGATTTCACGTTGGGGATTCGTCTTCTTGTAGTCGAGGATGCCCTCGCCATAGACGTCCCAGCACCACTGTTCCTTGAAGTCGTGGTCTTTGTTCTTGTCGCCGAAGTGTTCGCCGGGGCACATGCCGAGGCCTTTGAGTTTCGGATAGGTGTGGAATAGCTGGGTGACGGACTTGCGGATATAGTCCTTGGTGATCGCGTTGTCCGGACTGTCGGTGAGGCCGTATTTGGTTTCTTCGCTGCCGTAGACATGGATATTCCAGACATACCACCAGACATCGATTCCGCGGTCTTTCGCGTAGTCGATCACGTCGTTCCAGAATTTCACCTTCTCGGCGTGCGGCATCTTTTTGATGAGCTGGCCCTTCTTGTTGTAAACGTCGTCGAGGGCCACGCCCTCGTAGCCGGGCACTTTGACCAGCGTGGGAAACGGGTGCCGGTTCCAGAGGCTCAGCACATTGTAGCGCTGCCGGGCGATGGTATCGAGGTAGTCCTTCCAGAACGCCATGTCCCAGACGTGCTGGAAGTTTTCCTGACCCGAGGTGCCGTTGTCGTCGAAGCTGGGCTGCCGCTTATCGAGGGGGATGTTGAACTTGATGCCGCGCTGCGCGATGTGCGGCGTGTGGTCGGAGTCCCGCAACGTATCGAGAGTGCCGAGGCGGATCGCCTCCGCGACGTCCAGCCCGCCATACATTGCTCCGGTGGCATCGGCGCCGCGCACGGTGATAGTGCGCCCGCCCTGCGCCTGCTGCACGCGGATCGTGTAGCTTTGCGGTGCGGCACTGGCGGTCTTTTCGATCGTGAGGGTGATACGAGTGGCGTCGGTGCCATCGCCCAGCTTCAGGCCCTTGGCCGCGGCCTCGCGGCGGATTTCATCGACGGCGAACTTGCCGGGTTCGCCGGTGGACGGGTCGTTGGCGAGATTCAGATTCGCGGCAATGGCGGAGGCAGAGGCGATGAAGCCGAAGAAAATAAACGGGTGGATTTTCATGGCAAAAGGGGATGCGGTATTTCGCGGAGATGCTTACGAGGAAGGGATACCCTTGCCGCCGAGGTCGGTGTATTCCTTCAGCACGGCTTCGTCATGGGCGCGCCAAGACGTGAGCCGCTGCGTGCGCTGCATCTGCATGCCGGTGAACATGGAGTCCATCACGGCCGAATATTTCGTCCACCAGCCGTAGGCCTTGCCCAGCGATTCCCGTGCTTTCTCGCGCTCGTTGGCCCTCAGGTGCGTCGCGCCGCGGATCTTCGAGGCGTAGTAGTTGGCCAGGTAAGACATGGCTTTGAGGTTGTCGATCGTGACGCCCAGTTCGGTGTTTGGCTTCGCTTGCATCGCGTTGACGAGGGAGAGCGCGGACAGCGCATCCTGCTCGATTTCGTCGGCCAGTGCATACGAGCTCTTGCCGCCGGTGCCGCTGTTCGTCGCAGACTGGGCGATACTGCTGAGCGTGGACCCTGCACCAGGGACGGCGTCGGCAAACTGGGCCGCCGTCACAAAGCCTTTGTGCGATTGGCAACCCTCAGGCCACCATTGCCAGTCGAGCTTCATCGTCCCATGAACCAGCTCGGTGGCCTTGGGTAATCCGCGGGAGGCTTTGCTCCAGGCGGCAAAGAGATTGTCCGCGGAAACATCGGGAAACCGGTGCGCCAGGTGATTCTTGAAGACCGTATCGGACGTCGCCGGATTGTAGGCGAGACGCCCCCAGAGCATAAACATATACCACTGCCGTTGGACTTCGAGCAGCCCCTGCGTGACGGAGTTCTTGCTGTAGAAAACCTTGGTGGGGCAGAAACCGTCTGAACCCATGAGGAAGCCGCGGAACCAGTCGCCCTGTCCGCGGAGCCCATTCAAATAGGCCCGCGCGAAGTCCGGATCGCCCCAGTGGACAAAGTAGAAGCTGTCGTTCCGCACCGTCTGCCAAGATTTGAGGTTGTTCTTCTGGAGCGCGGTCTTCTCCCGGTCCGTCATCCACGCGGGCACGGCGGTCGCATACATGTGCGCTTTGCTGTATTTGTAGGACATGTCGAACGTGACGTTCGGCTGCTTCATCAGCTCGGCGAAGCTCTTGTTCATCTCGGTGAAATCCGCCATGTGCCAGCGATGGATGAAACGCAGCTTACGCTGCGGATTCTGCTTGGCGTAGTCGGCCATGCCCCGGCCGTAAGTCTCGGCCAAAAACGCCGCCTCATCGGACTTTTCTTTCGACATGTGCTCGCCCTGCGTGATGCCGAAGCCGTCGAGATCCGGGTAGGTCTCCAGCAGGGCGGTCATGCACTTGCGCATATATGTGATCGTCGCCCGGTCGGTCGTCGCCTTTTCGCGATCGTCGGTGATGCCGTATTTGCCGGTCGCGCCGTCAGTCCAAACATTCCAATTGACCAAGTAATAGTCGAAGCCGCGCGTTTTCGCATAGGCCATGACCTTCCGCCAGAAGGCGATCTTCTCGTCGATGGACAGGGGCTTCGAGAAGCCGTCGTAGCCCGTGACGTTCTGGATCGCGACGTCGGGATAGTCCGCCAGCTTGACCATCGACGTGAACGGATGGTTGTTCCAAACGGAAACCACGTTGTAGCGATGGCGCGCCATCTCGTCGAACCACGTCGTCCAGAAACTGAGATCCCAGACGTGGGGAATCGCCTGCATGGCGGAATCGCTCACCTTGTTCACCGACTCGTAGGTCTGGCTGTTCTTGTCCAGGGGCAGGTTGAGCTTGATGCCGCGCTTCAAAATCGCGGGCGACTCCTCGCTGTTGTAGGTGCCGCTGAACCGGTCGAACGTGATGTTCTCCGCGAGCTGCAAGCCGCCATACATCGCACCGACGGCATCGCCGCCGAGCGCCCAATAGGTGAGTGTGGGCTGTGGCGTGGTGCGGAGGGCGTAGGCTTGTTCGCCCAACCCCACCGCCGGTCTGCCGCCTTGGGCCGCCAGCTGAGCGCCGGCGGCTTTGTCGGTCGCAATCGCGAGCACGATTCTTTTGCCGCTGCCGCCTGCCGCCAACGCCGTGAGGTCGTGGGATTCGACCGTGTGCTTTTGCTTTTCCAGCGCGGCTTTAATGTCACCCGCGGCAAACGCGATCGGCGGCGAAGCGGGATCGAAGTAGAGCCGGACGGTTTCGGCGGACGAAATCGCGGAGGAAACGGAGAATACCAAATGCATCCATGCGGCAGTGGTAAGGCGGGCGGAGGGCATGGCGGTAACGGGATTCGTGAGATGAAAGAGCGTCGGGGCAGGCGGCGTTTTTCTCAGACGGCGGATCGCTTCAGCTCGATCTTCGCCAGTTTCTCGAAGTAGCGGACAATTGCCCCGTGGTCGGAGTTGCCGTAGTCGTCGTGCTTGAGGGTTTGAAGAATCTCCATGACGGAAGCCGTGAGCGGGAGCGGCGCGCCGACCTCGTGCGACGTGTCGAGCGCGTTGGCGAGATCCTTGATGTGGAGATTGATTCGGAAACCGGGGTTGAATTTGCGGTCGAGCATCAGCGGCGCCTTCGCTTCCATCACGGTGCTGCCGGCCAAACCTCCGCGAATGGCCTGATACACGAGATCCGGATCGGCGCCGGCCTTGGCGGCGAGCACCAGCGCCTCTGAGAGCGCCGCGATGTTGAGCGCGACCACGACTTGATTGGCCAGTTTGGCGATGTTACCGGCGCCGATGTCGCCGACGCGCACTACGGACGCCGCCATCGACTTGAAGACGGGCACGCAGCGATCAAAGACGGCCTGCTTGCCGCCGACCATGACGGACAACGTGCCGCTGACGGCCTTGGGCTGACCACCGCTGACCGGCGCATCCAACATCTCGATGCCTTTCTCCGCGAGTTTCGCGGCGATCTCGCGGCTGGCGAGCGGGGCGATGGAACTCATGTCCGCGACGATGCAACCGGGCCGAGCGCCCTCGATCACGCCGCCAGCACCGAGGACGACCGCTTTCACCTCGGGAGAGTTGGGCAGCATGGTGATGACGACGTCCACCTGCGCGGCGAGCTCCTTGGGGGTCGCTGCGGCGGTGGCGCCGGCCGCGACCAACTCATCGACCGATGCCTTGGTCCGGCTGCAAACGACGAGGGGGTGTCCTGCTTTGAGTAGGTTTAGGCCCATGGGCTTGCCCATGATGCCGAGTCCGATGAAACCGATTTTCATAGTGATGGTGTGTGCTGAAATTTGCGTGGATAGTAGGAGTGGTGCGGGAGTCCGGAGCTTACGCGGAAGACACTATGGTCTTCATCCAGCCGAACGAAGCGGCGGTGCTGGGCTTGGGGATGTATTCGAGGCCGACCCAGCCGGCGTAGCCACATGCGTCGAGCTGGCGGAAGAGGAACGGGAAGTTGATTTCGCCGGTGCCGGGTTGATTTCGCCCGGGATTGTCCGCGATCTGGATGTGGCCGATGCGGGCGAGGTGCTTGAGGAGATTGCCGGTGAGTTCGCCTTCCTCGCGTTGAGCGTGATAGAAGTCATATTGCACTCGGACATTGGCGAGGCCGACCTCGTCGATGAGGCGGAGTGCGTGGTCGATGCGGTTGATGAAGAAGCCGGGGATGTCGAAGTGATTGATCGGCTCCACCACGAGTTCGATGCCGGCTGCGGCCAACGCGGTCGCGGCGAAGCGGACGTTCTCGACCAGCGTTCGCCAGTGTTCGTCGTCGCTGTGGCCGGCGATGCGTTTACCGACGAGGCAATTCAGTCGGCTCACGCCGAGGACTTGGGCGTATTCGATCGCCTTGGGCACGCCGGCGCGGAATTCATCGCTGCGGCCGGGCAAGGCGGCTATGCCGCGTTCGCCGGCCGCCCAGTCGCCCGCCGGCAGATTGAAGAGGACTTGTTTCAGTCCGTGTTGATCGAGCTCGGCCTTGATGTCCGCAGCTTTGAACGGATAGGGAAACAAATATTCGACGTGCGTGAAGCCGGCCGCGCGGGCCAGAGCGAAGCGCTCCATAAAGGGCACCTCGGTGAAGAGCATCGTGAGATTGGCGGCGAATTTTGGCATGAGCAGAAAACGGTTTGGTTGGATGGTTGGGTTAGTGAGCTCCGTGCATGTAAGAGGCCAGGAGGCCGCACAGGAAAATGATAAGCGCGCCGCCGATACTGGTAGAGAGGCGGGCAAACGGCATCAGTTGCATCCGCTTGGAGGCGGAGAGCACCGCGACATCGCCAGTGCCGCCCATGTCGGTCATGCACAATCCCGCCGTGATGGCCGACTCGATGAAGTGGAACCCCACCAACCGCCCCACGAAGCCCGCACCGATGACCGCACCGAATACCACGGTCGCGCACAAAAATACATACTGCGGGGTGATGGACATCGCGATCTCGCCCAAGTCCGTGAAGACGATCCCGATGGCCAAAAGGACGACGCCCACGAAGGCCTTCGCGACAAATTTGAACCACGAGTAGCAGGCGCTGAGGATATAGCCCGGCACGATTCCGGTGATGTTGCACACCGCCACCGCCAGAACCATCCAGCCCAAGTTATGCACACCTGGCGCGAAATGGTTCACGATTTTCCCCAAAGCATAAAAGCCACAGGCCACTGCGGCCCCGATGACCAAGCTACCGGCGGAGAAGTCGATCTTGGGCTCCTCCTGGA
>JANNEY010000337.1:0-6047 GCA_031379235.1 Opitutaceae bacterium | reverse complement strand
GTGTTGAGCAGGAGAATGTCGCACGCCGCCTCGTCCGCCACGATGCGGTAGCCGCGGGCGCGCAGCATCGCCGCGACAGCTTCGCTGTCACGCTCGTTCATCTGACACCCATAGGTTTTTATGTGGACTCGGTTCAAAATGGCGCGGCTCGCCCCGCCGAAGCCAAGGGGCGTGAGCCACTCGGCGAAGGCGGGTTCAAATTCGGGAGGGTTGTAGTTAACGCCCGCAACGGGAGGGTCAACGCGGGAAACCAGTAGGAAGGGCGGGCCCGGCTAGGTGTTTCACCGATCCACAATGCGCGTGCGAATTTTGGGATGTTCACTATTTTTTGACAACAAGTGCGCCGCATGAATTCACGCTCCCTCAGCCGAAAGATTGCCCTCTTGGCTTTGCTCGGATTGGGGGCCGGTGGGCTGGTGTGGACGGGAACTTTTGGACCTTCCAAGCCGGCCTTCCGGGCGGGCAGTCGCGCATCAATCGGGTCTGAGGCTCGGAGCGGTGCGGCAACAGAGGCCAAGGCGACGGTGGCGAAGTCAGGCCTCGCGGAGGTTGGCGCGACGGGATCGACCCGCATGGCGGAGGTTTTCGGCACGATTGCGGAAAATGCCCGGCCGGGGCGCATGGTGTTTCTCAACCTTGAGCTGGATCGCGATGGACTTCGCCTCGTCGGGGCGGAGGGCGCGGCGGGGCGGGCGAAACCGAAAGCGGCGCGGGCGGAATTTGGCTTCGTGCAATACGAGGTATTCGACCTCGCGGGCCGCCTGACGGTGGCCGGTTCCGCCGAGGACCCAACGCGGCGGCGGCTCGAGTTTCCGGCGGCATCGGGCGACGGCCGCATCGAAAGCACCGTGGAATTCTCCGAATCGGGAAAGCTCAGCGTGCGGCTGCCCGGCGAGAGCGCGCCGGCGCGCATCGTCTTCCATCGGGTCCGCAATCCCGCGCTTTCCGGCCCCGCCGGCCGCGAGGTCCTCGCGGATATCTCGCTGCGCGCCTCGCTGTGACTCCCCGCCCCACCATGGAACCCGCCGCATTCTTTGCTCTCGCCTGCCCGGGCCGTGCGCTGCGCCTGAGAATGTGGTGTGTCGTTGGTGTGGTGCTGGCGATGGCCGCGGGTCTCGCGGCCCAGACGCCGGTGGCTCGCACGCTGCGCCAAACCGGCCCCAATGCCAACCGCCTCAATGTCGCCATCCTGGGCGACGGTTACACCGTGGCGCAGCAGGAGCAGTTTTTCGCAGATGCGCAGCGGAAACTCGACGCCCTCGTGGCGAGCGAAGCCTTCGCCGCGGCGCGCGACTTGATCAATGGCGTGGCGATCTTCACTGCGAGCAACGAGTCGGGCACGGATGTCGCCGGAGAAAATGTCCGGCGCGACACTTACTACGACACCGGCTTCGGCGGCTCCGTCAACGACCGGCTGCTCACCGTCGCAACCGCGGCCGGCCGCACCCGCGCGGAGACGGTCCTGCGCCAGAGGGCGCCCGACTCTGACATTTCCATTTTGCTCGTGAACACACCAATCTATGGCGGCGCCGGTGGCAGCCTGGTGGTGACTTCGCTGCATTCGGCCTCGGACGAAATCGTGCTCCACGAAATCGGGCATTCGTTTGCGCGGCTGACCGACGAGTATGTGGATGCCGGCTCCGCGCCCTACTATCCGGCGGCGGAATTTCCCAACTCCACCCAGAAAACCGCGCGCGCGGAGATTCCTTGGCGTGATTTCCTCCTCGAGTCGACGCCACTGCCCAGCTCGCCGATTGCCGTGGACGCCAATTCGACGGGCGCGTGGGAAGGCTCGCAATATCGGGCACAGGGTTTTTTTCGCCCCACTTACGATTCCAAGATGCGCACGCTGGGCCGTCCGTTTGGCCCGGTGAACGTCCGCGCGTTTGCGACGGCGATTCATCAGTTGAACCTCAACAACGCCACGGCCTTGCCCGGCACGATCGCCCTCAACGCCGTGACCTCCACCGCCGCAGCTGGCGGCACACTCTCGCTCGGCGCCAGCGTCGAGGGCACCGGCCCGTTTACCTACCAGTGGCTCGCCAACGGCAAATTTCTCCCAGGCCAGACGGCGAGCACGCTTTCGCTCTCCGGACTCTCGGCCGCTCAGGTGGGAACGTATGCGGTCGAGGTCACCAACGCCGTGGGCGTCGCCCGCTCTGCTGCTGCGGGAGTCACGGCCCGCGTCGTCAGCCAGGGGGCCGGTGCGAGCGCGACCTACGCGCTGCAAATCGGTGCGCCGCAGGATCCCGGCCGGCTGATCAACCTTTCGATTCTCACCACGCTGGCGTCGGACACGGACGAGTTCTCAGTGGGTGTGGTGGTGGGCGGCGCGGGCACGACAGGCGGCAAGCCGATGTTGGTGCGCGTGGCAGGACCGTCCCTTGCGGCACTCGGCGTTGGCGGCGCGCACGAGGATCCGCGCCTGGAATTTTTCGCGGGCGAGACGAAGATCGGCGAAAACGAAAACTGGGGCGGAACCGCGGCAACGACCGCAATGATGAATTCAGTCGGAGCCTTTTCCTTTGCCGGTCCCGCGTCGCGCGATGCCGCCTTCGCGCTGTCCGCGGTCGCGAGCGGTGCCTGCTCGGCGAAAGTCTCCGGTCACGGTGCCGGCCAGGTGCTGGCCGAACTCTATGACGCGACGCCGGCGGGCCAGTTCACGGCGACTACGCCGCGCCTCATCAACGTTTCCGTGCTCAAGCATATCGGTGACGGTCTCACCATGGGCTTCGTGATCGGCGGCTCGACGCCGCGCACCGTGCTCCTGCGGGCCGTCGGCCCGACGCTCGCGGCCGCGCCCTTTGGCGTCACCGCCGCGGCCGCCGACACGCGGCTCGCGCTCTATTCCGGCGCCACCGAAATCGGCGCCAACGACAATTGGGGCGGGACGGCGGAGTTGACCGCGGCGTTCGCGCAAGTCGGCGCGTTTGCGCTGCCGGCGGGCTCGCGCGACGCGGCGTTGCGGGTGACGCTCCCACCGGGCGCCTACACGCTGCAGGTTACCGGTGTCGGCGGCACGGGCACCGCGCTCGTGGAAGTCTACGAAATGCCGTGACGCGCCGAGGAGTTGTGGGGGGCCGCGCGGGAAACCGGCGGCTCAAGGTTACGCCGTTTTCACGGGACTGCGCGCCCTGATGGGAAACGAAGTCGGGTTTGCGTTGTCGCAGCTGTGCATAAACTTGGCGGTGAGCGGAAATCGAAAACCCCGAATCCTACCCATGCGCTTACCCCGAATGTTCCCGGTATATGTCCTAGTGGCCGGTGTCATCGTGTTCTTAACCTGGCGAACCGCGCCGCCGCGCGACCGCGCAACTATCCCGCGTGAGACGGTGCCGCCGACGGCGGCGGAGGCGGGGCAGCCGGCCCGCGCTACGGCAACCATCGCGGCGGAACAGCGCCGCCAAATTCTTGAGCGTTACGCCTACGCGCAGGCGTGGACCGACGCGGCCCAACCGGAATCCTTCGGGGCGTTTCGCGCCTGGACGGATCGCTATCGGGCGGCGCCGGCGGCGGCGCGGGGCGCTCTGGTGGAAGAAGGGGTCTCGCTCGCGCGGTCCCGGCGGGCGGCGCTGCTGGATCTCATCCGCTCCGACCCGCAGCGCGCGCTGGCCGTCACGGTGCCGGCGGCGGTGCGACGAGATTTGCCCGAAGCGGTTGCAGTGGAGTTGGAGCGCCGCGTGGCCGGCAAGGGAGAGTTTGCCCTGATGGCATCGAGTCCCTCACTCGACGATCCGACGGCCCGGCCGCGGATTCGGCGCGTCGCCTTGCTTGGAGGCGTGAGTTACACCGCGCACATTTATGGACGGCGCGAGCCACAGACGGCGCTCGCGGCGGCGTCGCTCCACGGCATCGCGCTCGATCGCGAGATCGCGTTACACGAGAGTCCGCTGCGGGCGTTGGAGTCTGGGGAAAACACCGCCGGTGCGAACAACGCCACGTGCCCGGTTTCCGACTTGCCCGTCGCGGCGACCACGACCGACGGAGTAGTCGGAAACGATTCGCTGGCGTATGCCGAGTTTGAGGCCCGGGTGGTGGAGTATTGCGACACCAGTGGAGATATGATCGAGCGGCACGCCCAGCAGTTGATTTCAGCCGAGGATGGCAGCACTCGCCGCACGGTGGACACGCCGGTGACACCGGGGACGGCGGCCGAGCTGGCCACCGCGTGGACGGTGGGGACGAAGGAGGTGCTTGTAATCCGCGTGGATTTTTCGGATTTCCCCGGTGAGCCCATGTCGGTGGCCGCAGCCCAAGCCGTGATGAACAACGGGGTGCGCCCGCTGTTCGAGGACATGAGTTACGGCAAGACCTCCATCAACGGCACGATCAGCGAGGCCGTCTACCGCATGCCCCAAACGGGCAGCGCCTACGCGCTCGCCGACAATGAATCCCAGATGCACACCGATGCGCGCAACGCGGCGGCGGCGAACTATACGCTCGCCCAATTTGATCGCATCATCGTGCTTTTCCCCAACCTGGGCACGTCGCGTGTGCCCGGATCGCTGATCACGTTTGGTGGCGAAGCGCTCGTGAATGCGGCCAATGTCTGGATTAACGGCAGCGGCTCGTTCACGACCGCCACGGTCTCGCACGAGCTCGGGCACACCTACGGTCTGCTGCACTCGAATCTCTGGCGCATCAACGACGGCAATCCGGTCTCACCCAACGGCAACACGCTCGAATACGGCGATCCCTTTGACACGATGGGCTCGTCGGGGACGACCGGGGTGACCCGCGATGCGCGCCACCACTTTAATCAATGGCACAAGAATCGGCTCGGCTGGCTACCGGATGCGGCCGTCACGACCGTGAAGGCGAGCGGCACGTATCGCATCTACCGGTTTGACAGCCGGGACGCTTCGCTCACCCAGCCGCTCGCGCTGCGGATATTTCGGGACGGGGTCCGCTGGTATTGGGTCGGCCTGCGGCAGAATTTTGCGACGGGCACGCCGACGGGCAACGGGGCCCACGTGATCTGGGGTTTCAACAACCGGCAGCAAAGCGAGCTCCTGGATCTCACCACGCCGGGCGTGAGCGCCAATGATGCCACGCTCCCGATCGGTTCGACGTTTTCCGATCCGGCCTCGGGGGTCGCGATCAAAGCTGTGGCGCGCGGCGGCGCCGAGCCGGCGCAATTTCTTGATGTCGAAGTCACACTGCCGGCCGCTCCCGCCGATGTCGTCGTGGCTTGGGGCCGGGAAGGGGCGACGTTTTTCAACGGTAACACCGGCACACCCACCTCGCCGGTGCCTGAAACCCATGTGCCGCTCGGTCTCAGGGGCGTTCGCGGCATCGCCGCCGGCGGTCAACACGCGATCGTATTGAAGGCAGATGGCAGCGTCGTTGCCTGGGGTAATTCGACCAGTAGCCAAACCAGTGTGCCGGCGAACCTGACGGACGCGGTGGCTGTGGCGGCCGGTGGAGAAGTAAGTGGCGTGGTGAAGCGCGACGGCTCGGTGCAGTTGTGGGGCTCCAATGCTTCGGGCCAAACCACCGTGCCGGCGGGATTAAGCAACGTCGCGGAGCTCGCGATCGGCACGACGCATGTGTTGGCGCTCAAAACCGATGGCACCGTGGCCGCGTGGGGTTCCAACACCTCGGGGCAAACCACGATTCCGGCCGGGTTGGCGGACGTGGTCGCGATCGCCGCGGGTTCGGGCGGGAGCGTCGCGGTTCGGCGTGATGGCACGGTCGTGGCGTGGGGGGCCGCTCTTTTCCGGGCCGTTCCGGCCGGGCTCGGCAACGTCGTTGCGATCTCATCTTGTGGGGCCGGTGAAAACGGCGGCACCCACGTGCTCGCCCTCAGGCGGGATGGGACAGTCGCGGCGTGGGGTAACAACGCCAATGGGCAGTCCACGTTGCCCGCTGGGCTGAGCGGCGTCGTGGCGGTTTCGGCGGGCGGCTTTCATTCCCTCGCGCTGAAGAGCGATGGCACGGTCGTGGCTTGGGGCTCGAGTGTTTCGGCGCAAACCAACGTGCCCGTCGCTTTGCCGCGTGGTTTTGCGCTCGCGAGTTCGACGCGAGGTTGTTTCGCCCTCGCTGGC
>JANNEY010000310.1:0-5409 GCA_031379235.1 Opitutaceae bacterium | reverse complement strand
CAGTCCGCCTGCGGCCGCTCCCACGCCGCTTCGATTTCCTTCACCAGTTCTTCTCCCAGCGGCGGTAAGTGGCGGGCCATCCTCCCTGTTTGCACGCTTTCAGCTTTCTTGGGAAGCGTAAAAGCTATCGGCTATTGGTATAAGGACCTATCCGAAGACCCAGTGCGCAATGGCTGCGCCGGGGCAGATCCAAGGCGGGGCAAAGCCCCGCTCCATTCACTCGCCCGTCGCAAACCTCAGCGCGTATTGGGCGAGATTAAAGTCCGCCACGGTCGAGGAATAATCGCGCCGTGCGCGCGCCAGCTCTTCCTCCGCCTGCAAATCCTCGAAGACGGCGCCCACGCCTGTCTCGCGGCGCTGGCGGGAAAGCCGCGCGGTTTGATCTGCCGCTTCAAGCCCCTTGCGCGCCAGCTCAATCTGGATCGCCAGCGAGCGCAACTTCGCATGCTGCTCGACCACTTGTCGCCGAATCTGATCGCGGACCTTTTCCAGCTCCAGTTCACTCTGGCGCTCACGGGCCGCCGTTTCGCGCTGCCGGTTGCGATCCAAAATCCCACCGGGACCGACGCGCCAGCTCAGGCCAATCGCGTAGTCCGTGCTCGAATCGAAATCCCGCGTCAGGCTTGAACCCGCAGGCCCGCCGCCCAGTCCGCCGACCGCCACCTGCGCCCCCACCGTAGGAATCAACGGGCCATAAATCGCGCCCTTGCGGGCCGTGCGTGCGCCCTGCAGCCGGGCCCCCGCCTCATCGAGTTCCGGTCGGCTCGTGAGCGCCCGCGAAATCAGTGGCCCGATCTCGCCGCCGGCCTCGACTAATTTCAGGGGCGCCAAGTCACCTTCGACCGGTGTCAGTTCGACCGCTGGATCAAGCCGAAGAAATTCCGCCAGTCGCGCGGACGCCAATCGTTGCTCGGTGCGGAGCCGCACCGTCGCGAGCTCTGCTCGTTCGCGGGCCGCGCGCGCGCGCGCCAAGTCCCCGATGAAGGTGAGACCGGCATCAGCCGTCACGCCAATCTGCTCGGCGTAACGGGTCGTCACGCGGGCGGCCTCTTCGGCCGCGACCACGGCGGCCTGCGTCCGCAAAAGATCAAAATAGACCGCCGCCGCCTTGAGCGTCGCCTCGCGCGCGCGCCCGGCCAGCGCCGCTTCTTGGGCGCGAACGGTCTGCCGAGCCACCAGGTTTTGGTAATAGGTTTCGCCGAGGTCGAGTTGCGCCGAAAGCGCCAAGCCCGCCGCGAGCGACTGTTTATTGGCGTCGAGAATCGGGCCGTTGACGGCCTGAATGTTATTCTCATGCCGCCGCACGACGATCGAAGGTGTAATCCAAGGGAGAAACTTGTCGCGCGCGGCGTCGCCCGCAGCCCGCGCTTCGGCGACTTTTTCCCGCGCAATCTGGACATCGAGATTATTGGCTCCCGCGAGACGCAACGCCGTGGGCAAATCGATCACGCCGCCCGCCGGCGGAATTTCGGCCGCGCCGAGAAGGCTGAACGAGAAAACGGTGAGAACAAAAAATTTCATTTGGCTTCGACAGCGTTGACCGCCTGGCCGGCCACCAGCGCGCCCTTGCCGGGAATGAGCACCCGCGCCGTTTCCGCGATGCCATCCAAAATCTCCACGTTGCTGCCATCATTGAAGCCGATTTTCACGGGCACGCGATTGGCTTTCCCGTCGGCGAGGAGAAAGAGGAATGCGGCGGCCTTTTCGCGCACCAGCGCGGCCACCGGCACGAGGAGCGCGCCAGTGTGCAGTTCGACGCCGACCTTCGCCGTGACATACATCCCTGGACGCAACGTGAGATCCGGGTTGGCAAAATCAGCTTCAACCAGCAGCGAACGCGTCGCCTCGTCGAGCGCGCCCGAGTGACGGCTGACGGCGCCTTTGAACGTGCGCCCCGGTAAGGACTCGGTGGTCAAGACCACCGGCTGGCCGACTTTGACGCGGGCCGATTCGACTTCTGGCACCGCAACGTGCCCTCGCACCGTCGAAAAATCCATCAAGGTTACGATGGCCGCAGCCGACGGACCGCTGCCGGCCGTCGCGGCGGGCACAAAAGCACCGGGGTCCACATAGCGCATCGTCACAATCCCCGCGAAGGGCGCGCTGATCCGAGCGAATCGCAGCATCGCCTCGCCTTGAGCGAGCGCGGCTTCGGCGATCGCCACTTTGCCGGCGACCGTGTCCCAGGCCTGTGGGGTAATGAGGTCAGGGGCTTTTTCCCGCGCGGCTTTCAGCCGGCCCAGCTCGATTTTGGCCACATGCAGCTCTGCTTCGCGGCGCGTCTGCTCCGCCGCGACCTCGGGAATCTCGATCTCGGCGAGCATTTGGCCGGTCTTCACCGCATCGCCGCGATCGACGGAAATCGACTTGAGGTAGCCGGCGACCTTGGCGTGCAGGGTGACCTGCTGGTTGGCGCGCAGTCCGCCGGGCAGGCTCACAAAACGGTGGATGTCGCCACGACGCGGGCTCACCACGGTGGCCTCGGCCGGCGCGTCCGCCGCTGCCAGGCTCGCAGAAAAAATGACCGCGCTCAGCGCGAGAAAACGAAATGAAGGCATGGCGATAATGGATCGAACCGAATCAGGTGGAGCGGGTTTTGGCGTAGTGGGCGCTCGCCGGGTCGTCGGGATCGAGCGAGGGCGAGCGGACTTTCTTCGTCGTGAGAATCGCAAACACGCTTGGCAGCACGAACAGCGTGGCGAGCGTCGCCAGCGCCAGTCCGCCGACGACGGCGCGACCGAGCGGTGCGGTTTGATCACCACTTTCGCCGAGCCCGAGCGCGAGCGGCATCATGCCGGCGATCATCGCGAAGCTGGTCATGAGAATCGGGCGCAGCCGGCTGGCCGCACCTTCAATCGCACCCGTGACAGGATTCGCGGTGGCGGCGCGCCGTTGCTCGGCAAAGGTCACGAGCAAGATCGCATTGGCCACCGCCACGCCGACCGCCATGATCGCGCCCATCGCGGACTGGATGTTGAGCGTGGTGCCGGTGAACCAGAGCGTGACCACGACCCCTGTGAGCACCGCGGGCACGGTCGAAACGACCGCGAAGGACAGACGCAACGACTGGAAATTCGCCGCCAGGAGCAGGAAGATCACCACCACCGCGATGATGATGCCGGAGCGAAAACCCCCGAGCAGCTGGTCGAGTGGCACCACCTGTCCGCGGTAATCGACCTTGAGCCGCGGGTCGGCGGGCTTGCCAAGCTCGGTGACGACGCGGCGCACCTCACGCATGGCCGTGCCGAGATCGCTGCCGTAGATATTGGCGGTGATGCTGACGACCCGCGCCATGTTGTAGCGCTCGTAGGTGCCGACCGAAGTGCCCTGGGAAATGGTGGCAAGATTGCGGAGCAGCACCGGCTTTCCCACACTGGAAGAGATCGGGATGTTTTGCAGATCTTCGATGGCCGTCGTCTTCGACTCGGGAATCTGCACCTGCACATTGAAGCTGATGCCCGTGCCGGGATCGGCCCAGAAATTCGGCACGGTGAAGCGGCTTGAGGTCGTCGCGGCGACGAGCGAGCGCGTGACATCACTCATCTGCACGCCGAGCAGGCCGGCGCGCTCGCGGTCCACGTTCACACTTACGCTCGGGTAATCGAGCGTCTGGGCAATCTGGATGTCGCGCAGCGACGGGATCGTTTTGAGTTTCTCGATGATTTGATCGGCGTAGACCTTGCCCGCCGCGAGGGTCGAACCGCTGATCCCAATCTCGATCGGCGTCGGCGAACCGAAGCTCATCACCCGCGAAACGATGTCCTGCGGTTCAAAGGAAATCCGCACGTCCGCCAGCTCGCGGGCAAAGACCCCGCGGAGTTTTTCCTTAAACGGCTCGATCTTCACGCCACTGTCGGACTTCAACTGCACCGCCAGCCAGCCTTCTTCTGGGCCGCCATTCCAGAGATGGACGAGGTTTACGGGAAAACTGGAATTATGCACGCCGACCATGCCGATGCTAACGTCGACCTTCTCCGGGCCGCCGGCTTCACGTTCGATGATGCGCAGCACCTTGCTCGCGAGCTGCTCGGTGAGCGCAACCTGCGTGCCGCTCGGCGCCCGGAAGCGCACGGCAAACTGGCCGTTGTCGGATTTCGGGAAAATCTCCGTGCCGAGCCGGCCACCGATGGTCCAGATGATGCCACCGCACACCGCGAGATAGACGATGGCCAGCGGCCAACGCACCGCGACCACGCCGCCCAGCACCTTGGCATAAGCACGTTGGAAGCCGGCAAAGAGCGACGAATCGTGCCCCGCGCCGCCCTGACCGCGCAGCAGCCAGACCGATAGCACTGGCACCAGCGTGCTCGAAAGGAGATACGACGCGATCATCGCGAAGCCGACCGCGAGCGCCATCGGCACGAAGAGCGCCTTGGCTGCGCCGACCATGAAAAACGCCGGGATGAACACCGCGAGAATGCACAGCATCGCGAGCAGCCGCGGCAACGCGGTCTCGCGCGTGCCGTCGAGGGCGGCGCGCGACACCGAGGCCCCACGCCCGAGATGCGCGTGGATATTCTCTACCGCCACCGTCGCCTCGTCGACGAGGATGCCGACGGCTAGTGCGAGGCCACCGAGCGTCATCAAGTGGATCGACTGCCCCGTAATCCAAAGTGCGAACGCCGCCGCGAGGAGCGCGAGCGGAATATTGATCACCACGATGAAGGCGCTCCGCCAGTCGCGGAGAAACAGCAGCACCATCAGGCCGGTTAGGACCGCGCCGAGCGCGCCTTCCTTCACCAGATCCTTAATCGAACGGTTCACGACCGGCGACTGGTCGAACACGTAGCTCACCTTGATGTCGTCAGGCAGGATTTTTTGAAACTCCGGGATGTTCTGTTTCACGAGGTCGACGACCTCGAGTGTCGATGCATCAGAGCGTTTGGTGACCGGGAGATAAACGGTGCGGCGGCCATTCGCGAGCGCATAGGCCGTCGTGATGTCAGCGCCGTCTTCGACCGTCGCGACATCCCGCAGGAAGACCCCGCCGCTGCCCGTGCGACGCAGCGGCACGGCCTCGAGATCCTTCGGGTTCTTCACGATCGAGTTCATCTCCACGATCGGATATTTATCCCCGAGGTTCATGTTGCCCGAGGGGCTGATGGTGTTGGACTCGGCGAGCGCCTTCACGATGTCGTCGGGCGAGAGGCCGTAGGCGCGCATGCGCTCGGGGTTCACGTTCACGATGATGCCGCGCGATGAACCGCCGAACGGTGGCGGTGCGGACACACCGGGCAGCGTCGCAAACGCCGGCCGCACGCGGTTGAGCGCCTGATCCTGCATTTCGCTCAGGGTGCGATTCGGATTGTCGGTCGAGAAAACGAGGTAGCCCACGGCCACGCTGCCCGCATCGAAGCGCGTCACGAACGGCGCCGGTGTGCCCGGCGGCATGAACGCACGCGAGCGGTT
>JANNEY010000281.1:0-16030 GCA_031379235.1 Opitutaceae bacterium | reverse complement strand
CGAGTTGGGAATAGAGGTTGTCCATGTTCGCGGCGTTTTGGCTGGTGGCGCTGCGCCACGCCACGATCGCATCGGCAAACTCGGCTGTCATCCCCGGCAACGGCAACGCCTGGAGCATCGCGGATGTCACCGTGTTTAGATTTAGCTTCGACGCTTCATCGACGAGCGCGAAATACGGTTCATTCAACTGCGCCTGCGGCAGGTCGTCGGTGTTGCGACCGATGAACCAAAAGGCCGCATCACCCACGGGCAAGCCCTCGGCCTTGTAGTTTTCAATTAGTGGCACTGCGCCGCCGGTCGCATTCTGCGTCAGCACGTAGGTGGCGTAGCGGATCCCGCCGGCGATCGCCTGCCGGGCGGCGACCTCGGTGACGCGATTGTCCGCCGCGCGCAGCTCCGAGCTCATCGAGTTGCCGAAATAGAGCGTGAGCGCGACTAGCCCGAGACAGATCCACATCACGATGACCAAGACGGAACCCCGCGACCGACGCGGAGCCAACGAGCCGCAGTGGCTCGCGCAGCGCGCGGAGGAAAATGGGCGGGCGCGCATCATAGGGCAGGCAGGGCGGCCGCGGCATCGGCGGCCAGTTGCGCACTCGTGGGAGTCGAGACGACCACCGGAACGATGATTTCGATGGGACCGGAATCGGCGCGATTGCCGGCGTTACCGCGGGCCGCGCGCACGAGGCTAAATTTGATCGCGGCCGGCAGGGTGCTCGTCGTGGTCGAGTCCCACGTGTCGGCCCAGTAGTCGCCATCGAGGAACGCGACCGCGGCCGAGAGCACGCCGGGCAGCAGCGTTTGGTTTTCCGTGATCGAGTCGGTGGCCGCGAGGAGGTTGCGATTGATCACGCGCACGAGATCCTTGCCGGGGCCGCCGTCCGCCGCCGCGGTGAGATAATACGAGACCGTCTGAAGTTCGGCGAACGGCGTCCAACCATCGATCTTCCCGGAGGTGGTGGTGATGTCGGGGCTGATCCGCTCACCTACGTTATCCATCGAGTTGGTGCTGACGCTGTCGCTTACGAGCTGACCCGAGAGGGTGTAGGTCGTCGCCTGCGGATTGGCCGGAAGCATGATGCCCGCGAGATCCTTGCGCACGATGGTGAGCGTGCGTTGGAGCATGAGATCCTGATCGATTTTTTCGTGCGTGGTATTGTGCAGGCGCAGCGCGGCGAAAAACGTGGCGTTCACGACCAGCAGCACGATCGCACCGATCGCGGTGGCGAGCAGAAGCTCCAGGAGCGTGAAGCCGCTCTCGCCGCGTGAGGCTCGGTGGATATTGGATCGCGTCGAAGTCATTGCGTTGCGGGCGCCGCCACGCCGCTGGCAGTCGCAACCGCCGAATCATACAGCGTGCTGGCGGCGACATCGAAGGTGGTGCCTTGCACATCGAACGATACGCGCACGGTTAGCACCGTCATCGCATCTTCTGCCCACGGCTCGGACACCATCGTCCAAGGGTAAGTGAGGTCGCCGTCGATGATATTACCGTAGGGGGTGGCGGTCGCGAGCTGGCCGGAGACGATTTGTTCGTTGAGCACGCGCTCGGCGATGCGCATCGCGGTGGCCTTGCGCAGGCCCAAAATGCCCGCCCGGCTCGCGACTGAGACGCCGTGCATCGCGACCGGAATCAAGATCGCCATGAACAGCAGCGCGGCCAGCACTTCGGCTAGCGTGAAGGCGTGGGTGCGCGCGCGGCGCTGGACGTCAGTCGACATTGGACGCGGGGCGAATCTCGTAGCCGAGCCGGTTGACCATTCGGACGAGATCGAGCGCTGCTTCGGTGCCTTGTCGGATAGTGATCTTGGTCAGGCTCGAATCGTCGAAGAAACCGTCGGGCGTAAAACGAATGAACGCGAGGGCTTCGTCGGTGAGACCGAGTTTCTCGTCGTCCTGTTCGGAAACGGGCGCGACGAAACCGGCCGGCGTTTCGAGCCTGAGGCCTGGCTCCACGGAATATTTGACGGAGCGTAAATCGGTCTCGGTGTCGGTAAAACTGGACTGCATCGACAGCCCGTAGGTCGAATCCGTGGGATTGATCCAAAGGAGGAAGGGCACGCCCTCGGACACGGCCCGGCTCTGGGCATAGTGCGTCAGCGACAGCAGGCGGCGCGCCTCGAAATTCAGCGCCCGGCCGCGGAAGAACGAGCCCATGCTCGACACCACAAACACCGCGGCGATCGCGAGCAGCGCGAGCACGAAGATTAATTCGATCAGCGTAAACCCACCGCCGAGTCTACGGCGGGACCGGCGGCGCCCGAAGGTCGCAGGCGAAAAATTACTTTGCCGTGATGGAAGCATTCACCACGTCGTCCTGGTTGCCGGGCTGGCCGTCCGGCCCCATGGAAACGATGTCGTAGCCGTTGGCGTTCACGCGGCCGGGAAATTCGTAGACGTAGGCGTGACCCCAGGGATCGAGCGGGATGTCGCTCTTCAGGTAGGGCCCGCGCCAGCCGGTGACATCGGCCGGAGCGACGAGCAACTGCGCCAAGCCGTCCTGCCCGCGCGGGTAGCTGCCGGTGTCGACCTCGAAGGCGTCGAGCGCGGTGCCAAAGGTCGAGATCTGCGTCATGGCCGCGGTGATGCGCGCCTGCTCGGTGCGGCCGGTGAATTTCGGCAACACGAGGGCCGCGAGAATGCCGAGAATCACGAGCACGAGGAGCAGTTCGACGAGCGTGAAGCCGGCCGCGCCGCGGCGACTCCGGGAGGAAAACTGCGGGCGATGATTTGAATTTTTCAGGTTCATAGGGAAAACGGGGATTATTTGATGTGGTCCTGCAGGGAGAAGATCGGGATCACCATGCCGATGAAGATCGTGCCGATGAGGGCGGCGATGACGAAGAGCATCACCGGCTCGGCGAGCGCGACGGTCGACTTGAGCTGCCGATCGAGATCGCCCTCGGTGACGGTCGCGATGCGCATCAGCTCGACGTCCAGTTTGCCGCTTTCCTCGGCGACCGAGATCATTTCGACAATCGCGCCGGGGAACAGCGAGCGGTTCTGCGCCAGGCTCTTGCCGAGCGGCTTGCCCTCTTTCACGCGATCGATCGAGTCCGACACGGCGTCGATCAGCACCTGATTGCCAATGGAGCGGCGGGCGACGTTGAGCGCGTTGATCAGCGGGACGCCGGCTTGGAGCAACGTGCCGAGCATGCGGCAGAAACGCGCCATCGCGAACTGGGCGACGAGCGGACCGATGAGGTAGATTTTCAACATCAGCCCTTCCCACCAGCGCCGGCCCTTCGGCGAGTTGAGCCAAGTGCGCAGCATGAAGAAACCGACAATCGCGCCGGCGCCGAGAAACAGGCCGTAGCCACGCACGACCTCGCTCGCCTTCACGATCATCTGGGTGATGAGCGGGAGCTCGGCGTTGAAGCCGGCGAAAATCGTTTGGAAACGCGGGATGAAGAAAACCAGCAGGAAGATCAGCACGCCCATCGCGAGGATAAGCAAAATGACGGGATACATCAGCGCCGTCATCACCTTCGACTTCAGCTCCTTTTCCCGCGCCTGAAAATCCGCGATCTGCGCGAGGACGACATCGAGGAAACCGCCGGTCTCGCCGGCCTCGACCATCGCCACATAGACGCGGGGGAAAGTCTCGGGCGAGCGCTCCATCGCCTTCGAGAGCGACATGCCGTCGATCACGAGGTCGTGGATTTCCTTCCACTTCGCCTTGGCCACTGGCTCGGCCGACTCACGGTGCAAAATTACGAGCGCGCGGCTGAACGGCACGCCGGCCGCGAGCAGGCTCGACAGCAGGCGGGTGAAATTTTCCAGCATCCGCGGCGTGATCTTGCCCTTGCCGCCGAATGACATGCCCTTGGCGCCTTCAGCCGGAGCTGCGCCGCCCGACGATTTTTTCGCCGCTACAGGCGCGGCCGATTCCGAGAGCTTGATCGGGCGCAGGCCGCGGCCCTCGACCTGGCGCATCGCCTCCTGGCGGTTGCTCGCGTCGAGGAAACCTTCGGTCAGCACGCCGTTCGTCTGGACGGCTTTGTAAGCAAACTGGGGCATCGCGGGGCGCGGTTAGATCAGCGAGCGGGGCAGCACGACTTCGGCGGCGGGCGCGGCGTGGGCCGGCTTCGCATCCGTGGTTTCCATCTCGTGGACCGTCGTCACGCTCAGCACTTCCTCAATCGTGGTGATGCCTTCCTCGACGAGACGGCGGCCGTCCTCGGCGAGGGTCTTCATGCCGGCGCGGCAGGCGGAGTTCCGGATCGCATCGCTCGAGGCGTTTTTCAGAATGAGCGAACGGATTTCGCTGCTCGAATCCATCCACTCGAAAATAGCGCGACGGCCGTGGTAGCCGGTGTTGCGACACTCGCGGCAACCGACGGCGCGGTAGACGGTCGCCGCGGGGTTGATGCCGAGCTTCGCCCGGTAAACGCGCGACTCCGCCGTCGCGTCGATCTGCTTGCAGTGCGGGCAGAGCAGGCGCACGAGGCGCTGCGCGAGCACCGCTTCGAGTGACGACGCGACGAGATACGGCTCCACGCCCATGTCGACGAGCCGAGTGAGTGCGCCGGCGGCGTCGTTGGTGTGCAGCGTGGAGAACACCAAGTGACCGGTGAGCGACGCCTGCACGGCGATCTGCGCGGTTTCCTGGTCGCGGATTTCACCGATGAGCACGACGTCGGGATCGTGACGCAGAATGGAGCGCAGCCCTCGGGCGAACGTGAGGCCGGATTTCTCGGAAACCTGAATCTGGTTCACGCCCTTCAGCTGATACTCGACGGGATCTTCGATGGTGATGATCTTGCGCTCGGCGTCGTTGATTTCGTTGAGCGCGGTGTAGAGCGTCGAGGTCTTGCCGGAGCCGGTCGGACCCGTGACGAGCACGATGCCGTGCGGTAATTCCAGCACGCGACTGAGGCAGGCGAGTTCACGTTCGCCCATGCCGAGGTCGCGCGCACCGCGGAGCTTGGAATTCTGCCGCAGCAAACGCATGACGACCGCTTCGCCGTGCAGCATCGGGATGATCGAGACGCGGATGTCGACCTCGGCATCTTCGATGCGGACCTTGATGCGGCCGTCCTGCGGCAGGCGTTTTTCAGCGATGTTGAGATGGCTGAGAATCTTCACGCGCGCCACGATCGCGGGCTGGAAGCGCTTGATCTGGGCGGGCACCGGCACCTCCTGCAAAATACCGTCGATGCGGTAGCGGATGCGGAGTTCATCCTCGAAGGGTTCGAGGTGAACGTCCGATGCGCGCAGCTCGATCGCGTCCTTCAAGACCTGATTAACGAAACGGATGATCGACGCATCCTCGGCCGCCTCGTCGAGATTGTTGTCCGTGCTGCCGTTCTCATCGACGACTTGCACGCCGGCCTCGACATCGAGGGTGCCGATCGTGTCGGCCCCGACGCCGAGCCGTTTCTTCATCTCGCGGTTGATGACCTCGCTGGTCGCGAGGACGGGGCGCAGCCGCAGCCCGGTGAGCGCCTTCAGACCGTCGAGGCCCTGCGTGGCAAACAGCCGGCTCGTGGCGACTTCGATCTCGTTGTCGACACGGCGGAGGGGCAGCAGTTCGTCGCGCAGCAGCAGGCGCGCCGGGAAGAGCGAGAGCACCTGCTTGTCGGGTTCCAACTCGTCGAGCGAGGCAAAGCCCACGCCGTATTCCTTGGCGAGCCAGCGCAGCACGCGCTCCTCGGTGAGGGCGTCGGCGCCGGGATTCTGCTGAACGAAGGCGCGGGCGTCGGTCTCGGTGAGTTGCTTGGCCGCAATCATGCGACCGAGCAATTCAGGGACGACGCCGTGGGCGCCGCTGGAGGAAACGGTGGCAGTGGACACGAGGGAAGGTCTGAGGATCAGGGCAGCAGCCCGAAGAGGACGGCGGTGGCCTCTTGCTTGACCGAGAGCAGGGCGCGGAGATCTTCCTGCGCCTTTTGCACCTTGGCCTCGTTATCCCGCCGGGCTTCGCGCACGCGCTCCAAGCGGGATTTGATTTCCGCCTCGGTGAGATTGTCAGTGATGGCGGCCTGCAGGGCGGCGACCTCGGGATTGCTGGCGCGGGTGCCGCGGCCACCGCGATCACCGCCGCCACCGGGAGGCGGACCACCACGGCCTCCGCCGAAAAGCATCCCGCCACCAGCACCGCCCGCGGCGCGACGGACTTCCATCACGGCAGTAATGCGGGTGGAGATGAGGCCCCATTCTTCATCGTTGGTGATGCCGAGCCGCTCCCGTAGAGCGGTGAGCATGCGGGCCTGGGCGTCTTCTGGAGAGAAATTCCCGCGGCCGCCGGTGCCGCCGTCCGGCGTGCCGCCTGGGCCGCCGCGGCGCCGGCCGGCATTCGGGTCGTCGGCGGCAGCGCGGTTCTGGGCCGATGCCACACTGGCCAAGGTAAGGAGGGCCGCGGCGATACTAGCGAAACGGATGGCACGCATGGCAGCGGTGGGTTTTGAAGCGATGGAGTATTTCATGGGGGTGAGGGGATGTGGGGGCTCGACGCGCCTGCGCGGTGAAGGGTTACGAAGGGACGGGAACATTCGAGAACTACCCGATTTCTGCGCACTGTTTGCTCAAGCACGACCCGTATTGCGCAGAAAATGCGCAGCGATCTAGCGGTGGCGCCGGCGGCGGTTTTTTTGGACCGGTTCAGTTGAAACCAATCGCTAAGTTGACCGTCATGGTAGGTCTGCATCGAATGTCTCGATTGCACCTCCCCCAAAAAATATGAAACTCACCCACCGACTGCTCGTTGTTACGTTTGCCGCCGCGGTTGCTCTGCCCGCCGTGGTTTTCGCCGCCAAGGGCGACAAGAAGAAGAACGCCGACCCCGCTGCCACCTTTGCCACCTATGACAAGGACGGCGACGGCTCCATCAGCGAGGCTGAATTCCTCGCCGCGGAAAAGGACAAGGGCACCCCTGAGGCCGCCAAGGCCCGCTTTGCCGCCATGGATAAGAACAACGATGGCAAGATCGCCAAAGACGAGTTCACCGGTGGTGGCGATGAGCCGAAGAAGAAAAGGAAGAAGAAGAACGCGAACTAAGGCGCACTGCCTGTTCGCGCCAGAATTTGGCGGAGCCATCAGGCTCCGCTTTTTTGTGCCGGTGGTTGAACCGGCCTTGGGCCAGTTTGAACTGGAGCCCGCCAACGGCCGGGCCCAAACGCACAGCCAAGGCTTCCGCGTTACCCGCCGCCCGCGGCCTTCGCGTCCGCGCGCGTCACCTGCGCATCGACGACCATCGTCGTCACCATGTCGGAGCCGACGTTAACCATCGTGCGCGTCATGTCCAAGATCCGGTCGGCACCGAGCACGATGCCAATGCCTTCCGGCGGGATCCCGAACGTCGCGAGGAGGCCCGCAATCAGCGGGAGCGAGCCGCCGGGAATTCCCGCGACCGCGACGGCGCTCAACACCGAGAGGAGCAGTAGCGTGATCTGCTGTGCGATCGTGAGATCAACGCCGAACACCTGGGCGACGAAGAGCACCACGCAGCCTTCGTAGAGCGCGGTGCCGCTCATGTTCATCGTGGTGCCAAGCGGAAGCACGAAGCCCGCGACGCTGGGCTGCACCTTCAGCGTGTCCTTCGCGCAGGCGAGTGCGGCCGGCAGCGTGGCGTTGCTCGAGCTGGTGGAAAACGCGGTGATGAGCACGGGCCGCAGGTCGCGCCACACCTGCGCCGGGCTCCGCTTCGCCCAATACTTGATCCAGAGCGACATCGTCCCGAACAGGTGCAGCAGCAGCACAACCACGCACCCAATCACAAACACGCCGAGCGCGATCAGAATCTCGATCCCGATTTTCACGATCACGCTGTAGATCATCGCGGGCACGGCGTAGGGCGCGAGCTTGAGGGCGAAGTTCACGATCCCCGTCATCAGCTCCGTGATCATGTCCAGGCCTTCCTGGAGTTTGCGGCGCTTGTCGTCCGCCAGTTGCGTGCCGACGGCCCCGACCAGAATGGCGAACAGGATCAGCGGCAGCACGTCGCCGATCACGTTGTTGTTATGGCCGACGACGGCGCCGAAGAGATTTTTCGGCATGAACATCTCGACGATGGTGGCGAAGCTCATCGACGGCGAGGCCGCGCCCGTCGCGATGTGCTTCTGCGCGGCGCCGCCGAACTCCGCCATGAGCCGCGTCTTCGCTGCGGGGTCGAGATGCTGCCCGGGCTGGACGACATTCATCATCAGCAGGCCGAGCGAAACGCCGATCGCCATGTTGAGGAAGAACAGCCAGAAGGTGCGCCCCGCGAGCGGCCCGAGCTTGTCGAGCCGGCCGAGCTGCAACACGCCGCCGGCAAGCGAGCCAAACACGAGCGGGATGACGACGAAAAACAGCGCCCGCAGGAAAATCTGCCCGAACGGATCGAGGACGTTCGTCGAAACCTTGCGCATGAACGCGAGCGCGTCGGGCGAGAATTTGCCGAGCGCGAGCGTCGCGATGCCGGCGACGACGCCGATGACAAGGCCGATGAGGATGCGGTTGGCGAGGGGGCGGTTGGTCTCTGCCATGGTGGGGAGAGCGCGAACGTGGGAGGGGAGCGCGGGCTTGTCGAACGGGAAGTGCGGCCTGAACGCGCAAGGTTCGATCAGCCGCGCACTCGCGCCGGGGGTTGAGGTCACTTGAGCGTTGAGCGTTGAGCGTTTGGCGTTGAGCGTTTGCCATGCCGCCCTTCAGCGCCGTCCTCCTCGCCGCCGGCCGCTCCACACGCATGGGCCGCGACAAGGCCCTGCTCGCGGGCGCGCGTGACGTTGCGAGCAATGGGGCGGACGGCGCTGCGCGCGCCGGCGAACTCGTCCCGCTCTGGCAACGCCAGCGTGAGGTGCTCGCGCGTGCTGGCGCCGCGGAAATTTTGCTCTCCGCGCGCGCCGAGCAGGCCTGGGCGGCGAACGCCCTCGCCGCAGGGAAGTTCGCCGCCATCGTCCGCGATGCTTCGCCCGACTGCGGCCCACTCGCCGGGATCGTCGCCGCGCTTCGGCGCGCCGCGCACCCGCACCTCGCCGTGCTCGCGATTGATTTGCCGCGCATGCAAGCGGCGTGGCTCACTGCGCTGCTGGCCGAGTGCGCGCTCGGCGTGGGCGGCGTGGGCCGGCGGCGCGGCGACGCGAATGCCGGCGAGGGTGCGAGTGGCGGCGGAGATTTTTTCGAACCGCTCGCTGCGATTTATCCGCGCGAGTTTCTCCCGTTGGCCGAAGCCGCGCTCGCCCGGGGCGAGTTTTCGCTCCAGCGCGTGCTCGCCACCGCCGTCGCGCGGGGCGTGATGCGCGTGCGCGAGATCGGCGCGGTCGAGGCGGCGGCGTTCGACAATTGGAACGCGGCGCGAGGGTAGGGCAGACCTGCGCCCCGCCCTCGCCCCGCCCGCCTTTCTCCTCGTCACGCCTGCGGGCGCAGTTCATTTCTTCCTGCCGCCCCGTCTCCCGTGTCCGCTTCTCCCGCTCAACCCGCCCTCTTCGTCAGCTACGCGCGCGAGGACTCGGTCGCGGCCGCCCGCATCGCGGAGGCGCTGCGCAGCCACGGGATCGAGGTGTGGTTCGATCAAAATGAGCTGCGCGGTGGCGAGGCGTGGGACCAGAAAATCCGCGGGCAGCTCCGCACGTGCGCGCTGCTGATTCCGATCATCTCGGCCAACACGCAGGGTCGCGGCGAGGGGTATTTCCGGCGCGAGTGGAAACTCGCCGCCGAGCGCACGCACGACATGGCCGCCGGCATTCCATTTCTCGTGCCCGTGGTGATCGACGACACGGCGGAGTCCGCCGCGCTCGTCCCGGAGGAGTTCATGAAGGTGCAGTGGACGCGCCTGCCCGGCGGCCGCACGACGCCGCAATTCGCCACGCAGGTGAAGCGGCTGCTCGAAGCGCCGCGCGGAGTAGCTCCGCAGAAGCTGGAGCCGAGGCCTCCTCGTTCCGGTGAACGCGGAGAACGCGGCGAGGGCGCCGCGTCCCCAGCCAAGCCGCCCGAGGCGGGCCGCCGCGTCCCGGCGGCAGCCTGGATCGGGCTCGCCGCGGTCGTCGTGATCGGTGTCGCCGCGACGTTCTTCGCCACACGGAAATCCGATGCGGTCGCGAATGCGGACGCGGGGGCGCGTCTGCCCCTCGCGGAAAAATCCACGCCGGCCACTCCGAAAATCGAAGCCAAGTCCATCGCCGTGCTCCCGTTCGAGAATCTCAGCGCCGAGCCCGACAGCGCCTACTTCGCCGACGGCATGCACGAAGAGGTGCTCACGGCCGTGGGAAAAGTTTCCGCGTTGCGCGTGATCGGCCGCGCCTCAGTGCTGCCGTATGCGGACGCCAAGAAACGCAATTACCGGCAAATCGCCGCTGATCTCGAGGTGGCGAGTGTCGTCGAGGCGACGGTCCGCCGCGCGGGGAGTCGCGTGCGCATCGCCGTGCAACTGATCGATGCGCGGACCGCGCGGCAGGTGTGGGGCGACACCTTTGAGCGCGAGCTCACGGATGTTTTTGCGATCCAGTCGGCCATCGCGCAGGAAATCGCCGGAGCGCTCAAGGCCAGCCTCACGCCGGACGAGCGCGAGCAAATCGCGCAAAAGCCGACGCAGAACCAGGAAGCTTACGATTTCTACCTGCGGGCGCGCGCCCTGTTGGCGGGGAGTCCGGTGCTGCCGCCGCGGGAGACGAGCGAGCAGGTGATCGCCATGCTCGAACGCGCCGTCGCGCTCGATCCCAACTTCGCCCTCGCCTACGTCCAACTCGCCGGTGCGCACAGCATCTTGTATTGGTTCGGCACGAGGGATCCGACGCCGGAAAGGTTAGCGAAGGTCAAAGCGGCGGCGGATGCCGCCGTGCGGATCGCCCCGGGGCTCCCCGATGCGAGAATGGCGCAGGGCATCTACTATTATCGCGGCCTGCTCGATTTTGAGCGCGCTTTGACGGAGTTTCGTGCCGCGGAGGCCGGCCGGCCCAACGATGCCGAACTGCTCGGCTGGATCGCGCTGAGCGAGCGCCGGCTCGGTCGGTGGACCGAGTCCCTCGCTCTTTTCGAGAAATCCGCCTCGCTCAATCCCCGCGACGTCACCGTCGGCCAATCCCTGGTTTCTACGTTGAATAACATGCGCCGTTATGCGGCGGCGCAGGACGCTGCGACCCGTTTTCTGCGATTTTTTCCTGGCGAGACCAGGTTTCAGCGCGACGCATCGCGCGCGCGGTTTGAACTCGACGGCGATGTCGCGGCCTATCGCCAACGCGCACGCAGCCGGCGATTGCCCGACGCCACGGTGGAGCGATTGAACGCGATGCTCGCGCTTGCGCTCACCGCGCGGGACTACCCGGCCGCCGAGCGGATTCTGGCGGATCCGCAACTGGAGTATGTGACCAGCGGTGTGACCACCGGAAGCGTGATCAACGAGCCGGTGGCGCTGACTCGCGCGCTGGTGGCGTTTCTCCGCGGCGACCGCGCCACCGCGCAGACCCGGGCAAATGAAGCCCTCGCGGAGTTGCGCGCCGCGAAATGGTCGCGCCGGCAGGAGCCGGTTGCTTTGATGGCCGTGGCGCGGGCGCACGCGCTGGCCGGCCGCGCCGACGAGGCGCTGCGCGATGGCCGGGCCGCTTGGGAGCAGATCGCCGGGCGCGATCAGGCCGACGCTGTCAACCTTCGCGAGGACCTGGGTGAAATCCATCTCCTGCTGGGGCGTGACGCTGACGCACTTGCGGTGCTACGGGAGTGTTTTGCCGGCGCGAGCCGCCGTGGGCCCCAGGAGATCCGCATCAGCCCGCTCTGGTCGCGCCTGCAGGGTGACCCGCGCTTCGAGGAAATTTTGAAATCGGCGAAGCCGCTGTGAGAAGCAGGGCGGGCTTTCAGCCCGCCTTTTCGTGCGTTGAGCATTCGAGAGCGGACTGAAGTCCGCCCTACCCCTGCCTCACGCGTAGCGGTCTTCCGTCCAGGGGTCGGCGGTGTTGGAGTAGCCGCGGACTTCCCAGAAGCCGAGTTTGTCCTCGGCGAGAAACGTGATGCCGCTGACAAATTTCGATCCCTTCCAAGCGTAGAGTTTCGGGATGATCACGCGGGCGTGCCCGCCGTGTTCCAGCGAGAGCGGCGCACCGTCGAAGCTCGTGGCGACGAGCACGTCATCGTCGAGACAGGCGGCGAGGGCGACGTTGGTGGAGTAGCCGTCGTAGCCCGTGAAATAGACAAACTTCGCCTCGGGCTTGGGCTGCGCGAGTTCGTAGAGCGTGGTGAACGCGACGCCGCCCCAACGGCAGTCATACTTGCTCCACGTCGTCACGCAGTGGAAGTCGCTTACGTCTTCGACTTGAGGCAACGCGTGAAACTGATCCCATGAGAGCGACATGGGCTTCGCGACGAGCCCGTCGATCTTCAGGCGCCAGTCCGCGTGCGCGATGGCCGGATGCACCCCGAGGTCGAGCACGGGAAATCCGGCGGTGAGTTTCTGGCCGGGCGGCAGGCGATCCTTCGAGGCGACGGCCCGCGCGGCCACTCCACGGGCTTTTTGTTTCTCCGCCCATTTCTGTTTGGCCTCAATGTAGCGCTCCTTCGACATGGCGCCGAACGTAGGTGACGGGTGGCGTCGTGCAAGAGTGGCGTTCGCAGGGCCGGCGCTCGGCGCCGCGCCGTTCTCGCAGCGGGGTAAACGCGGCCCGGCGGCAAGCGCCGGCCCTACGGCTCACCCAGCACCTGCGCGATCGCGTGGCGCTTGGAATAATAATACAGCGCGAGGCCGCCTTGATAGAAAATGGAGACGCCCAGCACGAGCTTGAGCGTGAGGCGGTAGGCCATGGCCACAAATTCTTCCACGCTCACGCCCAGCTGAGCCGCGTTAATTTCGAGCATCGGGCGGATTTGGTCTGGAATGGGCGGCAGCTCAAGGTCCGCGAGCCGCACCGCGCAATAAACGGCGATGGCGGCGAACAGGCAGACTTGGCTCCCGATCAGCCAGCGCAGACCGCGGCCGTTGCCGTGCCCCAGCATCGTGGCGCCGTGATGCTCGATGGCGCCCGCGCCGGCGACGGCGAGCCCGACGATCGCGCCGAGCGTGTCGCCGCTCGTCGCGCCCAGAAGGGCAAAGACGCCGGCGACGTAAAGCACGCAGCCGCCATGGAGTCGGCCGACGCGTTCGACGCGGGCCAAAATGTTCTCCGGCAGCAGTGGCGGTGGTTGCATGGAAGGGTTGTCATTCCGTTGCCGGGGTCGAAGCTCAAGCCTCTTTGTGTCCGCGCCGCGTCCTTCAAAGTCTTTTCCCTTCCGCCTCGAGTTTCCACCCGAGCTGCCCATCACCGCGCGCGTCGAGGAAATCACCGCGGCGATCCAGAATCATGCCGTGGTGATTCTCGCCGGCGAAACGGGCTCCGGCAAAACCACGCAGATCCCGAAGATGTGCCTCGCCGCCGGCCGCGGCGCGCTCGGCCGCATCGCCTGCACGCAGCCGCGCCGCGTGGCCGCGCTCTCGGTGTCGCGCCGGGTCGCCGAGGAACTCGGCGTGCAATGGGGCCGCGAGGTCGGCTGCAAAATCCGGTTCAACGACGAGACCACGCGCGACACCGTCGTGAAATTTCTTACCGACGGCATGCTGCTCGCCGAAGTGCAGGGCGACCCGCTGCTGCGCGACTACGACACGATCATCATCGACGAGGCGCACGAACGCTCGCTCAACATCGACTTCCTCCTCGGGCACCTGCGCACGCTGCGCTACAAGCGGCCCGAGCTGAAGATCGTCATCACCTCGGCGACGATCGACACCGAAGCTTTCAGCAAGGCGTTTGACGACGCCCCGATCATTCAAGTCGAGGGCCGCACCTATCCCGTCGAGGTGATCTACGCGCCGCTCGACGAATTCGGCTCGGATGCGGCCGAAGGGGATGAACGTGAGTCGAAGGCGGAGGCGCTGCATTACATCGACGGCGCGGTCGAGGCGGTCCAACGCATCATGCGCGAGAGCACGGGCGGCGATGTGCTGGTGTTTCTCCCGAGCGAGCGCGACATCCGCGAACTCGGCGAGTTGCTCGAGGGCCGGCGCTTGGGGAACTGCGAGATCATTCCGATGTTTGGCCGGCTCTCCAACGCCGAGCAGCAGCGCGTGTTTGCGCCGACGCAGCGCCGGAAAATTATCCTTGCGACGAATATCGCCGAGACGTCCCTGACGATCCCGGGCATCCGCTTCGTCGTCGACACGGGCCTCGCGCGCCTCAGTCGCTACTCGCCGACCGCGCGCACCCGGCGCCTCCCGATCGAGCCGGTCTCGCAATCGAGCGCCGACCAGCGCAAGGGCCGCAGCGGCCGTGTGGCCGACGGCGTGTGCATCCGGCTCTATTCCGAGAAGGATTATCTGGAGCGCCCGCGTTTCACCCAGCCGGAAATCCAGCGGGCGAATCTTGCGGATGTGATCCTGCGCATGAAGGCCTTTGGCCTCGGCGACATTGAGCGGTTTCCGTTCATCAACATGCCGGCGGCAAAGTCCATCCGCGCCGGCTACGCCCTCCTCGAGGAACTCGGTGCAATTGAAGAATGCAGGGCGGGGTCGCCGAACCCCGCCGGGATCGATGTGCCCATCGAAAGTGCGACGAGCGTCGAGCGGCGGGGTTCGGCGACCCCGCCCTACACCGGAAATATCCACCAGCTCACGCCCATCGGGCGCGAACTCGCGCGACTGCCGGTGGACCCGACGGTGGGGCGGATGATTTTGCAGGCGCGCACCGAGAAGGCGCTGCGCGAAGTCGTGATTATCGCCGCCGGCCTGAGTATTCAGGACCCGCGCGAGCGGCCGATGGACAAACAGCAACAGGCCGATGCGGCGCACCGGCGCTTCGTGCATCCCGACTCAGATTTCCTTACGCTGCTCAACGTGTGGGAGGCGTGGCGTGATCAGTTTGAAAATCTCTCCCAGGCCCGGCTCCGGCGTTTTTGCCGTGATCATTTTCTGAGCTACACGCGCATGCGCGAATGGCGCGACATCCACGCGCAGCTCATGGACACGCTGCGCGAGCGCGACGATTTCCGGCTGACCTCGGTTTTCGATGGCGTCCGCGATGCCCAAGACTCGGCTCCCAACGCCCAGCTCGCTTTCGGCACGCCCACCTACCGCGCGATCCACCTCAGCATCCTCGCCGGCCTCCTCGGCAACATCGCGCATCTCGACGAGGAAAACGGCGGCTACAAGGCGACGCACGACCGGCGCGTGACGCTGTTTCCCGGCTCGGTGTTGTTTCGCCGGGAGGAGCCGAAGAAACGGCCTGCCGATGGCGGTGCCCGCGACCCAAAAAAAGGGGGACCGCCGAAGACGCCGCGCTGGATTATTTCCGCCGAGATCATGGAGACTTCGCGGCTCTTCGCCCGCACGTGTGCGCGGCTCGACCCGCTGTGGGCGCTCGATCTCGGGACGCATCTGGTGCGGGTGGCGCACAGTGAGCCGTTTTGGGATGTGGAGAAGGGCCGTGTGATGGCCAAGCAGCGCACCCGTCTCTACGGTCTAGAGTTGGAGAGCAAGGCGGTGGGCTTCGGGAAAATCGATGCGGTGCACGCGCTTGAGATTTTTATCCGGGAAGGACTCGTGAACGACACGATCACGTTTCCGCTCGATTTCATCACGCATAACCGCGGCGTGCGCGAGAAACTCGCGGACGCTCTGACCCGTGCGCGCGACAGCGGATTTCTCAATCTCGACGAGGCCACGTATCGCTTCTACGCCGCGCGGTTGGAGGCGACGCCGGTGTCCGCCGTGGCGGAGCTCGTCGATCTGGTGCGGGAGCGACGGGGCGCGGAGCCCCGTTTTCTGATGCTGGAGCCGGATGATTTGCGCGACCCCGCGACCATTGCGCACGACGCAGAAGCATTTCCCGAGGCGCTGCCCCTCGACAACTGTGCGCTGCCGCTCGCCTATGCCTACAAGCCCGGGCAGGCCGACGACGGAGTCACCCTCGATGTCAGCGTGCGCGAAGCGGAAGCGCTGACTCCGGCCGCGCTGGATTGGGCGGTGCCCGGCCACCTCGAGCAAAAGGTCGAACACTATTTGCGCGCGTTGCCGAAAGAGCTACGCCGGGGCTTTGTGCCTCTGGCGGAGACGGCGAAGAAATTGGCCGACGAGCTCAGTTGTAGGGCGGGGGGG
>JANNEY010000221.1:0-3939 GCA_031379235.1 Opitutaceae bacterium | reverse complement strand
CCTCGGGTCCAACCGCGACCCACACAAAAAACTTCACCACCACACGCGCGCCTTCGGCCCGCCACACTCCCGCGTGCCGTCGCCCCCCACGCGCCGGCGGAACGCTTCGAGCACGCGCTGCGTGATCGGGCCGGGCCGGCCGGTGCCGATGACGCGGCCGTCGAGCTTCACGGTCGGGATCACTTCGGCACCCGTGCCGGTGAGGAAACATTCGTCGGCGCACCAGATGTCGTAGCGCGTCATGTTCACCTCGCGGATCGGGAGGCCGAGGTCTTGCGCGATGTCGAAGATCGTCGAACGCGTGATCCCCTTGAGCGCACCCTGGGACGCAGCGGGCGTGAGAATCTCGCCCTTGTGCACGATGAAGACGTTGTCCGCCGTGCATTCGGCGACGTAGCCCTGATCGTTGAGCATGATGGCTTCGAGCGCCCCAAACTGCCGCGCTTCGATTTTGCCGAGGATGTTGTTGAGATAATTCAGCGACTTGATCGTCGGCGGGAGCGCGGCGGGGTTAATGCGCCGGGTCGGAACCGTGACGATGGCGAGGCCATTTTCATAGTGCTCCTTCGGGTAGAGCGAAATCTTGCTCGCGATAATGAAGAGCGAGGGCTTGGGGCAAAGCCAGGGCGCGAGCCCGAGGTCGCCCACGCCGCGCGTGACGACGAGACGGATGTAGGCATCGGTCAGGTTGTTTTGCCGGCAGGTCTCGCAAGTCGCCTCGCTCAGCTGCGCGCGAGTCAGCGGGAGATCGAGCATGATGGCCTTGGCGGAGTATTCGAGCCGCTCCAAGTGCTCGTCCAACCGGAAGACGTTGCCCCCATAGAGACGGATGCCCTCGAAGACGCCGTCGCCATACAGCAGCCCGTGATCGAACACGGACACCTTGGCGTCGGCACTGTCCACGAACTTGCCATCCAGATATATCTTCATCGGACACAGCGTAGGTGGCCCAAAAAAGTTTTGTCGAGCCCGCGCCGGGGAATTTCTGCTTGTGCCCGCGATTTTTCGCCGAAACTGTCGGCCCGATCTTTGCGTCATCCCTCGGCCACCCCTTTCTTAAAACATGCGTAACCTACCTCGCGGCTCCGCCGCCTCCCGCTCCACGCTTCGCGGCTTCACCCTCATCGAATTGCTCACCGTCATCGCAATCATCGGCATCCTCGCCGCCATCGTGATTCCGACCGTCGGCACCGTGCGCGAAAAAGCCCAGCGCTCCGTCGATGCCAACAGCGCCCGAGAGATTCTGAAGGCCGCGCAGATTTACGCCGGCGACAATCAAGACCGCCTGCCCGACCCGCAGCCGACGAGCATTCCTAACACCGTGCTCAACGCCCCCCAGCTGGCGTGGAAGTGGCCCGGCATCCTGGCGAAGAACAACATTCTGACTGACCCGACGTTTTGGTTCGCCAAAAACGATCCTGCGTTCAGCGGCACTTACCCACAGTTCATCATTCAGCCCAGCGCCGCCCGGAATACGCTCAATACCGGGTTCACGAATGGCCGGTCGCCGTCTTGGGAATTCGTCGGCGGCGTCAAGATGAGTGATCCAGCCACGACGCCTGTCATCTACACGCGCGGCCTCACCGCCCAAGGCACTTGGAGCCCGACCAGTGGCGTCTACAAAGACACTGGCGGCTTTATCGCGTTTCTCGGTGGCAATGTTGCCTTCTACTCCAGCCTCACCGCCGCCACGAGCCCGTTCGTTTCCAACAATCCGACCAGCACCAGCACCACCCGCCCAATCGATATTCGCCAGGCGATTCCTTTGAACGGCACCGCCGCCACAACCACGAGCGCACGCATCTATGCCATCCCGCCTCCGGCTGGGGCCGGTGGCATGCTCGGCTCCGCCAACGGCACGCTGCCTTCGCGCGGGCCCTGATCGTTCGCCAGCTGCTTTTCACTCCTGCCCGACGGCTCGCGCCGCCGGGCTTTTTTCTTTCCGCTTCCCCCGCCGCCAGCCGCGCTCCATCTTCCGCGCTTCCATGACGCCGCCTGCCTCCGCGCCCGCCTCTCTCCCACCCACGTATGTGGTCGGGCACAAAAATCCCGACGCCGACGCCATCTGCTCCGCCATCGCCTATGCCGCGTTCAAGGAGGCCCGCGGCGAGCGTGGCTACATCGCCGCCCGCTGCGGCAATTCCAACGCCCGCATCGACACCATTCTCGCGCGTTTCCGCCAGCCGTTGCCCCACTACCTCAGTGACGTTTCGCCCCGCGTGCATGACCTGATGACCCCGGGCGTCATCGCGGTGACAGAAAGCGCCACCTGTGCCGAGGCCCTTGAGCTCATCGACCGCCACCACATCCGCGTTCTCCCCATTATCAACACCCGGCGCAAACCCGTCGGCACCGTTTCGCTTGCCCAGCTCGGCAGTGTTTTTATTCCGCGGGTGAGCGAACCGCGCCTCATGCGCCAGGTGCACACTTCGCTCGCGAGCATCGCCCGGGCGCTCAAGGCCAGGGCGCTCAACCTCGTCGATGAAAAAAAGGTCGAGGATCTCTTTGTCCGCCTCGGCACTATGGACATCCGCTCCTTCTGGAGCATCTCCGAAAAGGAGAAAATTCCCGCCAGTCAGTCCATCATTATTGTCGGCGACCGGCAGGACGTGCAGCGCCGCGCCATCGAGATCGGCATCCGCGCCCTGGTCATCACCAGCAACATCGAAATGGACGCCGAAACCCTCGTCCTTGCGAAGGCCAAGGGTGTCAGCGTGATTGTCAGTCCCTACGACTCGGCGACCACAGCCTGGGTTGTCCGCACGGCCTCGAGCATCGAGCGGGTGGTCGACCGCTCGTTCGTCACCGTCGCACCCGACGCCCGAATCGCGGACGTGAGGAAAAAATTCTCCGTTACCAACCACAGCGTCTTGGTCATAAATGACGACGGCGCCCTCATTGGTATCCTCACCAAGAGCGACATCTTCAAGCCCGTGCAGACACGCCTCGTGCTCGTCGATCACAATGAGCTCACGCAGGCCGTGTCCGGTGCCGACGAGGTCACCATCGCCGAAATCATCGATCACCACCGGCTTGGCGCGATGAATACCGCGCAGCCCATCCTCTTCATCAACGAACCCGTCGGCTCTACCTGCACCATCGTCGCCGATCTATTTCGCCGCGAAGGCCTGCAACCCTCACCCGCCATCGCCGGCATCATGATGTCCGGCCTCATTTCCGACACCCTGCACCTCAACGGTCCTACCACCACTGGCAAAGACGCCATCTTGCTGGCGTGGCTCGCGGAAATCGCGGGGGTAGACTCGAAACACCTCGCCGCCGAAATCTTCAATTCCGGTTCCGTCATCCTCGCGAATCCCCCCGAGAAAGTCGTCCGTTCCGATTTCAAGATCTACGAGGAGGAAGGCCTTCGTTTCGCCGTTTCGCAGGTGGAAGAGCTGGGCTTCGGTAATTTTTGGCAGCACGCCAAACCCATCGCCGAGGCCGTGCAGGACCTTCGCGACGAGGAGAAACTCGCCTTCGCCGCCCTGCTCGTGACCGACATCAACACGCAAAATTCCCTCCTGCTCGTGAAGGGCGACCCCGTCTTCATCCAGCGCATCAGCTACCCGCACGTGGAGCAGGACGAAATCTTCGACATGCCCGGCGTCGTCAGCCGCAAGAAGCAGCTCCTCCCCTACCTCTCGAGCATGATCAAGGAAATCGCCGCCGACGGCGCACTCCCCACGCCGAAGAGCGGCACGCCGTTCAAGAAAAGAAAGTAGGGCGAGGTAGCGCGGGCTTCAGCCCGCCTTCGGCGCGTTGGCGTAGCGGCGGGCGTCCCTGCCCGCCGAGGTTTTAGCCCGACTTCCGCAATTGGAGGGTTTGAGCTGGGCAAGTTGTTGATTGCTCGCGTGGGCCCACCAAAGGTCGCCACTACAACGCCTGCGGGACCCTGATACGTGGAGGTGGTTGCGGCGGAAGCGTCAGGTTGAGGTG
>JANNEY010000211.1:0-4029 GCA_031379235.1 Opitutaceae bacterium | reverse complement strand
TTTGGTCGGGGGTTCCCCCGGGGCGGGGCCGGGCGCCCCCGACCCCACCTCGATCCAACTTTAGTCCAGAAATCATGCGACGTTGGTATGATACCACCGGCTGTTGTTTATTAGACTTTTGTCATCGCGAGGTGCGCGAAGCGCGCCGTGGCGATCCAGCTGGATGGCTTCGTCGCTTCGCTCCTCGCCATGATAATCCAAATATTCACAGACGTTGGTATGACAGGGCCGGCTCCGGCATTGAGCGTTAAACGTTAAGCGTTGAGGGTTGCGCGTTCCGTTTTTTGCCCGCCCTCAATGCGACTCCGTGAAGCTCGTGATCGAGTGCCACTCCAGCATCTCCTGCCGCAGCGCGCGTTCCGTCTTGAGCACGAGGCGTTCGAGGCTGTTCCACGTCTTGCAAAAGCCGAGGCGGCGCCGGCTGTCCTCCAGCATGAGCTGCATCTCGCGGTAGCGCGCCACGCGGCGGTGCAGATCGTTGATCGAGATGAGCGAGATGAACGCCGCCGCGATCACCGGCAGCGCCAGCGGCAGGAGGTAAAAGATCGTGCTCTTCACGCCGCCGGGCACCGTGAGCCCCAGCGAGTCGCCCAGCGCGTAGGCCAGCGTGCAGAGCAGGGCGAGCACGGTCGCGACCCAGAAGCCGGCCTTGAGCCGGGCGAACTGCGGCAGCGCGCGCGCCTCCTGCCGCCGGTAGTAGGTCAGCTGGTCGTCGATGCGTTTCTCGAGGTAGACGCGGCGGAATTCCTCCGTCGAAATCGCGCGGACCACGGTGGCACGGCTGTGCAAGATGTGCAGTGCGCGGGCGAGGCCGCGCGCACCGGGCACCTCGACATCCTCGAAAAGCTGCGCCGTGCGGGGCAGCCCCCAGGTCGCGAGCGCCGAGCGGCAGAACTCCGCGGCGAGGCGGCAGCCCACCCAGTTGTGCATTGAATGGTGGTGCCGACGCAGGAGCAGCGCCACGCCGATCGCGCCGAGGAGGCAGCTGAGCTTGAGCCAGGGCAGCAGCGCGACGTGCAGATCAAACGCGAGCCCGGCCGCCGCCACGAGTGTCGCGACGACGTGCAACACCACCGTGGCCACGATCAGGCGGCGGAAATACGGCGCGCCACGGCTCGCCGCGTGGTCGCACTTGCGCTGGAAGGCGAAGATGAAGTCGGGCGCACCGAACGGGTTCTCGCCCCAGCCGCCCGCGGTCGGCGGCAGGCGGTTGAGGTTGGCGAGGTGCTGATCGTCGCGCTTGAGCTTGGCGAAATTCTCCTTCCGCACCGCGAGCGTCACCGCGTCGATGATCACGACGGGTTTTTCCAACGAGAGCGCGTAGGCGACGACATCGGCCGTGCCGCCTTTGCCGCGCGCGGGCTGGCCATCCCACACGGCGAGCAGCACATCGGCGCCGTTGACCGTCTCCATGCCGCAGTCGAGGTAGGCATCCTCGCGCGTGCCGTTTTCGGTGATGACGCGAGTGTGCTCCGCCTGCGCGAGCATTGTTTCGACCGCGGCCCAGTCGGCGGCGGAAAAATCCTTCGCAAACTCCGCGCGTGGTAGCGGCAGGATCGCATGCCACGAGAGGCGGAGCGCGCGCGCCTGCGCGACAAAGATCTGGTCGCTGCCATCGGCGACCGATGAGAGCGCGAGCCATTCGCCCGACGCATCCTGCCGCAGCGACTCCAGTGCGGCCCGGATCGCGCCGGCAATCGCCGCGGGATTCTCGACGGTGCGATGGCCGGAAAAACCGACGACGTGGAATAGCGGAAGTTGAGGTGTCTCGCTCATGCGGGCTGCGCATCGCACGCGCCGCCGCCGGGCGCGTCAACGGCGAAGCCCGTGTGGTTCGGTCGATTTGGTCGCCGCGGCGGTTTGGTTTGCCCGTCTGCGTCCGGCCCTGTGTGCTTCACGCTGCACATGAGCGGCCCCCGAGCTTCCGCGGTCTTCCTCAGCTACGCGTCGCAGGATGTGGCGGCGGGGCTGCGCCTCTGCGAGGCGCTGCGGGCGAGCAGGGTGGCGGTCTGGTTCGATCGCGATGAGTGGGTCGGCGGCGATGCGTGGGATGCGAAGATTCGCGGACCGATCGCGGCATGTGCGCCGCCATCGCGCGGAAGGCAGGTTCTTGCGGCCCGGTGGTCGCGACCGCTGTTGCGAGAGCGCGCCTGGCGTGGTGCGTCTCACGATTTTCAACTATGAGAACGTTTCTGTCGTATATTGTGCTGCAGTGTTGCCTGGCTGCGTTGGGTGCCGCGGAGGTCAAAGTCGTCCATGGCTGGCTGCAGTTGCCGGAGGGCGAAACACTCGGGCAGGTTTCTGGCGTCGGAGCAAACGCGCAGGGTGACGTCTTCGTGTTCCATCGCGGCAACCGACCTTGGCTGGCGGATCCGGCGCAAGCCGGGCCCATTCGTGAGCCCGCGGTATGGCGGATCGACGGGGCCACCGGGCAGGTGAAAAGCCGCTGGGGAGCCAACACCTTCCTGTTGCCCCATGGTCTGTCCATCGACCAGCGCGGGCATGTTTGGCTGACCGACGTTGGCCGACATCAGGTGTTTGAATACGCGGCGGACGGCACGCTCCTGCGCGCCTGGGGGGAGGACAAGGTGGGGGGCAACGATCGCACCCACTTCAACAAGCCGACGGATGTGGCCGTGCTGGCCGACGGCTCTTTTTACGTGAGCGACGGGTATGTGAACAGCCGGGTCGTGAAGTTCTCGGCGGACGGCCAATACCAGTTCGAGTGGGGTCGCAAGGGCCCGGGCCCGGGCGAATTTGTCATTCCCCACGGCATTGCCGTCGATGCGGCGGGCAAGGTCTACGTCGCCGATCGACAGAACGATCGCATTCAGGTTTTCACGGCCGAGGGGAAATTTATCGCGCAGTGGAAGCATGCCGCTTTGGGCCGGCCCTATGGTGTGCGGATCGGCCGCGATGGGCTGATTTACGTGGCCGACGGAGGCGAGCAACCCGCCGCGCCGCCGCATCGCTCCCAATTGGCGGTGCTCACCCCCGAGGGCAAGGTGGTCACGACGTTTGGCCGCTGGGGCAATTTCGACGGCCAGTTCCAAATGGCGCACGACCTCGCGGTGGCGGACGACGGTTCGATCTATGTCGGCGACATCAACGGGCAGCGGGTGCAGAAGCTCCGGTGGCACGGAAACGGTGGCCAGACGGCCAAATGAGCGCGCCCGAAAACCAAGCCGTCTTCCTCAGCTACGCATCGCAGGACGCGGCGGCGAAGAAAATTTGCGCGACGCTGCGGGCCTGCCGTTGCTGCACCGGATTCCGACCATCTGCTCATTCGGCTCTACGACACTCCGGTCTTCGATCCGGCCCGTGCGACCCCTGAGTTCCGCAAACTAATTCAGGACCTCAACGTGGTCTCCAAAGATGCCGTGGCGAAGGAGGCGCTCGCCCGCTTGCTCACGGCGGCGAAAAAATGAGCGCGGCGAAAAGCTCGGCCGACCGCCCCGGATAGCCGTAATCATACTTTACATTTGGTCGGACCAAATGCCAACTACGCCGGCATGATCGAACGTCCCTTTTGGCAGGCACGGCTGGAGCAAGCGTGGCGCGCCGCGCCCATCGCCTGGCTCGCGGGCGTGCGGCGCTCGGGCAAGACCACCCTCGCGCGGAGCCTCGGGGCCGACCGTGCGCTTTATGTGAACTGCGACCTGCCGGCCACGGTGGACATGCTGCGCGATCCGGTGATGTTTTTTAAAAACTGCGACCGCCCCGTCGTGGTGTTCGACGAGATTCACCAGCTCGCCGACCCGAGCCGGGTGTTGAAGATAGCGGCGGACGAGTTTCCGAAGCTGCGCGTGCTGGCGACGGGGTCGTCGACGCTTGCGGCGAGTAAGAAATTCCGCGACACGCTGACCGGGCGGAAGCGGCAGCTGCGGTTTGTGCCCGTGCTCACGGGGGAGCTAGAGGCGTTTGGGGTGACGCTGGAGAGGCGGCTTTATCACGGGGGGCTGCCGCCGGCGTTGCTCGCGGAGCGGAAGGAGCCCGGCTTTTACCGCGAGTGGCTCGATTCGTTTTTCG
>JANNEY010000168.1:0-2503 GCA_031379235.1 Opitutaceae bacterium | reverse complement strand
CCTGCCGCGCGCGGAGCGCACGGCCCACCTCCAACCGACAAACTGGCGGGCGATCTTGAATTCGAATGCACCGGTCCGGCTTGGCGCGCAGCTGAGCGAAAAATCAGCGTGCGCTCGGGGCTTGAGACGAAACCGTTTCCCGGCACGCTGCCGCCATGCCCCAATCTCAACGCCCTTCGCTCCGGTGCCGAGCGATTCATCCTGCCGCGCTGGCTGGCGCGTTCGCGGTTTCCCTCCTTTGCGCGTCCGCCGCTGCTGCGGCGGCGCCGAAAAAAATCGCGACGGTCGAGGGCATCACGGAGTTTCAATTTGAGAACGGTCTGCGTGCCCTACTGTTTCCCGATCAGTCGCAGTCGAAGTTGACGGTGAATATGACGGTGCTCGTCGGCTCGCGGCACGAGGGCTATGGCGAGACCGGCATGGCGCACCTGCTGGAGCACATGGTCTTCAAAGGCACGCCGCGGCATCCGCTGGTGCCGAAGGCGCTGCAAGAGCACGGCGCGCAGTTCAATGGCAGCACCTCGGATGATCGCACCAATTATTATGAAACGCTCACGGCGACGGACGTGAATCTGGAATTTGCCATCGGTCTCGAGGCCGACCGGCTCATGAACAGTCTTATCCGCAAGGAGGATCTGGCTTCGGAGATGACGGTCGTGCGCAACGAATTTGAGCGCGGCGAAAATTCGCCCGGCCGCGTTTTACAGCAGCGGATCTCGGCGGTGGCCTACGACTGGCACAACTACGGCAAGTCCACCATCGGCAACCGCAGCGACATCGAGCGCGTGCCGGTGGAAAACCTGCGCGAGTTCTACCGGAAGTTCTACCAGCCCGATAACGTCGTGCTCGTGATCGCGGGAAAATTTGAGGAGGCGAAGGCGCTCGAGTTGGTGCAGAAACACTTTGGGGTGATTCCGCGGCCCGGGCGCAAACTCACGCCGGCTTGGACCGAAGAGCCGGCGCAGGACGGCGAGCGATCGGTGACGCTGCGGCGCGTTGGCGTGGTGAGCACGGTTGGGGTCGCCTATCACATCCCGTCGGGCTCGCACGAGGAAGCGGCGTCGATGCAGGTGCTCGCGAGCGCACTCTCGGCGCGACCCACCGGCCGGTTCTACAAGGAACTGATCGAAACGAAGAAGGCTACCAGTGCCGGCGCTTTTGCCGGTCGGGATCACGATCCGACCCTGTTGGTGGCGACGGCGGAAGTGGCGAAAGACGCTTCGGTGGACGAGGTGCGAGATCGATTGGTCGCGATTCTCGAGGGCGTGGGCGAGACGGGAATCCCAACGGAGGAGGTGGCGCGAGCCCGGCAACAGATCTTGAAGGCCCGCGAACTCTCGGCGACCGATACCGCGCAGATGGGCGTGTCGCTCAGCAGCTGGGCGGCGCAGGGTGACTGGCGGCTCTATTTCCTCTATCGCGATCGCGTGGAGCAGGTGACGTCGGCGTCCGTCAAGGCCGCCGCGGCAAAATATCTGAAGCGCAGCAACCGCACCGTCGGCGTTTTTATTCCGACCGATCAGCCGGACCGCGTGCCGGTGCCGCCGGCACCCGACGTGCCCGCGCTCGTCGCCGGTTACCAAGGGCGCGCGGCCATCGCGGAAGGCGAGGCGTTCGAGGCGACGCCGGCGAACATCGAGTCGCGCGTGGTGCGGAGCGAATTTCCCACCGGCCTCAAGGTTACGCTGCTCCCGAAAAAATCCCGCGGTAACGAGGTGCATCTCGCGCTCACGCTGCGCTACGGCAACGAGGAAAACCTGAAGGACTTCGAGGCCGCGGCGGGTTTCCTGCCGCAGCTCATGCTGCACGGCACCAAAAAGCTCAGTTATCAGCAGCTGCGCGATGAGCTCGATCGCCTCGGCGCCACGCTCGGTGCGGGCGGTGGTGGGGGCGGTCGCGGTGGCCGGGGTGGTGGCGGTGGTGCGACGGGGCAGCTTGGCGCCGTGTCATTTTCGATTCAGGCCAAGCGCGACACGCTGCCCGCGGTGCTCGGGCTTTTGCGCCAGGTCTTGCGTGAACCACTCTTGCCGGCGGATCAGTTTGAGATCGCGAAGGCGCAGCGCATCTCCGGCTTGGAGCAGTCACGCACGGAGCCCGCGGCGCTCGGCCCGCGGCTCTTACAACGTCAACTCGCCTCCTACGGCAAGGACGACATCCGCTACGTCCCGACGATCGAGGAGTCGATCGTGCGTCTACAGGCGGCGTCACACGCGCAGATCGTGCAGCTCTACCACGACTATCTCGGCGGTAACGTGGGTGAGCTCACAATCGTCGGCGATTTCGACGAGGCCGCCTGCCTGCCGATCTTGAAGGACGCGCTCGCCGGCTGGAAACCGCAGAAAGCCTACGCACGCATCACGAATCCACTCACGGGCGGCATCGTCGGCACGCGCCATACCATTAACACGCCCGACAAGGCCAATGCGACTTACTCCGCCGGCGTGATGCTGCCGCTGCGGGATGACGATCCGGACTATGCGGCTCTCGTGCTCGGTAACTACAT
>JANNEY010000126.1:0-17610 GCA_031379235.1 Opitutaceae bacterium | reverse complement strand
AAAATCATGAGCCCTGAAAGGGCGAGACTACCGAGGTTGCGCCCTTTCAGGGTTTGGCAATTTTTCGAAATTGGACCCCAGGGCCTTGCCCTGGGCTTTCGAATGTGGCCCCGTTGGGGCCTTCGTGAAGTCCGCAACCGGCGCCTCGCTGGCCTCGCGCTGCTGCTCACGTTCTCCGTGGCGGCCCCCGCCGCCGACTCTGCCGCCGCGTTCGTTCTCGCCGCCGGCAACGCCGTCGACGACGCGGTGCGCGTCGCGCACCTGCGAAAATTCGCCGCGCCCGGCGCGCCGTTGCTCGACGCCGCAACGCGCGCCGAACTCGCCGTGCTTCTGCCCATCGTCGAGGCATGGGCCGAGGGCCGCACGCGCGCCGCGCAGGAAATCGCCCGTGGCGAGGGCGAGACGCATCGCTACCTGCACAAAATTTTCTACACGCCCACGCTCGCCTACCAGCCGCCGTTTCCGACGCCGCCGCGGCCGGAATCCCCGCTCTTTCCGCTCTGGACGCTTTACCGCGGCCGCTTCCTCACGTGGACGATGATCGAGGATTCCGACATTCTCGAAGTGCCGGAGAAAAAAGCCGCGTTCGTCGCCGAGGCCGAGCGCTGCTTCGATCTCGCGCGTCGGGCGTTTCCCGAAAATCCGCTGCTGCGCATCTACGCCGGCGAAAATATCCCCGCCCCCGATCTCACGGCTTGGGACGATCGCGCGCCCGCGTGGGCCAACCACCAGCGCCGCGCACTCACGCAGCTCCACCGCATCATCCGCTGGTGGATCGCCGAGCGCCAGCTCGCCAACGGCGAGTTCGGCGGCAAGTGGGGTGACGACGTCGAAATGTGGCGCTGGTGGGCGCCCATTTTGATCGGCTTCGACGATCCCGTTGTGAACGAGGCGCAAGCCCTGCTCGCCCACGGCAACCTTGCCCGTCCGTCCCTCGCCGGCGGCTACACGAGCCAGCTCACCGACGTCGAGCATACCGCCGAGGAAACCGCCGACACGCTCACGCCGATGTTGCACGCCGCCGGCGAAAATTCCGAGTGGGCCGCGCGCACGCGCCGTTTGCTCGAACTCGCAGAGAACGTGTGGTGGGGCGACAACGCGCAGGGCCAACGCCAGTTCAAGCACATCGATTTCAACCACGAGCGCATCGGCCCCAACGCCGCACGCGCCTACGACACCGGCTATCACGTCCGGGTCATGCAACCCGTGCTCCTCCTGTGGCAACGCACGCGCGACCCCGCGCTCCGCGCACCGCTCACCCATTGGCTCCGCACGTGGGCCGAGGCCGCGATGAGCGATGCCGACGGCAAGCCCGCCGGCATCGTGCCCTCAGCGCTCCATTGGCCTTCGGGCCGCGTCGGCAGCCGCAAGCGCGGCTGGATCGGGCCGGCGCTGAAGGGCGATGCGATGGAGAACCTCTACACTTGGCCCGCGTATCCCGCCCGCGCGATGACCGCCGCGCTGCTCCAAGCCCACGCGCTCACCGGCGATCCTGTCTTCGTCGCACCCCTCCTGCGCATGGCGGAAACACGCCGCGCCCACCTCGCCGCCGGCGATCCCGACGGCCCGCCCGGCAGCGCCGCCTGGGCCGCGCACCGCCTCCCGCGCGTGATCAATGAATCCCTCGCCAAGTGGCGCCAGCTCACCGGCGACAATCGCTTTGACGATCTCCTGCTCGCCGATGCCGGCAGCTACGTGCGCTTCACGCTCGCGCACGATGAGGCCGCGCTGGCCCGCGACCTCGCGGCCACCGCGTGTTCGCTCAGCGTCAACTGGCCGATGTTCACCACCGAGGTCCGTTTCACGGATCGCGTGCTCTCGTTTCCGCGTGTGTGGCCCCGCACCCTCGCGACCGGCCTGCCGCGCGTCGACGACGTTCTCCTCTACGCCACCGTCACCGGCGATCCGGGCGCAGTGGAAGATTTTCCGCTCAACGGCGCGCGATGGCACACACTGCCGCTCGACCTCGCGGTGCTCGTCACAGAAAACCGCCGCGACCGCTTCGCCGCCGAGCTGTTTCACTTCGGGCCGGATGAACGGCGCATCGACGTGAGTCTCCTCACGCTCGAGCCGGGCAACTATGAGTGTATCCTTGTGCCCGCCGATTACCCGGCCATCACCGTGGGCAGACTGACCATCGCCCCCAACGTCCGACGGTTTTCCTTCACGCTGGCAACACGCATGTCGTCTTCACTGCGGATATCGCGAGTTCGACCGTGATCGCCGAACCGGCAGAAGGAGAACCACTGATGAGTTTCGCCAACGGGCGAAACGTGGATCGCCTCTTCGCCTCATCGGCTACGGAATTGGATTTAGGGTCTGCTCATCGCAGACAAGAAAGTTCGCGATGAGCGAACTCCACCACTTGCCAGCGGAGGCGATGAGCCGAAGCGCACCTCCAAGATTTCCTCCCTTGAGGAAATCCCATTAGCGGTTCTTGAGTTTGGAACTAACCGAAGAAATTCTCGGCCGCGACTCCCGCATGCCTCACTACGACGCCCTCTTCCTCGGCACCGGCCACAACGCCCTCGTGGCGCAGGCGTATCTCGCCCGCTGCGGCCTGCGCACACTGGCGCTGGATCGCGCAGCCGAGCCGGGCGGCGGCTTGCGCACCATGGCGAATCCGAACCTACCCGGTTTCACGCACCACCCGCATTCGTTTTTCCATCGCGCGATCACGCGCATGCCGTGGTTCGCCGATCTCGAATTGGCACGCCACGGCGTGCGCTACCTGCAGCCGGAATTGAATGTCGCGATGCTGCTTCGTGACGGCCGCGCGCTCGAATGGTGGACGGATCTCGCTCGCACGGTCGCGTCGTTCGAGGAATTTTCGTCGCGTGACGCCGCCGCCCTGCGCCGCTGGACGGAGGAGTTCCGCCCCATTGTCGAAAAAATCCTCATCCCCGAGGCGCAGTGCCCGCCGCTCGAGCCGGAAAATCGAAAACGCCTGCTCGAACGCAGCGCACTTGGCCGCCGGCTGCTTGAGGTTTCGGCGCTCACGCCACTGGAGTTTGTCACGCGCGAGTTCGAGCACGATGCCGTGCGCGCCGGCCTCCTGTTTTTCAACGGCCTCCGCGAAGTGGATCTGCGGCAGCCGGGATTTGGCCACGCGATTCCCGCACTGCTCGCGTCGCCATCGAAAGCGCAGATGTGCGTTGGCGGCTCCGGACATCTCGCGCGCGGACTCGTCGCCGATATCGCCGAACACGGCGGCGAAATCCGTTGCGGCGTCGAGCTGCGCCGCATCGTCCTGCGTCAGGGCCGCGCCGCCGGTGTTGAACTCGCCACCGGCGAAATTCTCCCCGCCGACGCCGTCGTCTCCGGCCTCAACCCGCAGCAGACCTTCCTTGATCTGCTGCCCGCCGATTTCACGCCGCCCGAACTCCGCGCAAACGCGGCGCGCTTCGACTACAATCTCCTCGCGCCGCTCTTCGCGCTCAACGTCGCGCTCGCCGCGCCCCCACGCTGGTCAGCCGCGGCGCGACGACCGGAATTGAATCGCGCGTTGATGTCTATCGTCGGCCTCGAACGCTTCGGCCAATTTCACGACATTGTCGCCGCCCACGAGCGCGGCGAGATTCCCGCCACCGTCGCGTGGGGTGCGTGCCCGAGCCTCTTCGATCCGACGCAGGCTCCGCCCGGTCAGCATGTCGCGTTTCTATGGGAGAAACTGCCCTACGCCCTGCGCGGCGATCCGCGACACTGGGATGCCGAACGCGAAGCCCACGGCCGCCGGCTGCTTGCGCAATGGACAGAGTTCGCGCCCAATCTCGCGGACGACGTCCTCGACGCCTTCACGCGCTCCCCGCTCGATACCGAGCGCGAGCTGCCCAACATGCGCGGTGGCGATTTGCTGGTGGGCTCGTTTGCCCAAGGTCAGGTCGGCTGGAACCGGCCTTTCGCGGGCGCGGGCAACTATCGCACGCCTATTGACGGCCTCTACCTCTGCGGCGGCTCGACGCACCCGGGCGGCAACGTCACCGGTCTCTGCGGCTACAACGCCGCCCGCGTCATCGCCGTCGATGCCGGAAAAAAAATCTGGTGGCAGCCACCGGATATTGAGGCGGAGTTGCTGAAACTGTAGGTCATGGCGAATTCGGCCGAGGAAGCATCTCCGAGTCTTCAGTAGCGGCAAGTTTTACGGAACGGCGGTTTTCAACCGCCGCGCAGCACAGCCAGATGGAGTGGAACCGGCCCTTCGCCGGTGCCGGCAGCTATCGCACGCCGGTGCCTGGGTTCTACCTCTGTGGCGGCTCGACGCACCCCGGCGGCAACGTCACTGGCCTCTGCGGTTACAGCGCCGCGCGCGTGATTGCGGCCGATGCGGGGAAAAGAATCTGGTGGAGCCCATGGAGATCGAGACGGCGGCGGGAAATTTGCGCCCCCTATGTTTCCGCTTGTCAGTCCGCGTTGCGCACGGTGGGCTCGGCTTGCCCCCGCGCTGATCCACTCGGCGCAATTTTCCAGCCGACGGCCCGGTTCCCCTCGTTCACGCCCTACACTTTCGCACGGGAGCTTCTGCTACCGGGCAAGTCTTCCGTATTTCCATGCACCGTTTTATCGCTTTCGTTATCTCGCTGGGTCTTGTGACCGCCGCCGCCGCGCAGCGTGCACCGAACTCGTCCGATGTTATGGTGGTCGGAGCCGGCATTTCAGGGCTGTCAGCGGCGCTGGAGGCAGCGCGCGCGGGTGCCAAGGTGACGGTGGTCGACATGGCGTCCGTCTTTGGCGGGCATGCGGTCATGTCGGAGGGCGGCGTGTTCTTGGCAGGTAGTCCATTGCAGCGGCAGAACGGAATCGAGGACTCCCCTGAACAAGCCTACCGCGAAATGGCCGCGTGGGGAGAGGACATCAATCAAGCATGGGCGAAATACTATACCGCCAATAGCATGACCGAGGTTCATGACTGGCTGGAGGCAATGGGCGTGAAGTTCGACAGGTTGCGCCACACGGGCGGCAATTCGGTCGCGCGTTTCCATACAGCGAAAGCACGTGGGCTCGCGTTGGTAAGTCCGATTTACGCCGCGTGCCTGCGGGAACCGAACGTTCGTTTTGAGTGGAATACGCGCGTCACGGGACTGAAGGCCGCGCGCGGTCGTTATGTCGCGGAAACAACCAACCTGCGCACCGGTGAAGCCGCCACTCACGCGGCGGCGGCGCTCGTGCTCGCGACCGGTGGCTCCCAGAGTAACTTCGCACTACTGGAAAAATATTGGCCGAAAGGCATGCCCGTTCCGCAGCGGATTTTGATCGGCTCAGGCATCAACTCGCTGGGCGAGGGACTGACGCTGGCGGCCAGCGTCGGCGCCCGGATCGATCACATGGACTATCAATGGCACTACCCGTGGGGGCTCCCGGACCCGCGCGACCCGCAGCATTTGCGCGGGCTGAGCTGCAAGAACCATGCGTCGATCTGGGTAAACCGCGCGGGCCAGCGCTTCATCAACGAGCTCGGCAGCCCCAAGTATACGACGCCGGCGATGATTCAGCAGCCGGAAAGTTCCTACTGGATGATCTTCGATGAGGCCGGCAAAAAATATCTTGATGTCTCAGGCACGGACTGGAGCGAATTCACCGCCGTCGAACGCGTGATCCTCGGCAACTCGGCACTGGTGAAGAAGGCCCCCTCGATTGCGGCGCTGGCCGAAGCTCTGGGACTGCCGGCTGCGGCCGTCACGGCCACGGTGGAGCGCTACAATCGCGCCGTCGATCAGGGCAGCGACGAGGATTTTCACCGCTTCGGGCCGTTGAACGCCGAAAAATGGGGCGTGAAGGCGCTTGCGCCGCGGGCGCCGCTGCAGCCGTTGCGGACGCCGCCCTTCTATGGGGCGCAATTTTTTCCGCTGTCGCGAAAGAACAATGGCGGCGTGCAGGTAGATCTTTCCTGCAATGTAATCCACGAAAGCGGGCGGCCAATCGAAGGGCTTTATGCCGTCGGCGAGCTAACCGGTTCAGGCGGGATGAATGGCAAGGCCGGGCTCGAAGGGGTATGGCTGGGACCCGGCGTGGCGCTAGGCCGGGTGGCAGGTCGCGAAGCGGCGCGCCACGCGAAGGCGATGCCGAACGACACGGGACGGGCAGACGCTGCGCCACGCCACGGCCCGATCGTGGCGGAGCAAAAATCATGCGTGGAATGTCACGACGTGGGCGCTCTCGTCGGGCAAAATCGGGCCGGTTACTGGCACTTTGAAAAGGTGCACCGAGTCGTGTTGGAGAAGGCGAGAGCATGCGTCGAATGCCATGCCGACATGGTGCCGAACAGCGCGCGGCCGCACGCGATAAACCGGATGGTTCAGGTGGCGGCGTGCGCGAGCTGTCACGGACAGTGATTTCTGGGGGGGGCGGTTCAACGCTGGTTCCAGCGCACGCTGAGAGCTGGCCTGCCGCCAAGGTTTGGCACTGGGAATTTGCCCGCTGGCCGACGAATCTGTCCCGGCTCTCACGAGCCGGGCTACGCCACATGGGTCGCCTGCCTTGTGAGAGGCGGATTCAGAGCACGTCGCGAACGTGCCTACGCCAGAATCCCCTTCACTACCTGCGCCGGCTCCACGCCGGTGAGGCGCATGTCGAGGCCCTGCGACTTGAAGCTGAACTTCGAATGATCGACGCCGAGACAGTGGAGCAGCGTGGCGTTGAGATCGAAGAGGCTCACGGGGTCCTTCACGATGTTGTAGGAAAAATCGTCAGTCTCGCCGTAGACCACGCCGCCCTTCACGCCGCCGCCGGCGAGCCAGACACTGAAACAGCGCGGATGGTGATCGCGACCGTAGTTGGTCTTGGTGAGCGTGCCTTGCGAGTAAACCGTGCGGCCGAATTCTCCGGCCCAAATCACGAGCGTGTCATCGAGCAATCCGCGTTGTTTGAGATCGGCGATGAGCGCGTAGCAACCCTGGTCCGTGTCGAGGCACTGAATTTTGAGATGCTCGGGCAGCGTGCCGTGCTGGTCCCAGCCGCGGTGGTTGATTTGCACGACGCGCACGTTGCGTTCGGCCAGGCGGCGAGCGAGCAGGCAGCTCGCGGCAAACGAGCCCGGCTCCTTCACCGCCGGCCCGTAGAGATCGAGCGTGGCCTGCGACTCGTTGGAAAAATCAGTCAGCTCGGGCACGCTCGTCTGCATCCGAAACGCCATCTCGTATTGCGCGATGCGCGTGAGCGTCTCGGGGTCGCCGTAGCGGGCGTGCGAGAGTTGGTTGAATTTCCCGAGCGAATCGAGCATCGTCCGCCGCGTGGACGGATCGACGCCGTTGGGATTTTCGAGAAACAGCACGGGGTCGCCTTGGGCGCGCAGCGCGACGCCGGTGTGCGAGGTCGGCAGAAATCCGCTGCTCCACATCCGCGTGAAGAGCGCCTGCGCCGCGACCTTGGCGGAAAATTTCGGCGTAAGCACGACGAAGGCGGGCAGGTCGTTGTTCTCGCTGCCCAAGCCGTAACTGAGCCACGAGCCGAGGCTCGCCTTCCCGGGAATCTCGCTGCCCGTCATGAGAAACGTGCAGGCCGGATCGTGGTTGATGGCGTTGGTGTGGACGCTGCGGACGACGGCGATGTCATCGACAATCTTCGAGGTGTGGGGCAGCAGCTCGCTGACCCACGTGCCGGCGTTGCCATGCTGCGCGAATTTGAAAATGCCGGGCGCGACAGGGAAGCGCGTCTGCCCGCTCGTCATCGTCGTGATGCGCTGACCCATGCGAATCGACTCGGGCAGGTCCTGGTTGAAACGCTCCTGCAGCGCGGGCTTGTAGTCCCACGTGTCGAGCTGCGAGGGCCCGCCGTTCATGTGGAGGTAGATGATGCGTTTCGCCTTCGGCGCGAAGTGCGGGAAGCCGGCGAGCGGCGGATGAATCCGGGCATCGAGCGGATTCTGCCGGACGGTGGCGCCAGCGAGGCGCGGCGCGAGGGTGTTGAGCGCGACCCCGCCCATGGCCAGCCCGGCGCCGGCGAAAAACTGGCGGCGGGTAAGATGATTCAGATACTCGTGGGCGGGATTCATGGCGGAATATGGCGAGACAGAGGGACAGCGCGAAGGAGGGATGGAGGGATTAGAACTTCCAGTCGTCAGGGCTGGTGATCATATTGACGAGTTTGCCGATTATCTCGTCGTATTCGGAATGCAAGGGGCGGCCTTTTTCCGCTTCTAAATATCCGCAACTGACGGCGAACTGAATCCATGACTGGGTTTCCGCAGCCTCGCCTTCAGCATCGGAAAGCTTCGCCACAAACGCGGCCGGATAGCGACGCTTGCGCCATGCCTCGGAAATGTTCCCACACACAGACCTCGTGGAGCGCCGACCTTGATCGGTGAGTGAGTATCTCTCCTCTGGGGGAAACTTCTTGCTGAACTCAAAGAACCGCATCGCCGCCGCGAAAGCCTGCCCATAGACTTCCAAATCGGTGTGCTTCCGAATCACCTTTCGCCGTCCGTCGGTTTTCATCTCTCAGTCTCTCCGTCTCTCTTTCTCTCAATCAACCGTTAATTCCGCGTCACGGTTTCGTCGAGGTTGAGGAGCAGGTTGGCCACCATCGTCCAGGCGGCGAATTCACCCACGGGCAACGTGGAATTAGGTTTCGATTCACCGTTGGTAATCACTTGGCTCGCGGCCTCGGCATTTTTCTCAAAGTGCACGCGGTGCTTCGCCAGCGCGTCGGCGAGCAGCGCGCGCTCCGCCGCCTCGGGTGAACGCGCGGCGACACTCCGAAACGCGTGCGCGAGCCGATCGGCGTCAGTGCTCGTGCGGAGGAGCAGTCGCTCGGCAAAACCACGCGCGGCCTCGAAGTGCTGCACGTCGTTCATGAGCGCGAGGGCCTGCAGCGGCGTGTTGGAGCGGCCGCGGACGACGCAGAAGCTCTCGCGCGACGGCGCGTCAAACGTGCTCATCGAGGGCGCGGGCGCGGTGCGTTTCCAGAAGGAGTAAATGCTCCGACGGTAGAGCGCGTCGCCCTTGTCCTGCACATAGGTCTTGGTGTTGCTCCCACCGAAGGCGACGGGCTCCCAGATGTTGCTCGGCTGGTAGGGCCGCACGGGCGGGCCGCCGAGTTCCGGGCGCAGCAGGCCGCCAAGCGCGAGCGACTGGTCGCGGAGAATTTCGGCATCGAGGCGCGGGCGCGTGGCGCGGGCGAAGAGTTTGTTCGCCGGATCGAGTTCGAGGAGCGCGGGGGAAACGGCGGAGTCCTGCCGGTAGGCGCGCGACGTGACGAGGAGGCGCACGAGTTTTTTCACGTCCCAGCCGGTGCCCACAAATTCGCCGGCGAGCCAGTCGAGGAGCTCCGAGTGCGTCGGCGCTTCGCCCTGCACGCCGAAGTCCGCCGGCGTGCGCACGAGGCCCGCGCCAAGGAGCTGCTGCCAGAAACGGTTCACGGTCACGCGCGCTGTGAGCGGATTTTTTGGATCGACGATCCATTTCGCGAGGTCGAGGCGCGTGGCGCGCGGGCCGGATTTCGCGAGCGGCGGGAGGAAAGCCGGCGTGCCGGGTTCGACGCGCTCGCCAAACTTGTCGTATTGCCCGCGGATCAGCACGTGCGCGGCCAGCGGCTCGGGGAGTTCGCGCGCGATGAGCGAGGTGGGCAGCGCAATTTCGTAGTGGACCTGCTCGACCGTGAGTTCGCGAACAGCGCGGGCCTCGTTCTCCAGCGCGCCGCGCGTCGGGCCGTGGATGTAGTCGCGGTGAAACTGAGCGATGCGCTTCTTCTCGGCCTCGTTTTGCTGAGTGCTCGAAACGCCAATGAGGTAAATGGTGTCATGCGGCAACGGCACCGTGAGAATATCGCGCGCATAGTTGCGCAGCGAACTGATCCAGGCCGAGGCCGTGAGCAACGGATCGACGCTCGCAGTCGGACTGGTGCATGTGACGCCGACGTGATCCCACCACGCCGCGCCGTCGCTCTGCGCCAACCGTAGGCCGGTGTAGGCTTTGTTAGCCGCGACGCCGGTTTTCACCGCATCGATTTCGAGGCGGGCATACTCCCCGGCGGGCGGCATTGGGCCGGCGACGGTGGCGTTTTTGGCGATCTCGGGGCCAAAGGCCTCGGCATCACCCCAAATCAAGCGCTTGGTCTGTCCTTCGCCGCTGCACTCCAAGCTCACGGCGCGCGGCGGATTCGCCGGATCGGGCTGCAGGTGGACGAAAGCTTTTGCCGCGGTGCGAACGAGGAGCTTCACCTCACTTCCCCCAAAGTCGACTGGCCGCTCCACTGTGCCCTCGATGCGGAGCGCACGCTTCCCGCCGACCACCGGCACGCCCGCGCCCTCACGCCATTCACCGGCCGGCGCCGGCTTACCAAAATTCGCGACGGTCGGCATGTCGCCGTCCTCGGCCCATACCACTTCATAGGTGACAGGCTTCTTCGGCGCCTTGTCGGCCGGCATCTCGGCCTCGGGCTCGGCCGGTTTCGCGGGCTCCGGATTCGTGACGGCGAGGGCATCCGCGCGCGCGGTGAGCGCGGCCTGCAAGGGCGGGAGCGCCGCCGCAATCACGGCCAGGCGTTTCTCCTGCGCGGGATTGGCGAGGAGCACGAGCGGCGGGGGGCGCGGGATGTTGCCGTCCCACACGCGGTCGGCGAGTCCTTTGAAAAACGCGCCGAGCTGGTAGTATTCCTTCTGCGAGATCGGATCGAATTTGTGATCGTGGCACGAGGCGCAGCCGGCGGTGAGGCCGAGCCAGACCGCCGCCGTGGTGTCGGCGCGGTCCGCGGTGTTGCGCATCTCCGCCTCTGCCTCGATCGCACCGCCCTCGGAAGTGCTGACGATGCAGCGGTTGAAACCCGTCGCGACGAGCTGATCGATCCGGGGATTCGGCAGCATGTCGCCCGCGATCTGCTCGATCGTGAATTGGTCGAAGGGCAGATTGCGGTTGAAGGCGTTCACCACCCAGTCGCGGTAGGGCCAAATCATGCGGATGTTATCGAGGTGCAGGCCGTGGGTGTCGCCGTAGCGCACGGCGTCGAGCCAGTGACGGCCGAATTGCTCGCCGTAGCGCGGCGACGCGAGCAGCCGATCCACGGCGCGCTCGTAGGCGCCGGGCGCGGCGTCAGCGAGATAGGCGTCGATCTCCCCCGGCGTCGGCGGCAGCCCGATGAGATCGAGCGTGACGCGGCGAAACAAGATTTCGCGCGACGCCTCGCGGGCGTGCGCGAGCTTGCGCGGCGCGAGTTTCACGGCGACGAAACGATCGACGGGATGCTCGCCCGCGCCAGCGGTCGCGGCCGGAATCACGGGCCGCGCCACGGGTTCGAAGGCCCAGTGGTTCTGATACACGGCACCGTCGGCAATCCAGCGCTTGATGAGTTCGCGTTGCGCGGGCTTGAGGGGCGGCTTGTGCGAATCGGGCGGCGGCATCACCTCGTCCTCGTGCGGGCTGATGATACGCTGCCAGAGTTCGGATTTCGCGACGTTGCCCGGCACGATGGCGCGCACGCCGTCGCGCTCCGCGGTCGCGCCGCTCGCGAGATCGAGGCGGAGCTTGGCCTTGCGGTGGGCGGCATCGGAGCCGTGGCAGGCGAAACAGTTCTCCGCGAGGATGGGGCGGATGTGCTCGTTGAAGGTCACCTTGTCCTCGGCGCGCAGCACCGTCGGGAGCAGACACAGAAGGAACAGGCAGGGGCGGAAAATCATGACGGCGGGATTGGAAAAAGCCGGACAGAAATGCCGAAGATTTCCAGCGAGGTCAATCCGGCCCTCCGCGGCTTCTGCCTACACGCGGATGAATAATCTGGCTCGTCGTCGTGGATTTTTCGCCCAACTTCGGACCACCCCATTGGTTTGCCGGAATTGAACCCTACCCAATCACCCCTCAGCCCTTGGCCTCACCATGAACACCCTCGTCCGATCTCTCCGCCTCGTCCTCCGGTCCGTCGCTCTGGCGGCGGCGTTTGTTGTCGCGGGCGCCGGCGTCGCGGCGGCCGCCACCGGCTCCGTATCTGGCACCGTTTCCAACGCCACCACCGGCAATCTCCTCGCCGGCGCGCGCATCGAGATTTCCGCGCTGGGCCTTTCAACGCTCTCGGACGACGCCGGCCGCTATGAATTCACCGGCGTGCCCGCCGGTGCGCACGACGCCGGCGCCACCTACCTCGGCCTCGACCCGCTGCGGCTTACGCTCGGCGTCACCGCCGGCCAGCGCGCCGTGCGCAACTTCGATCTCACGAGTTCCATCTACAAGCTCGATACCTTCAAGGTCACCGGCGAACGCGAGGGCAACGCCGTCGCCATCACCGCGCAGCGCAATGCGCCCAACGTGATGAACGTCGTCGCCATCGACGCCTTCGGCAATCTGCCCAACATGAACGCGAGCGAGCTCGCCGTGCTCCTTCCGGGTGTCGTCGGCAACGTCAACGACGAGGGCAATATCAACGGCATGACGATCCGCGGCATGGGCCCCGGCCTCAACACCATCACGATCGACGGCGCGCTGATGGGCAGCCAAGGCGGCGCCGGTCGGCAGACGCGCATGCACACGATCACCGGCTCGATGTTTGACCAGCTCGAACTCGTGAAGGGCCACCGCCCCGACCGCGGCATGGATTCCCTCGGCGGCACACTCAATCTCAAGAGCCGTTCGCCACTCACGATGAAGGAAAAGCGCCGCACCACTTACAACTTCTCGGCGCGCATGGCCCCGCCCGGCACGCAGCAGATTCCGATGCGCGAGGATCACCGCACGCACCCGCTCCTCAATATCGCCCACCAGGAGGTCTTTGATTTCCTCGGCGGTGAGCGCAACGTCGGCGTCGCAGTTAACCTTTTCTACAGCGAGCAGGCCCTCGGCTATTTCAGCACCACGCGCGATTTCCAGAGCAACAACGCGCCCGGCACGCCCGCCTACCTCTGGGACTACAACACCCAGGACAACTACAACAACCGCAAGCAGACGAGCGTGAACACCAAGTTCGACTGGCGCATTACGCCGAGCACCAAGCTCTCGATCAACACGATCTACAACGACGCGATGGAACGCTTCCGCCTCCGCTACAATCTGCGCGCCTTCGTCGGCAACGCCACGACGGCCGCCAACGCCACCTCGGGCATCGTGCCGGGCTACACCGCGCGCATCACGGACGTCCGCGCCACCGCGGGCTCGACGATCGACATCACGTCGCAGATGTCGCAGTTTTACCACCGCCAGCGCCACGTGACGCTCGAGCTGGAGCAGAAGTTCGGCGCGCTTGAGCTCGACGCGTTCTGGGCCCTGAGCGTCGACCGCATCAACGGCGGCGGCGGCGATGGCGGTGTGCTCGTCAATCGCCTCACCAACATCGGCTGGCGCCTCGACCGCACCGAATCCGACCTCTACCCGCGCCTCATCCAGACGGCCGGCCCGAGCTGGAGCAACCCCGCGAGCTACCGGCCCAACAGCCTCAATTTCGCCGATACCCGTTCCGTCCACGAGCCGCGCGAGTGGCGCGCCAACGCCCGCTACAAGCTCCCGACCGAGTTCGCCCTCGCGTTCAAGACCGGCTTCCGGTGGCGCGAAGAGGTCGTGGGCGACGAAAGTAAGTCGCGCGTCTACGCTTTTACCGGGACCAACTCCGGCCAACTCCCCACCGACCCCACGCTCGAGACCTTCGGCGATCACAAGACCGGCCTCCGCATCCCGGGTTGGAACGCCAACGCCATCTCCCGTGGCCGCACGCCGCTCGATCTGTCGCTGTGGAACGAGAACCTCGTCACCGCCGAGACCAACCACTACACCGGCGCGCGCGGCACCACGGAGACCGTCACGGCTGGCTACGGGATGTTCGACGGCCGGATCGGCCGCGTCGGATTTCTCGGCGGCGTGCGCACGGAAAAAACCGACACCCAGAGCTGGGGCTACGTCCGCAACCGCACCGCGATCGACAACGCCCTCCGCGCCTCCAATCTCCCGCTCGCCGTCTCGCGCGAATACAGCCTGCGCACGCCGACCGGCGGCTACACCAAGTCATTTCCCAGTGCCCACGTCACCTACGACGTCACGCCGAATCTAAAATCGCGCGTGAGCTGGTCCACGAGTTTCGGCCGGCCGCCACTGAACAATCTCCAGCCCGCCGAGACCTACAATGCCACCGAGGACACCCTCACGATCAACAATCCGAGCCTGAAGCCGCAGACCGCGGAGAACTGGGACTTCGCCCTCGACTACTATTTCGAGCCCGTCGGCAACCTGTCGCTCGGCTGGTTTCACAAGTCGATCAAGGACTACTTTGTCACCGGCGTGGAGATGGGTCGCGTGGGCACGGGCACCGACAACGGCTTCGGCGGCGACTACCAAGGCGCACGCATCCTCACCCGCGCCAACCTCGGCGACGCCGTCGTGCAGGGCTGGGAGTTCAACTACCAGCAGCAATTCACGTTTCTCCCGGGTCTGCTCAAGGGGCTCGGTGCGTCGTTCAACTACACGCTGCTCGACACGCATGGTCGTTTCACGGGCGCCGTGCAGCGCACCACCGGCCAGGTCCCGGGCTTCATCCCACGCACGGCCAACGCCACGCTCAGCTGGCGCTACCACAAGTTCGGCTCACGCATCGTCGTGAATCACACCGGCACCTATGTCCGCAACTTCACCGCCGTCGATTCCGGGGCGAATCTCTTCAACCGCGCGCGCCGTGTCGTGAACGTCGGCGTCGCCTACCAACTCCGCCCCACCCTGAGCCTCACGCTGGACGTGCAGAACATCTTCAACCGCGAGCAATCTTGGTATCGCGGCACGCCCGACCAGCTCGCGCAGGTGTTCGTCCCCGGCGTGACCGTGACCGCCGGCGTGAGCGGCCGCTTCTGATCGTTGCAGGGCGGAGCCGCCGCACCGCGCCGAAATCGCTCCGCCTACTTCGCTTTTTCCAATTCTGCCAGCTGGCGCGTTGCCTCGTCCTTGCCGGAAAATTCGCCGGGCACGGCGACAGCGAGGCGAAACGCCGCGAGGGCCGGCTCGTTGCGGCCCAGCGCGCGATTGGCCAGGCCGACGTGGTATTGCACCTCGCCGTTGGCGGTCAGCGTCTTGGCGCTCTCTTCCACGAGTGGCAGCGCCTCGGCGAATTCTTTTCGTTGAATGAGAATCCAGCCCAAGGTGTCGGCCACGGCGGCGTCGGTCGGCGCGAGTGCGCGCGCCTTGCGGGCCAACTCGAGCGCCCGATCCGGCTGCTTAAGCTGATCGCCGTAGAGGTTGGCCAGATTGTTGAGGACGAGCGGAAAATTCGGGTTTACCGCGAGAAATTTTTCATAGAGGTCGCGGGCCTTGGCGTATTCCTTGCGCGTCACGTAAACTTCCGCGCCCACCCGCACGGCAAATAGCTCGTTGGGAAACTTCGCGAGAAACGCTTCCAATTTTCCGCTGATGCCGGGCTCATCCTTCCGGGCCACAAAGGCGTGCACCAACACGCCGTAGGCGACCGCCTGATTGGGATCGAGCCGGACGGCTTCCAAAGCCGCGGCCTCGGCTTCATTCCATTTCGCCTGCGCTTCATAAACGCGCGCCGCGAGCAAAGGCCCGACCGCCAGCTTCGGCGTTTTCTCGATCAGCGTCTTCGCCCGCTCCCACGCCGCGTCCGTCTTTCCTTCCTGGAGGTCAAGGTTGCCAAGTTCGGCGATCGTCGGGGCAAAATTGGGCGCCAACGCGAGCGCCTTTTCCAAACTCCGCCGCATTTCGCCAGGTTTCTTCTGCTGCCCATAGATCAGCCCGAGCATGTGATGCATCAGGGCGTGGTTGGGATTCGCGGTCACGTTTTGGATGAAGGCAGAGACGAGCAGGTCGAGTTTACCGAGAGCTCTCATCGCATCGATCATCAGCAAATAGGGCTGCACCAAGTCGGCCCGCCGGTTCAGCAGGCCCGACATCGCACTCGCCACGCTTTGAAACTGCCCCGCCCGGAGCTGGAGTTGCGCGAGGAGGAGGACGGCATCGATGTTGTCGGGAAACATCCCGGCCGCCTGTTCCAGCGCGGCGGTCGCGCCCGCGACATCATTCGTCTGCAGCAGCGCGATGCCCAGCTGGTGTTTTTCGAGCCCCACGCCGGGAAAGATTCCGCCGATCCGTTGCAGCTCCGTGATCGTTTTCTTTACGTCACCCTGCGCGTGCCAAATCCGCGCGCGCAAAACCAACGCCTCATAGTCAACCGCATCGAGCGCGATCGCTTTTTCAAGGAAACCGAGGGCGTCATCCAGTCGTTTTTGGCCGAGCGCGATCTGGGCCAGGGCGCGCCACGCCTGCTGGCAATCCGGGGCCTGCCGGGTGATTTCGTTCAGCGCGGCGGTGGCTTCGGGCACGGCCCCGGTCTGCGCCAGGTAGCCCGCATACTGCAGCCGCACGCGCGACCGGATGGGCGTGAGTTCCGCCGCGATCTTGTGCTCGGCCAGCGCCTGGGTGGAGTTATTCTGGGCGGCATAAAGCCCCGCCATCGCGGAGTGCGCCGCGGCCGACTTCGGGTCGAGTGCGATGGCTCGGTCCAACGCGGCCTTAGCCTTCACCCGATCGCCGCGGAAATTCAGCAGATTCGCCGTGGCAATGTGATACGACACCGTGTTTTTCTCGGTGAATTTCTGCAGAAATTCCTCCGCTCCCTTGAGGTCGTCGGCATCACGCACCGACTCCGTCAACAACACCAGCGCCTCGGCGGCGCTGGTCGATCGGCCAAGAATCGCGAACGCCTCCCGCCCCGCATCGTTCGTCTTGCCCAGCGCGGCAATCAATTGGGCACGCTTGAGCCGGGCCTCGAGATTGCCCGGCGCCAGCGAAATCACCTTTGAATAGTGGCTCACCGCCCGCATCGTCGCCCCGCGGTGATACCAAATCGCCGCCAGTCCCTCTTGCGCGAGCAGATCGTCCGGCTGCAATTGCAGCACATTTTGGTATTCGATGCGCGCCCGCTCTAAGTCCCCCGCCTTGTAGTAACCTTCGGCCCGCTCCAACAACCGGAGCCGTTTGCTCTCCGCCGAGCAGCCGGCAAACAATCCGGCCAGGACGGCAACGATGACCAAGCGAAGAAAAAGGGATTTCATGATGAGATTGATTCGGTAGCTAGCGGCCAAACTAAAGCCGCGCACAGACGGAAAACAACGCGGTTTACCGACTGCTTCAGCGGCAAACAACCCGATATTTCTCGCCAACCGCGCGCTCGCGCCACTTCACACAACTTTTCAGCCCCTGGTGTTATCGAGTGTGCCTAATCCAGGCCGTGGCACTTGAATTCAAGATCGCTCGCCCGTTTATCGGTTGGACGTGCTCCGCGCGCGGCAGGGGCATGTCCGCTCGCGGTTGCCGCGGGGAGCGCACGGCCCACCCTTCCGACTGCATCGTTCCGGCTGATATCCACCCGCCCGGCGCGGACTGTCAGCCCGCGTCGACGTTGCCGCCGAGGCGGACGTGCGGACGCTGCGCGCCACCGGTTGCAACGTGCATCGTTTCTCCCGCCATTCTCATGCTCCGCTACCCCGCCCTCCTCATCGCGACGCTTGCGTCGGTTTCCCAACTGTCGGCGGCCACCCCGCCGGCTCCGCCTCCCATCCCCTCCACCCCACGGTATTCCGGTTTGGGCTCATGACGAGTGGCGGGAGGTGCGCAAGAAGCACAGGGCGGCGGCGGGCCGGGAGGCGTAGTGTTGGGTGCGGGCGGAGAGGTTGAGGGAGCCGGCGCGCAGGAGGGCGCCGAG
>JANNEY010000125.1:0-3023 GCA_031379235.1 Opitutaceae bacterium | reverse complement strand
CACCTCAACCTGACGCTTCCGCCGCAACCACCTCCACGTATCAGGGTCCCGCAGGCGTTGTAGTGGCGACCTTTGGTGGGCCCACGCGAGCAATCAACAACTTGCCCAGCTCAAACCCTCCAATTGCGGAAGTCGGGCTAATTTACCGGCTGCGCACGATCCACGCGGAGTCGCGCGGGTTGTCGCCGGTGGCATCGTAGCCGCCGAAGTAGAACACGCGGCCGAGGTCCGTCGCGAACGGCGACACCGCGATTGCGCGCGTGGCGCGGAGGCTTTGGTTGTTGGGCACGGAGGGCACCAGGCCCTGGATGTCCGCGGCCTCGTAGGTGCCGTCGGCGTGGCGGATCAGGTAGTGCGATCCGTTGTTGGGCTGCCGCGGTGAGTCCGGATGCTCGATCCACAGGCCGATCAGGTGGACGGGCGCGCCGGTGACCGGGTGCGTCGCGGGCGTGAAGCGAGTGTAGCCGATTGTGACGTCCGCGGTGCGGATGCTGTCGTTGTTCCAGCGGCGCGCGAAGAAGTCGCGCACATCGAGCTCGACGGTCATCGCGTGTGCGCTCGCCGGATCGATGCGCACGAGGGTGCCGGGCCACGAGAGCGCGCCCAGCAGCACCTGACGGCCTGAGTTGCGCGGATCGAGGACGGCGGTGAGGCCGGTGAGCGCGCGCTGCGCGATCGGCGCGGTGTTGATGCCCGCGGGCGGCGTCCAGCGATGCACGCGCTGCCACGACGAGGCGGTGTCGTTGCGCACGAAGAGCCCGCCCTCGAGCTGCGCGCCGTTGAGCTTCAGCGCGGTCGCGGCGTAGAGCAGGCCGTTGGCCTCGGCGAAGCCGGTGACCGGGCCGCCGTTGACGCCGGGTTCGGAGGTGGGCGTTTGCCAGACCAGATTCGCGGCGCCGGGCGCGGGCTGCGAATAGATGCCGCGGTGAATCTCGCCGCTGGAGATGCCGGCGAACGCGAAGTGAATCCCCGTCGTCGCGTCGCCCACGCGGTGCGCGCCGAAGGCCGTGGGAAACGCGGCGACGTTGGTCGGGTTGGCCGGATGCGAGTCGTTCCACACGCCCGGGCCCGCCGGCGGGCTCGCGAGATCGTCGCGCGTGCGCACGCTTACCGTCCTCGATCCAATCGCGGTGATGTCGCTCATCGCGGCCACGATCACGCGCTCGGGGGTGCCGAGTTGCACGCCGTCACGCGTGGTGAACACCAGCTCCTCCATCGCCTCGACGCGCAGGTGGTCGGTGAAATCGCGGTCGACGCGCCACGTGGCCGTCGGCGAATCTTTCACCAGCATCTGCGCACCGGTCCAGTTGTTGCCGAGCTTATTCGCAGTGTTTCCGACGCTGCCCTGACCGGCGTAGAGTTTGCCGCCGTGGGTGACGAGGTGCGTCGTCTCCGTGCCGTGGAAGTCCGTCCGGTTGCCCGCGACGAAACTCCACTCGTAGGCCAGCGCGGGCCAGCCGCCCGCCCCCGCGCGGTTGGGCTTGCCGAGGCCCGTGGACGCGAGCCGCAGCTGCGCGGGATCGACGCCGTTGGTGCGCGTGTAGTAGGCGAAGACCTCGCTCGCACCGATCACGGTCTGCGGCGCAAAGCGCGCGCCCACGCCGTCGTCGATGCGGCGCGCGACGCGGTTGGTGGCGTCGGGCCCGAGGCCGAAGAGCCAGACTTGGGACTCGCCCGGCACCGCCGGATTGGGATTCGCGCTCACCACGCATGTGAAATAGGTCACGCCGTTGAAACCGCGCAGTCCGTCGAGCGGCCGCATCGTGTGGAAGTAAACGGTCGGCCGCGGGGGAAGCGGCGGCTCCCCGGGCGCCGGCACCGGCGGCGGAATCCGGAGCGCGGCCACGCGCTGAAACGCGCTGCCGGGAGTGCCCGGCACATCCGCGTAGATGCCGATCACGTCCGGCAGGCCAGGTTCCCTGACAACCGCGGCGTAGCAGAGCGCGCCGCCAAACTCGGGCGCGCGGAAGGCCCACACGTCGGACTTCGTTCCCGCGTCGTTGCTAATTTGCACGGGCGTGTTGTTCGCGGTGCGGAGGCGCGCGATCTGCGGCACCGCCGCGCCGGGCGGCGTGCCCGCGTAGGCGAGATCGGAGGTGCCGGGGATCCAGCGGCCGTTGGTGGCGCCGCCGGCGTGAAACGGAATCGGGTTGGTCGCATTTTTCGCGGAGACGTTGGCCCACGATGCGACTAGGCCGGCGGTGAACGCCACCTGTGCCGCGCTGTCGGCGAGGTCGCGGCTCGCGCGCGGGCCGAAGCTGTCGAAATTGGTTGCGGTCGTGAGCGCCGCGGGCGCACCCGGCATCGCGCGCCAGACTTGGTTGCGCAGGCTCAGGTCGGGCTTGGTGTAGAAGAGCGAGGCGCTGCCCGCGGCGAGGCCCCACTGTGGCCCGACGAGCGGATTGGCGAGCGGGGCGAGGCCGCTGTCGACGAGCACCGGGGCCTGCGCGGGCAAGCCGCTCACGAGATCGATCGCATCGTGGCGGAGAGCGTTGCCGCCGTCCTGAAACGCGAAGCGCCCGGCGCCCGAGAGAAAATCCGTCGCGAGATACGAGGTCGCCGTCGAGCCGACGCGGAAATCCTCAAGGATGAACGCGGGATCGGCGTAGGGGAACTGGTTCCATGCCCAGCGCGGCCGGGCCATCTGCGCGCTCCACGCGTCGTAGGTCGCGATCATGGTGCGCAGGCGGACGGGATCGATGTCGGCCTGGTCCTTCGACTCCGACTCGTCGGTGGCGATGTCGTAGAGTTCCCACGTGTCGAGGGCGGAGGGCTTCACGATTTTCCAATCGCCGTCGCGCATAGCGCGGAGGCCGTCGGGGGCGTCGTCGTTGACGTTGATGCCGTTGGTCTCGACGCGCCAGTAGAGGCGGTCGTGGGGCTTGGGGCCGGCGGGATGCGCGATGTAGGGCAACAGGTTCACGCCGTCGAGGTTGGTGGGCACGGGCGCGCCAATCGCGGTGAGCACGGTGGGCATGATGTCGAGCGTGCTCACGGGCGCGGTGAGCACGCGCGCCGGCAGG
>JANNEY010000115.1:0-10093 GCA_031379235.1 Opitutaceae bacterium | reverse complement strand
ACTCTGGTGCGCGGCGCGCCCGCGGTCCCCGGGCTGGGCGCGATGATGCGGGCGGAGTATGCCAAGGTCGGGACCTTCACCCGCGGCGAGATTGCGACCACCGCAGTGTTTGCCTTTTGCGTGCTGGGCTGGGTGTTTGGCGACGTCTGGTCCGGCCTCATCGGCGTCAAGATCGAGGACGCGACGGTCGCCGTCACCGGCGCCCTGCTCCTTTTCCTGATCCCGCTCGACGGCAAGTTCAGCCAGACGGTGCTGACGTGGAAGGACACGGAGAAGCTGCCGTGGGGCATATTGCTCTTCTTCGGGGGCAGCCTCAGCCTGTCGTCGGCGCTCACCGAGACGGGCGTCACAGGCTGGCTCAGCCAGGAGCTGCACATCCTGCACGACGTGCCGGTCTGGATCGTCATCGCGGCGGTCGTGGCGCTTGTGGTGCTGGTCTCGGAGTTCATGAGCAATTCGGCGACGATCACCGCGTTTCTCCCGATCCTCGCGGGGCTGGCGGGCGGGCTCGAGATTCACCCGTTCCTCATCATGATTCCGGCGACGCTCGCAGCGAGCTGCGCGTTCATGATGCCGGGCGCTTCGCCGTGCAACGCGGTCGCCTTTGCAACCGGCACCCTGTCCGTGCCGCAGATGATGCGCACCGGGCTGTGGCTGAACCTGCTCTGCGCGATCGTCATTCTGGTGGCGGGATTTTTCCTGATTCCGGCCATCATGGGCTTCGCGCCCTTCGACGTGCCGGCTTGGGCGCAGCCGAAGGTGCCGTGATGCACGGCGTGGACTCAAACTCACGCCGTCGCATTTTCCCAGATCCTCGATTCGGCCAGCCGAATCCCGGAAAATCCCGTCGGGGTTTCCCCTCGGTCCTGGGAGAGAGGCCGCAGGAGCACGCGCGAAGAAATTCGTGCTGCTCGACCGCTGAGTGAGTGGCGTTCGCGCCCGGTTAAACATCCTCGCGGCAAAAACAATTTCTTGCACTTCATCGCTCCGCGGGTAACGGCTCGCGACTACATGAAGTCACTTGTCATCGCCGAGAAGCCGTCCGTGGCGGCCGACCTCGCGCGCTCGCTCGGCAAAGTTCCCAAGACTGGCGACCACTACGAGAATGGCGAATATGTCATCTCCTACGCGCTCGGCCACCTCGTGGAACTCGAGATGCCGGAGGACATCGACAAGAAGAAATACGGTTTCTGGCGCCTTGAGACACTGCCCATCATTCCCGCGAAATTTGGGCTGAAACCCATTGAGCAATCCAAGGAGCGCTTCGGCGCATTGAAAAAACTCCTCGCTCGGAAGGACATCGACGCCGTCATCAACGCCTGCGACGCCGGGCGCGAGGGCGAGCTGATCTTCGCCTATCTCTACCAGCTCACGAAATCAAAGCTGCCGGTGAAGCGCGCCTGGATGCAGACGATGACCACAGGAGGCATTCAGGAAGCGTTTAAGAATCTCCGCGACGGCGCCAAGATGCACGGCCTCGAGGACGCGGCGCGCTGTCGCAGCGAGAGCGACTGGCTCATCGGCATCAACGGCACGCGCGCGTTGACGAAGCGAATGTTCGGCTCCCGCGCGGGGAACGTCGCGTCGGTCGGTCGCGTGCAGACGCCCACGCTCGCGATCATTTACAGCCGCGAGCTGGAAATCCGGAATTTCAAGCCGCGCGATTACTGGCGCGTGACGGCGACCTTCGAAGTCGCCAAGGGCAGCTACGAGGGTGTTTATCAGCGCGCCAATTTCAAAAAGAACGCGGACGACGAACACGATCGTATCGACCGCGTCTGGGAAAAGGCGCTGGCCGAAGCCGTGCTCGCCGCGTGCCAGGGCAAGCCGCTCGCCAAGGTCACCGAAGAGAAAAAGGGCAGCACGCAGGCCGCGCCGCGCCTCTACGATCTCACGACACTCCAACGCGAGGCCAACAACCGTTTCGGCCTCCCGGCGCGCCGCACCCTCCAGATCGCGCAGGCGCTTTACGAGCGCCACAAGATGATCACCTACCCCCGCACCGATTCGCGCGCGCTGCCGGAGGACTATGTGCCCACCGTGCGCGAGACGATGCAGAACCTCGGCGGCGACCTCGGCACTCATGGCGCGAAGGCGCTCGCGAGCGGCTGGGTGAAGCCCAACAAGCGCATCTTTAACAACGAACAAATCTCCGATCACTTCGCGATCATTCCGACCGCCTCTGAGGCCAAGAACCTCGATGAGATGGAGGCGAAACTCTACGACATGATCGCCCGGCGCTTCGTCGCGGCGTTTTATCCGGCGGCGGAGTTTGATGTCACCACGCGCACCTCGACCGTCGCGCCGGGTCACGATTTCAAAACCGAAGGCAAAGTCCTCACGTTTCCCGGCTGGCTCGCCGTTTACGGGAAAAACACCGTGGACGACGACTCGGCCGACTCCAAGGCTTTGCCGGCGCTCAGCGCCGAAGACGGTTCGCCCGCCAAGGCGAAGACCGTCGATCCGAAACTGCATGCCGAGTCCACGCGCCCGCCGCCGCGCTACACGGAAGCCACGCTCCTTTCCGCGATGGAAGGTGCCGGTAAACTCGTCGACGACGAGGAACTCGCCGAGGCCATGAAGGAACGCGGCCTCGGGACGCCCGCGACGCGCGCCGATACCATCGACGGCCTCATCAACCAGAAGTATGTGGATCGTCCACAGCGCGAACTGATCCCCACCGCCAAGGCCGAGCAACTCATTCAGTTTCTCGGCGCCGTGAAAGCCGACGCGCTCACACAGCCTGCGATGACCGGCGAGTGGGAATTCAAGCTCCGCCAGATGGAGCACAACAAGTTTTCGCGGGCGCAGTTCATGGAGGAAGTGATCGAGCAGACCAAGGGGATCATCGAACGCGTGAAAGGATTTGAAGAGGACGACTCCGTCGCACGCGTCACCGACATCGCCTCGCCCACGGATGGAAAACCCCTGCGTGAAACTCTCCGCGGCTACAAATCGCAAGACGGCGAGTTTATGATCTACAAGGTCATCGGCGGCCGGCGCATGGAGGAAGCCGAGGTGCGCGAACTCGTCACCACAGGTAAGCTCGGGCCGCTCGACGGCTTTATTTCCGCCAAGACGCGCGCGCGTTTCTCCGCTCTTCTCAGACTCGTCAAAGACGAGGAAAAGGGAAAGTGGGTCGCGCAGTATGATTTCGGCGACAAGGTCGATCTCGGCACCGTCGAACCCTACTGGACCGATCCGGCGACGGGCGCCGGTTTGTGCGAAGTCGGCTCGAGCCACGTGCTCCGCGAGCGCGACGGCGAGGGCTGGAAGCAGACCTTCCGCATCGGCCGCCTCATGTGCCAGAAGGCGATCACGCGCGAGATGGCGATCCAACTCATCTCCGAAGGGAAGACGTCGGTCATCGAAAACTTCATCTCGAAAAAGGGCCGCCCGTTCAGCGCGATGCTGAAGCGCGAGGGCCCGAAGTTCTCGTGGGAGTTCCCGCCGCGCGCTCCGAAACTCGACAAGGACGGCAAACCAATCGCGCGCAAGGCCAAGGCCCCGCCAGATCTCTCCAAGGGCGTCGTGCTCGGCAAAAGCAAATCGCACAAGGACGGTGAAATCGTCGAGACCGCCGAGGCGTTCTATGTGCGCCGGCCCGAGCAGGACAACCGGATCGTGTTCACGTTGAAGAAGCAGCTCTGTGGTCGCGACATTCCCGCCGAGGAAGCGTTGAAGCTCTTCGAGGGCGGTCGCACGGATCTCATTCCGGGCTTCATGTCGAAGCGCGGGATGCCGTTCGGGGCTTACCTCGTGCTCTCGAAGACCGGCACAAAGGCGGAATTCGAGTTTCCGCCGCGGTAGGCGCGGCAACCTCGTCGCACCCGGGCCGTCAAGCAGGCGATGCACTCACTGCGGACTTGGCTGATCGGTGGTCTCGCCGCCACGACCGTCGGCGGCGCGTTGCTGGCGTGGAAGCAGCGCGGCGAACTAGCCGAACTGCGCGCCGCAACCATGAGCCGCGACGAGCGCGCCGAAATGCAGAAACGCGTTTGGGATCTGGAGAAGACGAATCGGCAGCTCAACGAGCGCCTCGCCACCAGCCCAGCCGACGCCACACCGGGCGCGTCAGCGTCCGCAAGCCGCGATGGCGGTCTCCTGCCCCGCGGCAGCCGCAGCGGCGACCCGTTGCAGCAGCTTTCAAATTTACGGCAGATCATGTCGCAGCCCGAGGTTCAGGCGCTCATGGCCATCCAACAAAAGGCGGCCATCGATGCGCGCTACGCCGCGCTTTTCAAGCAGCTCAATCTCGCGCCGGATCAGATTGAAAGGCTCAAGTCGATGCTGGCCGAACGCCAGACAACCCAACAAGACATCGCCGCCGTCGCCCTTGAAAAAGGCCTCGACCCGCGCCGCGACCGCGACGCTGTGCAAACCCTTCAGGCGAACGCCCGCAGCGAGATCAACGCCGGCATCAAGTCCGTGATCGGCGAGAACGGCTTCGCGCAGATGGAGACCTACGAGAAGACGCTGCCCCAGCGCAACGTCGTCAACCAGCTTCAGCAACGCCTCAGCTACACTGACACGCCGCTCACCTCCGCCCAAGCCGACCAGCTCGTCCAGGTCCTCGCTGCCAACCAGCCCTCCTACGTCGCGGTTACCAGCAGCAATCCCAATGGCGGTCCACTCAAGGTCGAATACCGCCTGAATTCTCCCGGCGGCAGTCCCACTGCGGCCAGTCCGCGTGGCCCCGAACTCGACGTGATCGGCACGGTGCTCGGCGGATTCATCGGCACTACCGGGGGAATCGGCAACCCCGGTGCAGTCGGAACCGGCCCAGCCATCACACCCGCCGCCGTCAGCCAGTCGCAGTCCGTCCTTTCCGCCCCGCAGGTCGCCGCCCTCCAGCAGCTCCAGCAGCAGCAGCAATCCCAGCAGCAACTCGCCAAGATCATGGCCGATTCCATTGCGGCGCAAAACGCCACCGCCAGACCCGGTGGCAGCCCCCCGCCACTTCCGCCACCGAAGAAGCCTGGAGGTTGAGGTCACTTGTGGCGAGCTAGGCCAGCCTCCTGCCCCCCCCGACTACCTATCCGCTCACGCGCGTCATCGCCGAGAAAACCCTTGCCCACCGACGTGCACGCACGGAACCTGCTTTCTCTCTTTTCCTATCCGACCATGATCGTCACTACCGCGCAGCTGTTCAAACACGCCTACGGCAAATACGCCGTCGGCGCCTACAACATCAACAACGCCGAGCAGGCGATGGGCCTCTTCAAGGGCTGCATCGACTCCAAGGCGCCTTTCATCATCCAGATTTCCAAAGGCGCGCGCAAATACACCGACAAGCGCATGCTCGAGGCGATCATCCGCTCCGCCGGCGAGATTTTCCCTGACGCCATCTTCGCGGTGCATCTCGACCATGGCGACGAGCAGACCTGCTACGAGTGCATCGACTCCGGTTTCTTCAGCTCCGTGATGATCGACGCTTCCCACGACCCGTTCGATGAGAACGTCGCCATCACCAAGCGCGTCGTGGACAAGGCCCACGCCAAGGGCATTTCCGTCGAGGCCGAACTCGGCATGCTCGGCGGCGTCGAGGAGGATATTAAGGTCGAGGAAGGCAACGCGTGCCTCACCGATCCGGACGAGGCCAAGGACTTCGTCGCCAAGACCGGGTGCGATTCCCTCGCCTGCGCCATCGGCACCAGCCACGGCGCTTTCAAGTTCAAGGGCCGCCAGTCGCTGCACTTCGATGTGCTCGAAAAGATCAAGGCCCGCATGCCCGGCTTCCCGCTCGTCATGCACGGCTCCTCCTCCGTCCCGCAAGACGAAGTTGCCCGCATCAACGCCGCCGGCGGCACGATCGCCGGCTCGATGGGCGTCGATGTGAACGAGTATCTCCCCGCCGCCAAACGCGGTGTGACCAAGGTCAACATCGACACCGACGGCCGCCTCGTGTGGACGCGCGTGCACCGCGAGTATTTCCGCGACAAGCCGGGCGATTTCGACTTCCGCCCGCCGGGCAAGATCTTCATCGAGGAATACGCGAAGTTCATCGCGAGCCGCAACGTCCTCCTCGGCAGTTCCGGTCAGCTCGATGACCTTCGGGCGAGCTTGAACAAATAATTTCGTCCCCCGACGCCCCGCCGAAACGCGGGGCGTTTTGCTTTATGTCCGCCAAATCGAAGCCCGCGAAATCCTGGCGTGAGAAGCTCGCCCGCGACCACGGCCTGCCCAAGGTCGAAAAGCTCGACGCCGCCGGCGCCAAGCGCTGGGGCGGCAAGACCATGGCCATCCCCGCGCCGCGTGAGGTCGATGCGCTCATGCGCACCGTGCCGCGCGGTCGCGTGACGACCATCAACGAACTGCGCACCGCCCTCGCCAAAAAGCACAAGGCCGAGGTCGGCTGCCCGATCACGACCGGCATTTTCTCCTGGATGGCAGCGCATGCGGCCGAAGAAGCACGCGCCGCCGGCGAGAAGTCGGTGACGCCCTATTGGCGCACGGTGAAAAAGGACGGCGAGCTGAATCCGAAATATCCCGGCGGCGTGCCCGCGCTGGAAACGAAGCTCGCCGCCGAGGGCCATTGTTTCGTGCGGAAGGGCGCCCGCGTGCTCGTCGCGAATTTGGACAAGGTGCTGTATTCCCCCGCGGCCAAGTAGGCGCTGACGCCGGTGACGGGCCGCTCAATCTTGGCGCAATGAAACTCCTCTTCCTCTACGGTCGGCCCGCCGTCGGCAAAGTCACGGTCGCGCGCGAACTCGCGCGGCTCACCGGCTGGCGGCTTTTCCACAATCACCTCACGGTGAACCTCGCGCTCGCGCTCTGTGATTTCGGCACGCCGGGCTTCGTCGCGCTGCGCGAGCAGGTGTGGTTCGCGGCCTTTCGCCGCGCGCTCGCCGACCGCCTGCCGGTGTTGATCTTCACGTTCAACCCGGAGAACACCGTGCCGCAGCGTTTCATCGACGAGCTCTGCGCCGAAATCGCCGCGGCCGGCGGCGAAGTGATCCCCATCGAGCTCGTCGCGAATGAAACCGCAATCGAGCAGCGACTCGCATCGGCCTCTCGGCACAAGGATGGAAAGCTGGTCGACCTTGAACTCTACCGGCGCTTGCGTGGTGCAGGAGTTTTCAACTCGCCCGTGATTCCCGGGCCACGCCTGCGCATCGATACGACCGCGCCTTCGCCAACCGAAGCAGCGGCTTTGATCGCCGCGGAGTTTTCAGGTTCCTAACTACTCTGGCTTTTCCGAAAGGCCATAAGACGTCACGGCAGCCAAGGATATTTCCTCGCATCGGGTTTCCGTTTCTCGCGCTGGGCGGTCATGAACTCTTTCGCCTCGTCGCTCATGTAGTAGAGCATCGTGGCGTTACCCGCGAGTTCCTGGATGCCGGCCTGGCCGTCGAGCTCGGCGTTAAATGCGCTCTTCAACATCCGGATTGCGAGCGGACTCTTGTCCAAAATCTCGCCCGCCCACTTCACGCCCTCGGCGTCAAGCGCGGCCACCGGCACGACGGAGTTTACGAGCCCCATGTCCAGCGCCTCCTGCGCGCCATACTGCCGGCAGAGAAACCAAATCTCGCGCGCCTTTTTCTGCCCCACGACTCGCGCAAGATAACTCGACCCGAAACCGCCGTCGAAGCTACCCATCCTCGGCCCGACCTGCCCGAAGATCGCATTGTCCGCCGCGATAGTGAGGTCGCACACCACATGCAGCACGTGCCCGCCACCGATCGCGTAGCCGGCGACGAGCGCGATCACGACCTTCGGCATCGAGCGGATGAGTTTCTGCAGATCGAGGACGTTGAGCCGCGGCACGCCGGCCTCGTCGATGTAACCCGCATGGCCCCGCACGCTTTGGTCACCGCCCGCACAAAAGGCATATTTCCCGTCGGTGTGCGGCCCCGCGCCAGTCAGCAGCACGACGCCGATCTTCGGATCCTCGCGGGCATCGGAAAACGCATCGAACATCTCCACGACCGTGAGCGGACGGAAGGCGTTGCGCTTCGCGGGACGATTGATCGTCACCTTGGCGATACCGTCGGCCTTGTGATAAAGGATGTCCGTGTAGGTCTTGGCGACTTGCCAGTCGGGAGTCATAGCGGCCAGCGTGCAAAAAAATCTCCCGCTTGTCCACCCGCCACCAACTGTTCCGCAGGTCGAGGTTGCCCTGAGCGGTTTTGCTCGCGAAGCCGCGACCGATTGGCCTAAACCGACTGACACGTCCCTCGAACCGGAGGAGTCGAAAGCAAGCTGATTTCCTGTATCGCGCGTAAACTGCTTGGAGCATGCCGTTCGTTTCCCGAGGATCCTCGACTACTGATGAGCACAAGTCCCACCGTATCGCTGCGCCGCGGCGCCCAAGTCGGCCTCGGTATCGGCGCCCTCGGCGTGGTTTTTGGCGATATCGGCACCAGCCCGCTTTACACTATTCGCGAATGCCTCGCGGTGTTGCCGGCGGCGGAACACGCCACCGCCGTGCTAGGCGTGCTCTCGCTGGTATTCTGGTCGCTCATCGTCGTGGTCAGTGTGAAATACACCCTCTTTGTGCTGCGGGCCGACAATCATGGCGAAGGCGGGATATTCGCCCTCATGGCACTGGGGCAAGTCGATCGCCGCACGAAGACCGCTCTCAGCACCGGCGTGATCGTCGTGCTCATCGGCGCGGCCATGCTCTGTGGCGAGGCGATCATCACGCCCGCCATGACTGTCCTGAGTGCGGTCGAAGGCATGAAGCTCGTCTGGCCCGACGTCGGCCGTTTGGTCGTGCCGCTGTCTTGCCTCATTTTGGCCGCACTTTTCTGGCTTCAACATCGTGGGACCAAATTCATGGGCCGCGTCTTCGGCCCCGTGATGCTGCTCTGGTTTTTCGTTCTAGGCGGACTCGGTCTCTGGCGGGTGATCGAAACGCCGGTAGTCTTGCGCGCGCTCAATCCACTCCTTGGCCTGCGTCTTCTCGTCGATCATCCCGGGCAGATCACGCTGCTCCTAGGCTCGGTCGTCCTGGCCTTCACGGGCGTTGAGGCCCTCTACGCCGACATGGGTCATTTTGGTCGCCGCGCCATCACCATTGCCTGGTATGCCATCGTCTTGCCGGGACTGACGCTAAACTATTTTGGGCAGGGCGCCTATTTTCTCTCGGGGCACAGCTCGGCGGAGAATCCATTCCTCGCCATCGCGCCCGAAGGCCCGATTCGCTACGGCCTGCTCGCGCTCTCAGTCCTAGCGGCGATCATCGCCAGCCAAGCGTTGATCTCTGGCGCTTACTCACTGGTGCGACAAGCGATCCAGCTCGGATATTTTCCGCGTCTGACCGTCACACATACCAATCCGGATCAACGCGGGCAAATTTATCTGCCGTTGGTGAACACCGCCCTTGCGATTGCCTCGATTGCCACCGTGCTCGGCTTCAAATCTTCCTCTGCACTTACCGCCGCCTACGGCATCGCCGTCACGGGCACGATGATGACGACGACGCTCGTCCTCGCGCTCGTCATGCGACGGGCGTGGCTTTGGCCAGTATGGCGCTCCGTTTTCGTCTGCAGCTTGTTCCTCGCAGTCGACGGCGTGTTTTTCTACTCCAATCTACACAAGTTCGGCGATGGCGGCTGGCTCCCGTTGGTCATCGCCGCGGGCATCCTCGCCATCATGGTAACTTGGAAGACCGGCAAGGCGGAGATTTTCCGCCGCATCTACGCCAACGAAATCACGGAGTCCGAGCTCACATCAATTGCGTCGAGCAAGCACATCGCCCGTGTGCGCGGCACCGGCGTCTTCATGGCCGGCAACCCCACCGGCACGCCGCTCGTCCTCCTCCATCACGTCAAGGCCAACAAGGTCCTCCACGAAACCGTCCTACTGCTCAGCATCGTCACACAGGAAGTGCCCTTCGCCAACGATGACGACCGCCTCGAAATCCGCGAAATTGGCCGGGGCGTCTGGCGTGCACTCGCCCGATACGGCTACATGGAATCACCCGACGTCACCGCGCTCATCGAAGATATCCGCGAACGCGGCGTGCCGCTCCGCTCGTCAGAGGCCACCTACTATTTTAACCGCGAGATGATCATCACCGGCGGCGACGCGCGGATGTGGGAATGGCAAAAACATTTCTACGGCTTCCTCAGCCGCAATGCCCGGCAGG
>JANNEY010000110.1:0-2146 GCA_031379235.1 Opitutaceae bacterium | reverse complement strand
CCTGCCGGGCGACATCCAAATCAACGGCCCTGGCGTCCTCGAAGTCTTTGCCGGACGAACGATCGACCTTGGCACCGAGGCGAACATCGCCGACGGCACCGGCATCGGCATCACCAGCATCGGCAATTTCCGCAATCCATTCCTCCCGACCGAGGGCGCGGATGTGATCGCCTTTGCCGGCGTCACCGGCCCAGGCGGCTCCGGGCCGGCGCTCGGCCTCTCCGGCAGTTCGCTCGCACTGTCGTCCTTCAGCCAAAGCTTTGGAACGGATGCCACATTCCAGTCGGCCTACTTGGAACGGCTAGGCGTCGCTGTTCCCGCCGGGCTCACGGAGGAACAGAAATCCATCGTCGGCCTCGAGATCTTCTTCCGCCGCCTGCGCGATGCGGGGCGGAACTACTCCACAACCGGCAATTACGACAGCGGCATCGGGGCGGTGGGCGCCCTTTTTGCGGGTAATACCGCCACTGGCTCCATCTTCACGCGCGCACGCGACTTCCGCACGAGCGCGAATGGCTCCATCACGGTCGCCGTCGCGGGAGGCGGAATCACCATGGCGTCCGACATCTTCGGCAATCCCCTCACGCCTCCTGGCATCGTCACGGAGTTCGGCGGCGCAGTCTCGATTTTCACGGACCAGAGCGTGGATATCGGCCAGGCGCGCATCTTCACCCTGCGCGGCGGCGACGTCCTCATCTGGTCCACGAATGGCGACATCGCCGCGGGCACCGCGCCGAAGACCATCGTCACCGCGCCGCCTACGCGCGTGTCCATTGATGTCACAAGCGCGGATGTGAAGATCGAACTCGGCGGCCTCGCCACTGGTGGCGGCATCGGCGTGCTCGCCTCCGTCGCGGGCGTGAAGGCGGGCGACGTGGACCTCATCGCTCCCAAGGGCGTCGTGGATGCTGGCGACGCCGGCATCCGTTCCACGGGCAACCTGAACATCGCCGCCACCACCGTGCTGAACGCCTCGAACATCCAGGTCTCAGGCTCGACCAGCGGCGTTTCCTCCGGACCGACCGTCGCCGCCCCGAACATCGGCGGATTGACCACCGCCGGGAACCAGACCGCCGCCCAGACCTCAACCGCGACCGACGTGGGCCGCGGCCAGCATCGCGCGGACCAGCCGATTTCCAAGGAGGAACCGACTTCAATTATCACCGTCGAGGTCCTCGGCTACGGCGGCGGCGAAGACTGAGTCCGGATGGCAGTGGTCCGACTAACGCTGACTTCTCACATTTCACCTATCAAATGCAACCACACCCTCGACGATGAAATTCCACCTGCTTCGCATTGCCACGATCCTCTCCTGCCTCATCACGTGCTGCGCCCCGTCTGCTTTGAGCGCGGAGGAGAAATCGACCGCACAACTCACCGCTGCCGCAGACAGCGGAGATGCAACTGCCCAATACCGGTTGGCACAGGCCTATTTGCTCGGACTCGGCGCCGAGAAAGACACCGCCAAGGCATACGATTATATCCGCAAAGCCGCCGAACAGGGACATCCCGACGCCATCGGCGGCCTCGGCTATTTCCATTCGGTCGGAATCCTGGCGACCAAAGACCTCGCGCTGGCGGCCGATTATTTCCGCAAAGGTGCGGAAAAGGGTGGCCCCCGTTCCCAGGTGAATTTCGGGCGTGCGCTGCTCTATGGGCGCGGCATCGAGAAAAACGAGGCCGAGGGACACCGATGGATTGAGAAGGCCTTGGAGTTGGATCTTCCTTACGCCCACTACATCAAGGGCGAATTCTACTTCAGGGGCACTTTTGGCCATCCGAAGGATTACGTGAAATCTCGCGAGCACCTCGAAATAGCGGCTGCTGCCGACAATGCCTACGCCCAAAACATGCTCGCCACCATCTACTATGACGGCCTCGGCATTCGCAAAGATCGCGGGAAGGCCGAGTACTGGTTTCGCGAAGCTGCCGCGCAAGGCGACCCCAAAGGCATGGCGAATCTGGGACGCCTCCTCGGGCCCGACGGGCCGGACGCCACCAAGCACGTCGAGGCCATGAAGTGGCTCCTCCTCGCCGACCGGGTCAATGAACCCATGGCACGCAATATCTTGGGTGAAGTCCTACGCACACGCCCGCCGGAGGTAATGAAGGAGGCGAATAAGCAGATGGCTGAATTCAAGCCCCG
>JANNEY010000347.1:0-19605 GCA_031379235.1 Opitutaceae bacterium | reverse complement strand
GCGATCGACTGACGGCCCTGATGCAAGGACCGGCCGGCAATATTCCCCAAGGCACGAACTCGACCTCCGCGCTCCGTGACCAAATCGCGTCACAGGTGGTCGATATTAAGAAGGAAATTCTCCTCGACGGCAGCCCCTCTCCGGAAGCCCGCAAGTGGCGCTATAATATCGTCTCCAACTACACGATTTCCGAAGGCGTCTTGAAAAACGTAAAATTCGGCGGCGCCGTCCGCTGGCAGGATAAAGTCGCGATCGGTTATCCCGTCATCAATGTGCCCATCGGCACCGTGACCTTCAATCCGCTGAGCGACGTGAAGCATCCGTATTTCGGGCCAGCCGAGACCAACTACGACGCTTGGGTCGGCTACTCGCGTCGCCTGACGCACAACATCAAATGGTCATTGCAGCTCAACGTGCGGAATCTTGGGGTAAACCGGAAACTCATTCCGGTGGCCGCCCAGCCCGACGGCAGCATTGCCGTTAATCGCATCGCCGAGCCGATGACTTGGACAATGAGCAATCGTTTCGAGTTCTAGTCACTCGCCGTTCCGTCGAATAATCGGCGCGGAAGTGTCCGCTACCATCATCCCTTCGCCTCTGGATTTTTAAGGCCGCGACCTGTCCCCACGGTCCGGCCCGACAATCCACGGGCGAAGCGCGCGGGAATTCCGCCTTTTAGATTCCTCCATCCTTTTCCCCAACCCAACCACATCCCCACCCATGAAGTCCCCAAGAACACTGTTCGCCACCTTCGCCGGCTGGCTCGCCATCACGACCGCCGTAGGCGCGCAAACCGCCGCCAACAGTCCCGGCCCCTCGACAGACGCGATCGTCCTGTCGCCCTTCGAAGTTGCGGCGGGCCAGGACAACGGTTACGCCGCGAGCGGCACGCTGGCCGGCACGCGTTTGCGCACCGACCTCCGCGACGTTCCCGCGTCGATCTCCGTCGTGACGAAACAATTCATGGATGACGTCGGTGCGACCAATCTCGAGGGCCTCCTGACTTACACCCTCGGCACCGAGGTGTTCGGACTGGGCGGCAATTTCAGCAACCACGGTTTGGACGGCAACTTCACGGACGTCATTTCCCAGCTGCGTGGCGCGCAAGGGGCGACGCGCGTCCGCGGCATCGGCAGTGCGGATCAGACGCGCGATTTCTTCATCACCAGCGCGGCGATGGACGGCTACAACACCGAGCGCGTCGAAATCAACCGCGGCCCCAATGCCATCCTCTTCGGCCTTGGCAATGCGGCTGGCATTATCAACACCGGCCTGATCAAGGCGCAGACCAACCAAACCAAGACCAAGGTGGAAGCCCAATTCGGGCAGCACGACACGCACCGCCTCGCCCTCGATCACAATCAGGTCGTGATCAAGGATCGTCTGGCCCTGCGCATCGCGACGCTCTACGGCGACAAGCGCTATCAACTCAAGCCGGCCTATGTGCGCGATGAGCGGATCTTCGGGGCCGCCACCGTGCGACCTTGGCAGGGTGCCGTGCTCCGGGCCAATGCCGAACATGCGAAACAGTTTTCCAACAAAGCCTACAACTCGACGCCCACCGACAATATCAGCTGGTGGTGGGCAATCGGCAAACCGGTTTACGATCTCACCACCGGCGTGGCCTCCTATCTGGGAACGATGCCGACGGATCCCAACCTGCGAGCGGTCACAGCCACGGGCGGTCTGAACACCGGCCTCATCGCCGGATTTCCCCAGAAACCGCTCTTGATTCAGGAAAATGGGGATGTGGCGCGTTTCGGAATCACTGGTCTGGGCACCTCAGTTCAGGCCCTCGAAGGCTTTAACAACCGAGTTCGCCTGAACGCCGCCGGCACCGGTTATGTGAATGACGGTCTGTGGCTCCTTCAGTCCTCCAAGAACTACGTCCAACGCGCCAACCAGGCGAGCAGCCCGGCGCTGTTTAATTTCTGGAAGGACGCCAAGCTGACCGACCCTTCGATCTTCAATTTCTACGATCAGATGCTGGAAGGACCCAACAAACGGGAATGGGCGTTTTCGAAAGCCTACAATGCCAGCTTTGAGCAACGTCTCGGCGCCAATGCCGGTGTCGAGGTGGCCTTCTTCAAGGAGTCGTTGCGCAACGGCCACGTCCAGCCGTATCAATTTCGCAATCACGCCATCAACATCGACATCAACACCAAGTTGCCCAACGGGCTCCCGAACCCCAACCTGGGTCGTCCATTTATCACTGCGGCCGATGGCTTTGACAATTCCCCTGAATCCGAGCGCGAAGCGTTCCGGGCGACGGCCTACTATGAGCTCAACTTCGCCCGCGGCCAGAAGGAGGGCTGGCTGCGGAAGGTGCTCGGCCGGCATGTCTTCACCGGCTCGTTTACGAACCAGAAGGCAGAGGTCGTCAGCTATGGTGGGCGTAACGTAGCCCTCGGGCTTGACTACTGGACGGCGGAGTCAGTCAACGAACCCAGGACCATTGCGTTGGATAGTGGCAACCGGTTCCTCCAGCGGACTTCCTACATCGGGCCCAGTCTGCTCTCTGCGGCCAGCCCCCAAAATGGCGGCCTCCGGGGCGTCACCGCCGATGCCAGCGTCGATGGCGCGACCAGCGTCAATGTCCTCTATTTTCAGGCGCCTGCCGCCACTCCCGTATCTCAGGCCCAGATCCCCCAGTTCCAGAGCCGCTCCTTCAGCCTCATCCCGAAAGACAAATACAATTTCAGCAACGTCACGATCTTCCCCAGCCGGAGCGCCGACCAGGTTCGGTCGTCCGTTTTCGTCGCCAACAGCTACTGGTGGGACCACACCCTCGTGAGCACGCTCGGCTGGCGCAAAGACGCCTTCAAAACCTATAGTGCTCCCGCTTCCCTCACCGATCCCGCGACCGGATTGAAAATCGTCGATAAGAACGTCTGGCAGTGGACCGCGCCGGCGCTGAATGGCTCCGAGACGTCTTTCTCCTACGGCTTGGTGCTGCACCAGCCCTCGTTTCTCCGGGGCAAGCTGCCGCTGGGCGCCGACGTTTCGCTGACCTATAACGTGTCCGACAACTTCCGGCCGAGTTCGCCGCGCTTTGATTTCTTCGGCAATGGGCTCGCTGCGCCGACGGGATCAACCAAGGAGTGGGGGGCCGTGGTTTCGCTTTTCCAGAAGAAACTCGAGCTGCGCTTCACCAAGTATGAGACCATCGCGTCGCTCGCCACCGCCACGGCCCTGCGCGAACCGCAAAACGTGATCGTGCGCCGCCTCGATTCCCAAATCGAACTCAATTCCGATCCCGTTTATCGGGCCGCAGCTCCGGCTGCCGCCCTCGCGGCCTGGAACACGTGGCAGCAGGGTGCGGACGCGAAGAGGCTCTTTACGACCTTCGACTTCCGCTTCACCCCGGGGCCGAATGGCACCACGATTGTCGATCGCGACGACCGGATTGGCACCGTCGTGGGCACCACCGACGTCGTCGGCACGGGCTATGAATTCGACGTCACCTACAATCCGATCCGGCAATGGCGCATCTCCTTCAACGCCGCCCGGCAGGACGCGGTCTCCGGAAATACGGGCGCCGCGTTCGTGCAAATGCTCTCTGTGCTCAACCCGATCTGGGGTGGCAGCGCCGCCGCGCTCCCGGACTCGGCGACATCGGCCAACACGCTCGGACAGGCGTTCGCCCAGGTTAAGGCCGACGTGGACAAGGCCGTGCTGCTCGACGGATCGCCCTCCCCCGAGTTGCGCCGTTGGCGTTTCAACGTCGTCAACAACTACTCGTTCACCGAGGGGCGCCTCAAAGGCTGGCGCCTCGGCGGCGCCCTTCGCTGGCAGGATCGTTCGGCGATCGGCTACCCGGTGCGGGTTCTGCCCGATGGCTCCGGCGTGTCTGATGTGAAGAGGCCCTACTTCGGCCCCACCGAAACCAACGTCGACGCCTGGATCGGCTACAGCCGCCGGCTGTGGAGCGAGAAGATCCGTTGGAGCGCACAGCTCAACGTGCGCAACATCGGCGTCGGCAACCGGCTGATCCCGGTGAATGCCCAGCCCGACGGCACCTTCAATACCATGCGGATCGCCGAACCCCAAACCTGGCTCCTCACGAACTCGTTCGAGTTCTGAGCACCGGCCGCCATCTCATCACCAATAGAAGAACCGACGGAGGCACCCGCCTCCGCCGGTTTTTTCGTCTATTGAACCCCCTCCTACTAGACCATGATATCGAATCCTCGCATTCTCCTCGCCATCCCCGTCGGCTGGCTCGCCCTCGGCTCAAGCGCCCTAGCCCAGAGCGTGGCTCGGCCGTCTGTGACTCCGCCGCCGTCGGAGGAAGCCATCGTGCTCTCGCCATTTGAGGTCACCTCCAACTCCGACATCGGTTACCAAGCCCGCGAGACCATCGCTGGTGGCCGCCTGCGCACGGATCTCAAGGATGTCTCTGCCCAAGTGGACGTCATGACGCAGGAATTTCTCTCCGACCTTGGCATCAACTCTTTGGAGGATGCGCTCCGGTTCTCGCTCAACGTTGAAGGCCAGGCCGACTGGTATGACCCGTCCGGCAGCGAGAATACCCTCGGAGGAAATCCGTTCAACCCCTCGGCCGGCAACCGCGCCCGGGGCTTGGCGCGCGCCAGCACCTCCGTCGGCTTCTTCGAGACTTCCGCTCCGGTCGACGGCTACAACACGGAACGCTACTCGTTCGTCGGTGGACCCAACGCCATTCTCTTCGGCAACGGGCTGGCCGGCGGCTCGATCGACACGTCCTTCAAACGCGCCGGCACCGGCCGGAATAAATACAGCGCTTCGCTCCAAGTGGACACCGACGATGGCTACCGCGCGACGGTCGATCTGAATCAGGTCCTCAAAAAAAATTACCTCGCCCTGCGCTTCAACTCGCTGAAGCAGGACCTCGCCACCAGTCGCAAACCGTCGTATGATCGGTCGGAGCGTCATTTTGGCAGCGTCTCCTTCGAGCCGTTGAAGCGCCTCAGCCTGCGCGGCTATTACGAGTCCGGACTCATCAAAAAATCGCCGGTGCGTTCGACTCTGGTGCAGGACAAGGTCACGCCGTATTTCAACCGCTTCCTCACCCCTGAACAGAAAGCGCGCTACCTCGCCACGTATGATCCGTCCGTCCTGAAGGGTTTCGACAATTCGGCGATCAACTCGTTCAACATCGGAGCCAACACCACCGCCATCAATGCCGCCCTGACGGCGCAGGGCTTTGGTCCTCCCGTCGCGGGCGTCCCGAACACGGATATTCTGTCCCGTCTCACCAGCTCGAGTCCGGTCTTGGTCCTCGGCGGCGCTTCGACGAGTCCGCTCCCCATCATGTCATGGAACAACACCGGGTTTCTCCAGAATGGACCGGGCCCCTTCATCGGGGAGAATTCCGACTGGTCGTTTACCGATGGGTCCATCTACCCCACCCAAATTAACCTCGTCGGCAACGGCCTGATGAATTCCACGCGCACAAAAATCTACGGCGCGGTCGTCGAGTTCAACCCGATCAAGAATCTCTTCATCGAGTTGGCCAGCAATCGCGAGTTCATCACTTACTCCTTCGTGGAAACGCTCGGATCGGGCGGCACGGAGCTGATGATCGACCTGAATCGCTACCTGCCCGCCCAGTGGGCACCTGGTCAGGCCGCGCCCGCCCGCGTGACCAATCCCAACTTTGGCCGCTACTACGCCCAAAGCTCCGTCTCCGGTGGCGACAATCAGCAGGAGAAAGCCGACAACCGCGCGACCGCCACCTACACGCTCGACTTCACCCAGAACAAAAACTGGACGCGGTGGTTTGGCGTCCACCGCTTGCTGGGCGTCTGGACCTCGCAAATGAGCCAGCGCTTCGAGCAGGTTCGCAACGGCGCCTCGGCGGCCACTGTGGTCAGCGACAACGATTTCACGGTCAGCATCAACAACAACGTGGCCACTCCGCTCAACTCCGCTTTCGTGGACATGACCCAGTCGAACCGCCAACTCCAGGTGCGTCACTACCTCGGCAGCCCGACGGCGGGCGTCGGCGGCGCGCCCTACGTCGACATGAAGGTCGATCCGTGGAACTGGGGCTCCTTGGGGGTCGATGCCAGCGGCAAGCCCGTGGTGGTGGCCGGCGAAAACTTGCCCGGCGGGGGCAGCGCCTATGCCATCAGCAACGGCCGCAAGGAAACCATCGGCAAGGTGTTCTCCCTGCAAAGTGCGTTCTTCAACAATCGCATCATCACCAGTTTCGGCCACCGCCAGGACAGCAACACTTACACGAGTTGGTTGGACCGGGGTTTGCAGCCCCGCTACGACGCCAGCACTGGAGGTTATTATTTTCCTCCGGCGGCGAATGCCCCCGGCAACGCGGCCTTCGCCAATGCGCCCTACATGAGCTGGCAGGAGTTCAAGAAGCTGGGGTTGGCGAGAACCCAGAACTTGGCCAGCCGCCAGAGAGAGAACCCCAAGTCGATTTCAAAGGGAATTGTCCTCCATCCGTTGCATTGGTTTTCGCTGTTCTACAACGAATCCACCTCCGCCTACGCGGCGGAGTTCAGTCGCTTCAACCACGATGGCAGCCCCATGACCATCGATGACGGCAAGGGCAAAGACTACGGCTTCTCGGTCTCCGCGCCCAACGGGAAGCTCTCCCTGCGCGTGAACTGGTATGAAAGCACGCGCCAGGGCGGCAACTCGATCTTCCAAGGCCGCATCGCCAACGGCATGCAGTCCTTGCGCGATACCGTCTACTACATCGACAAGACCTTCCTCAACCTCAACCCGGCCTACAATATCGCGGGCAACCCCTACGCGTTTTATCTGCAGAGCGTCCAAGACTCGAGTTTACCCTCCAACGTCAACGCCAACACCAACTTCGTCGGTAACAGTGCGCCCGTCGCACCGAACCGGGAACGGTCTGCCGTTCAGGCCGACCGCAGGTCCGAGGGAACCGAAATCACGCTCACCGCCAACCCGCTGCCCGGACTGTCGCTCTCGCTGCGCGGCGCGAAAAGCACGACGGCTGATTCGAACGCGGGGCTGCCTTGGTTTGAGTATGCCAATGCCCGCTGGACCGATTGGGAGGCCATCGCCAATCAGCCGATCGGCGCTATCCCGGGGATGACCCAGACCATCCGGCAATACATGCAGAGCATCATCCTGCCCACGATGAGCTACATGAAAATGTCCAGCGGCATGCCGAATCCCCAGGAGCGAAAATACCGGATGAACTTCACTGGCCGCTACAGCTTCCAACGCGGCGCGCTCAAGGGACTCTTCTTCGGCGGAAACTACAGTTGGCGCAGCAAGAGCATTCTGGCCTACGGCAGCCGCCCCGCCCAAGCGAAGGAAGTATACCGGGAATTTGCCGGCATCGGTGCCGGCAGCTACGACGTGCCCGATTTCGCCCACCCCCTTCGCGGCCGGCCCCTGACCTCGGTCGACGGATTCCTCGGCTACCGCCGGAAGATTTTCCAAGGCAAATACGAATGGTCGGTGCAACTCAACATCCGCAATCTGCTCGATGACCAAGAACTCATCCCGCAACGCGCCTACGGCCGGCAGCAAACCGATGGGACGACGAAATTCTGGGTCACCAACTACAACGTGCCCGATCCCCGCCGCTTCATTCTGACGAATACGGTCTCTTTTTGAGCGGCGGGGAAAATTCTTGCCACGCGAGTGATGGGGCGACCGCAGAGACTTTGTTTTTTAAGGTTCCTCGCTGTTTCCGATGGCATGATGGTTCTTTGGCCAGAAGCCCCGAAGGGGCGAAAGTCGATAGCCCAGGACACGTCCTGGGACATGCAGCGTGCAGATTTCATCGCCCTGAAGGGGCGACACCCGCGCGTGGTTGCGCCCCTACAGGGCTCGGGTTTCTCCCTGAAATACTTCCCGGGGCGTTGCCCCGGGCTATCGACTTTCGCCCCTTCGGGGCTCCCGATCACTGGCTCTAACCCACTGGAAACAGCGCGTAACCTTTCTTCAAGCAACCCTCACAAAAATGTGACCGCGACTGCCCCATCCGGAATTAACCCCGTTCCATGCCCCCTCCTGCCCACGACCCGGCGCGATTCATCGCTGCGCTGACCCGCCATCAGCCGGCATTGGAGGCGTTTTGCCACACGCAGTTGGCGCACCGGCAGGATGCGCAGGAGGCGCTGCAGGCGACATGCGTGAAGCTCTGGGAAAAGTCCGGCGAGTGGAACCCGGAGACGGAGTTTCTGCCCTGGGCGTTTGCGGTCGCACGATTCACCGTGCTGTCCCATCTCCGCGATCGGATGCGTGATCGGTTGGTCTTCGACGAGGACGTGGTGCTGGCGATGACGGATGCGACCGAGAGGGTGGCGGCGCAATTTGAGGACCGCCGCGAGGCGCTGGGCACTTGCCTCCAGAAACTGAAACCCGAGCAGCGCGACCTGCTTCGGGAGCACTATATCGCCGGGCGCACCGTGCGCGAGATGTCCGGTGCCACGGGTCGCGGCGAGAGCGCGGTGAAAATGATTTTGCTGCGGCTGCGCGAACAGCTCAGCGCCTGCATCGAGCGTCAACTCCGTCTTTCGCCATGAACCCAGATTCCACCTCGCTCGATCACCGACTGCTCACGTTGCTTCACGGCGTTCGCGATACTCACGACGACGCGGCGCGAGCCACGCTCAATGAACTGCTGCGCAACGATCCCGCCGCCCGGGTTGCGATGGCGCGGCTGATGGTGGATGAGCAGGCGCTGATCCATCGGTTGCGGGATGATAGCATCGTCTCGCTGCTGAACCCGGCGCCGACAGCGGGGCCGGCAAATGAGATTCGCTTCCCGCGCTGGCTCTCTTGGCGCCCGCTCAGCGCCGCGGCGGCGGGGATGGTGTTCGGCATGGTCTGCACCTCGGTGGTGTATGGGCTCGCGGTGAATCGGGCGGACGCGTTGAGAAAGGTCCCACTGGTGGTTTACAATTCTGGGCTGGAGAACCCTGAGACGATTGCGGCGCGCGGTGTGCCGAAGGGGGTCGGACAATGGGGCGCTGATTCGGCCCGGGTGGTGTCGACGGAGAACGGCGTGCTACCGCTGCAAGGCCAGCGCATGTTGCGGCTTGAGCCGATCCCGCTGGAGAAAAATGTGAAGAACCACGCGTCCCGTGCTTACCAAGTGCTCGATCTTCGCACGGTGCCCATGCCCGGGAATGCTGGCGCTACTGAGGTGCAAGTGACGGCTTCATTCTTCGCGGCCAACAGTGACGTATCATCGCGCTATTTCGTCCGCGCCATCGCGCTCAGTGAACCGCCCGCGCAGGCCACGCAAGGCTCCTTCTGGCAGAAGACTCAAGACGACGGCGTGGTGTCGGCGTCACAGCGGTTCGATACCGCGCCCGGGGACCGCCGGTGGCACACGTTCTCGCTCAAAATGCCGTTGCCGCGTGGGGCGCAGAGCCTGGTGTTTGTCCTCGGTGCTGAACCCACGGATGATGCGTCGTCGGAGGCTTCGGCGCACTACTTGGATGATGTGCATGTCTCCGTGCTCTTCCCGCAGACCACGCTGCCCTGAGCCCCTCCGCCCGGCATCCCCATCCTCTTTGATTTTTCGGCCGATTCGCGTCCCAACCAAGCCTCTCCCCATGTCCGCCTCCCACTTTCCTTCTTCCACTTCAACTCGGCGCCATTTCCTGCGGGCCGCAGGGATCAGCCTGGCCCTGCCGCTGCTGGAATCCCTCGGGGGGCGCGTCTTCGCCCAAGGCTCGGCCGTGAGCACGTTGCCGGGCAAAGTCACGGGCGCGACGCGTCCCAAGCGGATGGTGTGCGTCGGCAATATGCTCGGGTTTCATCCGCCGGCCTTTTTTCCGAAGAACACCGGACCCGGCTACGACCTGCCGACGGACCTCGAATTTCTCCAGCCGCACCGGAAAAACCTCTCGATTTTCTCCGGCCTCGACCACGGCGTGAAGGGCGGGCACTTCGCCATCAGCTCGTTTCTCAGCGGCGTGCGCACGGCCGATGCGAAGGGCATGCCCGAGGGCAATCTCACATTGGATCAGCGGGCGGCGGAGACGATGGGGGGAGCGACGCGCTTCCCTTCGCTCGCGTTGGGTTCCGAGAGCGGAATTCATGGCGGCTGCCTCATGTCGTGGACGCGCAGCGGCACGCGCGTCCCGCCCATCGGCACGCCGCGCGAGCTGTTCCGGAAACTGTTCGTCTCGGAAGGCGCTGCGAGCCTTGCGGCCTCGCTGGATCGGCTTGAGCAAAAGGGTTCGATCCTCGACGCCGTGCAGGGCGATGCGAAATCCCTCGAACGTCACTTGGGCCAGCGCGACAAGGAAAAGCTCGACGAGTATTTCACCTCGGTCCGCGACGTGGAAAAGCAGATTGAGTTGCGCCGCCAATGGGCCCACGTGCCCAAGCCCGATCCGAAAATGAAGGAGCCGGAGAACAAGGGTTTCGTCTCCGACCTCCCCGTGATGTATGACCTGATTGCGCTGGCCTTGCAGACCGACTCGACCCGCATCGCGACATTTGAGATCGGCGGGGATTTCGAGGCGGCGGCCTTCGGCTTGAACGGCGGCTATCACTCGTTCTCGCACCACGGCCAGCGTCCGGAGGCGATCGCCGCCCTAATCAAGATGGAACGTTACCAGGTCGAGCAGTTCGCCCGCTTCCTGACCAAGCTCGGATCCATCCAAGACGGCCCCGGCACGCTCCTGGATCACTCGATGGTTCTCTTCGGCAGCGGCATGGGCAACGCCAACGCGCATACGAACGGCAACCTCCCGATCATCCTTGCCGGTGGCGGATTCAAACACGGCGAACACAAGGCGTATCCGGATAAAGGCCTCGGCCGCCAACCTCTTTGCAACCTCTACCTGTCGATGCTCCAGCGCTTCGGCGTCGAGACGGGGAAATTCGGCACCAGCACCGGCGCGCTCACCGGCCTCGTGTGAGCCTGCCGCGACTTCGCGCCTTTCGCTCCCGCCCCATGCCTCGTTTTTTGTTTCAACTCGCGGTGGTGCTGCTCGCGGCGTCCGCCGCGCCGGCTCAAGCCGCCACCGACGCCGCGTTGATCAAACGCTTTGTCACCACCTACTGCATCGAGTGCCACGGCCCCGATAAGCAGAAAGCCGAGCGGCGGTTCGACCAGTTGCTACTGCCGGCGGCCAAGGTGGACACGCTGATCGACCTGAAAGACATGATGGATCAGCTCCACCTCGGCGATATGCCGCCGGAAAAGGCCAAGCAGCCCTCCGCCGCGGAGCAGAAGGCCTTCCTCGATCAGCTGGCTCTGGCACTCACGCAGGGACGCGAAGCACTCGCCAGCACGGGAGGCAGCACGGTGCTGCGCCGCCTGAACCGCCGCGAGTATCTCAACACCATCGGCGATCTGTTCACGATGAACATGGCGGCCTTCGATCCGACGACGAAGTTCCCCCGCGACCAATCCGAGGAGCACATGGACAATCTCGGTGACGTGCTCCGGACCTCGGGCTATCTGCTGGACCAATATTTCGAGGCGGCGGACGTCGTGGTCGAGAAGGCCTTCGCGATTCAGGAGCGGCCGAAGGAACGCGGGTGGCACTTCCGCGAGAACTTCAAACCCCAGCAGGAACTAAGCAACCCGCACCGTCGCCTCAAAAACGCGTTCATCGGCCTTTACGAGTGTATGGACACGCCCAACCACGAGGGCGGCTACGGCTCCATCAGCGACTTCGAGCAAGGCGTGCCCGTCGACGGAATCTACGAGATCAAGGTGTTCGTCCAAGCGATGAACCGGCAGCATCCGTATGACCCGAAAATCTTCGGCACCGATGCACGCGAGCCTTTCCGCCTCGGGCTGGTGCCCGGCGACGCGAAAGCGGGTCCGCTGTATCAGCCGCAGCCGCTCCAGCCCATGCTCGCGGAGTTGGCGTTGAGCGATGGCCAACCCGTGTGGCACACCCTGCGGGTCTGGCTGGATGCTGGACAAACCCCGCGGTTCGTCTTTCCCAACGGCTCGAAAAGCGCCCGCAGCTCCTGGGCCCGGATCGCGGAATACCACAAGGACAAATGGCCGGAGTCCGCGTCGAAGAGAGAGCGCAAGAACGGCCTCGGCATCGTGGAGAATCGCATCCTCAGCATCGTCGAAGGAAAGGTGCCGCACATCCGCATCCACGAGGTCAAGATCCGCGGCCCGATCGTCGAGCAGTGGCCCCCCGCGACCCAACGGGCCGTGCTCGGCGGAAAAACTTTCGCTCCGGAAAACATGCGCGCCCTGCTCCACGCCTTCGCCGACCGCGCCTATCGCCGCCCCGCCACGAAGGAGGAAGTGGACCGTCTCATGGGCGTGGCCACGAAACGGATGAACACCGGTCGTTCACCGCACGAGGCGCTGAAGGACGCGCTCAAGACCGCGATCAGCTCGCCCTCCTTCCTCTACCTCGCTCAAGATACCTTGCCCGCCGACGAAGACTCAAAGACACGCCCCCGGCTCAACGGCTACGCGCTCGCTTCCCGCCTCTCGTATTTTCTTTGGTCGTCCATGCCGGACGCAGAACTGCTTCAGCTCGCGCAAAGCGGCGAGCTCACCCAGCCCGAGGTCGTCATCGCACAAACGCGCCGGATGCTGGCCAGCCCTCGCTCCGAGGCGTTTGTGACCGGCTTCCTCGATAGTTGGCTAAACCTTCGGAGTCTCGGCTCCATGCCACCCGACCGGAAGGATTTTGAGAAGTATTACTCCAAGGACCTGGAGCTCGCCTTCAAAACGGAAACACGGCAGTTCATGCGCGACCTCATCGAGCGCGATGCGAGCATCGTAAACTTCCTCGACGCCCAATACAGCTTTCTCAACCAGCCGCTCGCGACGCACTACGGGCTCGGCGAACTCGGCGATCCCGCCCGCGCCCACGAGTTCCGCAAAGTCTCCTTTACCAATTCCACACGCGGCGGCCTGCTCGGGATGGGCTCCATTCTCACCGTCAGCGCGAACGGCATCGAAACCTCGCCCGTCGTGCGCGGCGTGTTCCTGTTGGAGAATATCCTCGGCACGCCGCCGCCGCCGCCGCCCGACGATGTGCCGGCCATCGATCCCGATGTGCGCGGCTCGAAATCCATTCGGGAGCTGGTCAGCAAGCATCGCGAATCGCCGAATTGCTTCGGTTGCCATAAAAAAATCGATCCTCTCGGCTTCGCGTTGGAAAACTTCGATCCCGTCGGTGCCTGGCGAACAAGCTATGGGAAAACTCCGATCGACACCGCCGGTGAGCTACCCAGCGGCGAGAAATTTTCCGACGTGGCCGGCTTGAAGAAGATTCTAGTCAAGCGCCAGGACGTGTTCGCCCACATGCTCACGGATCGCCTCCTCACCTACGCCTGCGGTCGCCGCATCGGCGCGCTTGAAGAGCCCGTCGTGGGGAAGATCGTCGCCGGCCTGCCGGCGCACCACTACGGCCTGCGCTCGCTCATCGAATCCGTGGTGACCAGCGAGTTGTTCCTCAACCGTTGATGCATTCCCCGCATGAAAGCGAAATCGCTCAACAGCATCGACGCGCGGTGCTGCGTCTCATTTTCCCCTAAAAATCTATGTCACGCTCTCCCCTCCTCCTCGCTCTGAGATCCGTCGCTCTCGCCGCGCTTTGCGTGGCCGGCGCCACGCTTTGCGCCGCCGAGAAACCGCCCGCGCCCCCCAACGTGTTATTCATCGCCGTGGACGACCTGAACGACTGGGTGGGGGCCTTCGGCGGGGCTCCGCAAAAACGGTCGGCCACGCCGCGGCTGGATCAGTTCGCGAAAAACGGCTCCGTCGTTTTCCAACAGGCCAATTGCGCGGGTCCGGTCTGCGGGCCGTCGCGCTCGGCGTTGCTCTCGGGCTTCATGCCGCACCGCAGCGGGGTTTACGGCAACGCCCAGAACATGCGGGGTTCCGCGCTTATTCAGACTCATCTGACGCTGCCGGAGTATTTCTCGAAAAACGGTTACCGCACGCTTTCGACCGGAAAGATTTTCCACAAGCACCCCGGGGACGAGGGGCATTGGGCGTTTGACGAATGGGCTGCCACCGAAGGCGGCAGCGGTTCCCGTCCTGACGAGGCCCGACTCACCTCCCGCAATCGCAATCTGCTGGATGGCAAACCCGCCGCGTTTGCCGGAGTGAAGAGCGAGGGCAACGAAGGCGGTGACGGCGAGGGCACGGAATTTTCCTGGGGGCCGACCAAGGGTCCCAAGGAGGAGTCCAAGGACTGGAAGGCGGCCGAGTGGGCGGTCGCACAAATGTCCAAACCGGCGTCAAAACCCTTCTTCCTCGCGCTGGGCATCTCGAAGCCGCACCTGCCCTGGTATGTGCCGCAGGAATATTTCGACCGTCATCCGCTGGAATCGATCGAGCTCCCGCATTTTCGTCTCAACGACCTTGACGACATCGGCGATGCCAACGGACGCGGGAAGTTTGGTCCAACCTCGGACTTCAAATGGACGCAGCAAGATCCGCGGCTGCACAAGGGTGCGGTGCGGGCCTACCTCGCGGCGACGAGCTACGCCGATGATTGCATCGGGCACGTCCTCGATGCGCTCGAGAAGAGTCCGGCCCGCGACAACACGATCGTGGTCATCTGGGGCGACCACGGCTGGCACCTCGGCGAGAAGCTGAGATTCCGCAAGGCCACGCTCTGGGCGGAGTCCACCCGCCTGCCGTTGATCATCCGGATGCCCGGCATGAAGTCGCAGCAGGACTGCCCGCGGGTGGTTAACTTGATGGATCTTTTCCCCACTCTGATCGAGGCATGCGGATTGCCGGCCAAACCGGGAATCGACGGTCGCAGCCTCGCTCCGTTATTGCGCGATCCGCAGACACCCTGGCCTTACCCGTCCATGACGATTATGGGCAGGGGCAACGCCTCCGTGCGCGACGAACGGTGGTATTTCATCCGCTATAAGGAAGGCACCGAAGAATTCTACGACATGGCCCGCGATCCCATGCAGTGGACCAACCTCGCGGCTTCGAAAGATCCAGAGATCCAGGCTCAGATGAAACGGCTCGCCGCCTCATTTCCCGCAACCTTTGCTCCCGACGTGGCCCAAAACCAGGGTGGCAAGGCGGAAAAAGCGGAGCAAGCCGGCAACCCGGACCCGACCATCCGGTCCGCCCGAACCGCCGCCAAGCTGAAGTAATCTGGGTGCACTCGAACAGGAATCATTCCCTTCAGTGGATCGGCGCTGCCGCTTCAGCGCGAACGGATGCCTCGTCGCCGCTGCTGCGAAAGTCGCGGCGGAGAGCGCCTGCGGCTACCGTCCGACGACCAGGACCCCATGCCGCCGAGCGACCAACCGCAGGCCGCTCCCGAGTTGGTGCCGGACGTTCACGCGACGATTCTGCACCTCTTCGGCGTCCACCACCAGTGCCTCACCTTCCTCCACAACGGCTCCAACTTCCGCCTCACCGACATCTCAGGCCCAGTCATCCTGCGAATCATCGCCTGATCCGCCGTCTCCACCGTCCAAGGTCTCTCGATTTGCCTTCTTGATTCACCCCCCCATGAAACCCCAAATATCCCTGCCTCTGCTCGGCGCATGCTTCGCGGTCGTCGCCGCCTCGGTTCAAGCCCAAACCACTCCGGCTCCCGGTGCCACGGCGGCGGCCGCCGACGAGTCCGTGGTGAAGCTCTCGCCCTTCCAAGTCGACGCGCGCGGCGACGTCGGCTACCTCGCGCAGAACACCCTTTCCGGATCGCGCATGAACACCGCGCTGAAGGACACGCCGGCGCCAATCTCGGTTTTCACGAAGGAATTCATCGACGATATCGGCGTCGATTTCGTGAAGGACGTGATGGAATACTCGGTCAACATGACGCCCGAGCTGTCGGACGTCGACGGCGACTTCGGTGCCAACCAGCTGACCGCCTTCGATACGCGCTACCGCATCCGGGGCCTGTCGGCCTCGCAGGCGAGAAATTATTTCGAATACCGCCTCGACCAGGACGTCTTCAACGTCGAGCGGCTCGACGAGTCACGCGGCCCCAACTCCATCCTCTTTGGCATCGCGCGTCCCGGCGGCGTGATCAACACCTCGACCAAGCGGGCCGCGTTCGGGCGCAACTTCACCACGCTCGAGACCACCGTGGGCGACGCCGACCGGTTTCGCGCCAGCGGTGACCACAACCATATTCTCATCCCCAAGGTCCTCGCGCTCCGGCTCAACACCGTTTACAATGAGAACGGCGACTCCTTCCGTCCCCATGTCTTTCGGCGCGACAAGCGCCTGCACGGCGCGGTCACGTTTCGTCCGACGAAAACCACCACGTTGAATATCGAGCACGAGCGGGGCTCAGTCCTCGACTCGCCCACCGTCCCGTTCGGCCCCGCCGATCGGGCGAGCCTTTGGATCCGCAGCGGCCGTCTGCTCCGGGGGACCGGCGTCGGCGCCGCGCAGGGTGTCAGCGGCACCAACACGACCGCGCGCGTCACCTACATCGAGAACGACGGCGTGTCCCTCAACCTCCAGGGCCAGGCCAACACCGCCTCGGGCGCCGGGTTGAACAACAATCATTTCTTCACCAACAACCGCATCATCCCCGATCCGGCGAACAACTCGACCGTCTCGGTGCCGCTCAACGCCGCGACCAACGGTCCGTGGTTCATGCGCGGCACGCGCGACATCCGGCTCACCTCCGCTTCGCTCGAGCAGCGCATCGGCGACCGGACCAGCGTCGAGCTCGCCTGGGCCAGCTACGACTACGACCGGTTCAGCCACCGCAGTGGCGCGACGATCTTTCTCCAGGGCGACCCCAATCCGCTGCTGCCCAGCGGCGCCCCCAACCCGAACGCGCGGCGGCTCTATTTCGACTCCTCGATCGAGCGCGATTTTCGATATTTCCGGGATGATTTCCTCCGCGCCACCGCCTCGCACGACCTCGTCCTCGGCAAGTGGTTCGGCCGCCATCGGCTGGCCGGCCTCTACGAGCGCACGAAGAGTTTCTTCGGCCGCAATTCGCAGATGAACGCCTGGCTCGGCGGCACGCAGTTCGGCGGGCCTTACACGGCCGTGCCGGACGCCGCGGCGAATCGCGTCTTTTACCGCAACTATATCAACGATCAAAACAACGCGGCCGACTGGCGGGTGGGCAAACACCCGAAGTTCACCGGCGAGGGCCTCCCCTTCACGCGGCCGGACGGCGTGGTGTTGACTTCCGGTTGGGTGCAAAACCGCGCCAACGCCGATACCACGAAAATCGACGCGCGCATGATCGCCGGCCATAGCTCTTGGTTCGGCCACCGGCTGATCACGACCTTCGGGATTCGCGCCGACGATTTCTCCATCCATTCGCCCGTCGAGTTTCGCAATCGGGTGACAAACCAGGTGAGCGAGCTGGACTACGCGGCGGCTCGCCGGCTCAGCACGACGGCCCGGACGTCGACCTACGGCGCCGTTTTTCACCTCGCCCCCTGGGTCGCGGTGAGCGCGAATCAAGCCAACAACGCCGGCACCTCCGACTTCTTCGACCGCGAGATCTTTGGCGGTCCGGGCGAGAAAGGCCGCACCGCCCCGCTGCCGGAGGGCGAGAGCCGGGATGTCGCGCTTACGTTCGATCTCCTGAAAGGAAAGCTCTTCGTCAAGGCCGGCTACTACCGCACGTTGTCCAGCCTGAACACCTCCTTCATCACCTTCAACGATTTCAGCGTCTTCGACGGTGTCAGAACCGTGTATTCCAATCTTCGTGACGGCGACCCGGCGCGCGGTGTGGCGCCGTTCATCAGCCAGGCGACCTACGACGCCCAGAACGTGCTGGCCGAGGTCGGCACCACCTCCGCCAAAGCCGAGGGTTACGAGCTCACGGTCACCGCCAACCTCTCGGACAACTGGCGGCTCACCGCGAACTATTCGTATATCGACTCCATCGTGCTCGACACCTTCACCGAATTCAACGGCTGGTGGGCGGGGGCGACCGGCAAGGCCTTTTTCCAGCGCTTTCCCGCCTCCTTTGTGCTGCCCGATGACGGCCCGTGGGACCCCGGCATCACGCTGGGCCAGGCCATCAGCCGGCTCGAGACCGAGGCCGCGAGCGTGCAGGCGCGCGCCGGGGCGACGAGTCCCGGCCAACGCCACCACAAGGCGAACGCGTTCACGAAATACACCTTCACCCGCGGGCCCTTGAAAAATGTCTCGGTTGGCGGCGGTGCGCGCTACACGAGCGGCGCCACCTGGATTCAGGCCTCTCCGCTCGGCGCGCAGGAGTTCAATGGCATGACTCTCTTCGACGCCGTATTCGGCTACAAGAAGCGCTTCGAGAAATTCACGCTGCTCCTGCAATTGAACGTGAAAAATCTCACCGACAAAACCGACCCCAGCATCGCGCGGCTCGCGGACGTTCCGAGCCCGACCGGTGGCTATTCGCGCGGCTACGACGTTTTCAAATACATCCACACTCCTGGTCGCGATTGGCGGCTAAAGGCGACATTCCAGTTCTGATCGCGCCCGGCCGTTCAATGCACACCTCGTCTTCGTTCATCGTTCGCTCGCGCACGTTCACCTCTCCCTGAAAATCTATGCCCCGTTCACCCCACCACCTCGCTTTGAGATCAGTCGCCCTCGCGACGCTCTGCCTGGCGCTCGGTTCGCTCCCCGCCGCCGAGAAACCGCCCGCGCCTTACAACGTGCTGTTCATCGCCATCGATGACTTGAACGACTGGGTCGGGGCTTTTGGCGGAGCGCCGCAGGCGCAGTCGGCCACGCCGCGGATGGATAAGTTCGCCCAGGGCGGGGCGGTGGTTTTCCAGCAGGCTAATTGCGCCGGGCCGGTCTGTTGTCCGTCTCGCTCGGCTTTGTTGTCGGGCTTCATGCCGAACCGATCCGGGATCTACGGCAACAGCCAGGACATGCTCGATTCCACGTTGGTGCAGACCCACTACACGTTGCCTGAATATTTTTCCGCGCACGGCTACCGGACCTTGTCGACGGGCAAGATTTTCCACGGCGGTCTAGCCGCCTGGCCGTTTGACGAATGGTATCCCAAGCAAGGCGGGAGCGGCTCGCAGGTTAACCCGGCGCATCTCACCTCTCGGAAGCGCAACCTGATTGACGGCAAGCCCGCCCCTTTCGGCCCGGCGAAGGGTGAGAAGGACGATAGTGGCGACGGCGAGGGCGTGGACCTTTCCTGGGGACCGACCAAGGGGCCAAAAGAACAGTCCAAAGACGGGAAGGCGGCCACATGGGCGGTGGAGCAACTGGCCAAGCCTTCGGCGAAACCCTTCTTCCTCGCGCTGGGATTTTCCAAACCGCATCTGCCTTGGTATGTGCCGCAGGAATACTTCGACCGGTTTCCGTTGGAGAGCATCAAGCTCCCGGAGATCCGCCTCGATGACCTCGACGATATCGTGGACGCCAAGGGAAAAGCCAAATTCAAACCCAGCGCGGATTTCAGTTGGGTGCGGCAAGACCCGAATCTGCACAAGCGCGCGGTGCAGGCCTATCTGGCCGCCTCCAGTTTCGCGGATGACTGCGTGGGGCAGGTGCTGGATGCGCTGGAGAAGAGTCCCGCCCGGGACAACACGATCGTCGTCATCTGGGGCGACCACGCACGGTATTCCGGTTTGGGCTCATGACGAGTGGCGGGAGGTGCGCAAGAAGCACAGGGCGGCGGCGGGCCGGGAGGCGTAGTGTTGGGTGCGGGCGGAGAGGTTGAGGGAGCCGGCGCGCAGGAGGGCGCCGAGGAGGGC
>JANNEY010000665.1:0-2396 GCA_031379235.1 Opitutaceae bacterium | reverse complement strand
CCGCGCCGCCGTGGCCACCTTGCCCGTCGAGCAAAAGCGCGCGCTCGAACTCGCTTTCTTCGGTGGCCTCACACAGGAGGAAATCGCCCGCAGACTTTCCGAACCCCTCGGCACCATCAAGGCTCGCATCCGTCGCGGCCTCCTCAAACTCCGCGAGTCCCTCGCGGTCCGGCCATGATCGACGAGCATCAAGAAGAACTCGCCGCGCTCTACGCCCTCGACTTGCTCGAAGGTGCCGAGCGCGCGCAATTCGAACAGGGGCTCGCCCGTGATCCCGCATTGCAGGCGTTGGCGACCTCGCTCCGCAACGCAGCCGCGGCGGTGGCCCACACCGCGCCGCCTGTGCAACCTCCAGCCAGTTTGAAGGACCGCGTGCTCGCCTCGATTGAGGCGCCCGGCAAATCTGCCGCTGCACCGGACAACATCATTCGTCCGGCGCCCGCCGTGTTTCGTCTGGGCCAGCTGCTGCCTTGGACGGCGGCCGCCGGCTTCGCCCTTTGTTCCGCTTGGCTGGGTTCGCGTTACTACGCGACGCACATCGAGTCTGATCTGCTGCGCAAAGAACAAAAACTCACCGAAGTCACGCTCATGACGACGCAGCAGCAATTGGAGGCGGAACGGATCGTTTCCGGTCGCCAGTTGCAGGACGCGCAAAAGCAAATCTCCGCGACGGGCACGCAGCTCGAAAGCACCCGCGCGCAGGTCGCGGAGCGCGAACGCCTCCTGGCCGAGGCCCGCGCGCAAACCATCGAACGCGATCGGTTGGTCGCTGAAGCGCGCACGCAGCTCACGGGCCGCGAACGCGAGATTGCCACGCTCACGCAGCGCATCGATATTTTCACCGGCGCCGCCGAGGAAATCGGCCGCAAGCTCGGCGAAGCGCAGCAGCAGGTCGCGCGGCTCACCTCCGAATTGAAAGCCCAGGGCGACCTCGCGGATTTCAAAATCACCGCGCTCGCCTCGTTGTTGAAGAACTCGCCGCAAGCTCTCGCCGTCGCGGTCTGGGATCCGGGCAAACAGGAGGGCGTGCTCAAAGTGGAAAAGCTCCCCGCCCTGCTCGCGAACCAGGACTACCAGCTTTGGATCGTCGATCCGCAGTATCCGAACCCCGTCGATGGCGGCGTGTTCACGGTCGATCCCACGACCGGCGAGCGGCGCATGAAGTTCAAAGCGAAACAACCCGTCGGCGCGGTGAACGCGTTTGCGGTCACGCTGGAGCGTAAGGGCGGCGTGCCGAAGGCCGAGGGGCCGTTTGTGTTGCTCGGGAAATAGGTGGGGGCGCGTATCCGAAACGGGCAGAGGTACGGCTGGGGGAAAGTACACCAACCCAAGCCCGCGGCGGAGATCCGGCCCCACCCTCGGAGGATTTCCCCGAGAGCGGGTGAATCTCCGCGAATCACCCGCAGCCTCAAAACCGCTCTTGCCACTCATACGGCCAACGCGAAATCATGGCCGCCGATGATCATAAAACCCAAGGTCCGCGGCTTCGTTTGTGTCACCGCCCATCCCGGAGGCTGCGCCGCCCATGTGCAGGAGTCGATCGACTACGTAAAATCCCGTGGCCCGATCAAAAACGGCCCGCGCAAGGTGCTCGTGATCGGCGCCTCCACGGGCTACGGTCTCGCTTCGCGCGTGACTGCGGGCTTCGGCTCGGGCGCAGCGACGCTGGGAATTTTCTTCGAACGTCCCTCCGAGGAAGGCCGCAATGCGACGCCTGGTTGGTATAACACCATCGCCTACACCCGGGCCGCCCGCGCCGCCGGGCTCTACGCCAAGAATCTCAACGGCGATGCGTTTTCCGACGACATCAAGAAACAGGCGCTCGACCTCATCCGCGCCGACCTCGGCCAGGTTGACCTGGTGGTTTACTCGCTCGCCTCGCCTCGCCGCACGCACCCGAAGACCGCCGCCGTGCACAAATCCGTGCTCAAACCCGTCGGCCAGTCCTACACCAACAAGACCGTCGACACCGACAAGGGCATCGTCAGCAGCGTCACCATCGAGCCCGCGATTGAACAGGAAATCGCCGACACCACCGCGGTGATGGGCGGTGAGGATTGGGAGCTGTGGATGAACGCCCTCTCAGAAGCCAAGCTGCTCGCGCCCGGCGCGCAGGCCGTCGCCTATTCCTACATCGGGCCCGAGGTCACCTGGGCGATCTACAAGAACGGCACCATCGGGCTCGCCAAAAACGATCTCGAACGCGCCGCCCGGAACATCGACTCGCTCCTCAAGCTCAACGGCGGCGGCCGCGCGTTCATCTCGGTGAACAAAGCGCTCGTCACGCAGGCGAGTTCCGCCATCCCCGTCGTCCCGCTCTATATTTCCATTCTCTACAAAATCATGAAGGCGGCGGGCACGCACGAGGGCTGCGTGGAGCAAATCCAACGCCTCTA
>JANNEY010000656.1:0-3139 GCA_031379235.1 Opitutaceae bacterium | reverse complement strand
GTCCCTGCCCGCCGAGAATTGAGCGGACGTCCTGAACCGGCGGGCAGGGACGCCCGCCGCTACCCGAGCCGAGCGCCCTTTTTCGACGCCCTCTCAGGGGGCGCGAGGTTTCAACCCGCGCAGAGAAGTCGACATCACATTCGGCGTGGGCTGAAGCGCCTCGTTTCCCCCACGCAAACATCCTTTGGCGCGGGCTTGCGTCGGGCGGTTGCAATTCTACGTTCGCACTCCCTTCCCCTATGAACTTCCGCTTACTTACCCGTTTCGCCGTTCCCGTCCTCGCGTTTTTCGCGGCGTCGCTTTCGGACGCCATCGCCGCCGAAAAAACCGGCCCCAAGCTCGGTCTCCAAACTTGGACGTGCCGCAACATGGAATTCGACCAGGTCGTGGAATTTGCCGTGAAGCACGGCATCACGCAGGTGCAGTTCATCGCGAAGCACCTCGACCCGAAAGGCACGAAGGAGGAAACGCTGCGCAAGAAAGCGATTCTCGATGCGAAGGGGCTCACGGCCTATTCCTTCGGCGTCAACGGCACCTCCATGAATAAGGAGGAAAACCGGAAGCTCTTCGAGTTCGCGAAGCTGATGGGCATGAAAGTCATCATCGTCGAACCGAAGGTCATGGAAGAATGGGACAACCTCGAACAGCTCGTGAAGGAATACGATATCAAGCTCGCGATCCATAATCACGGTAAAGACACCGTCTACGGCGATCCGGCCACGGTGAAGAAAGTCCTCGCCGCGCGCGACCCGCGCATCGGCGTGTGCCTCGACATCGGCTGGGTGACGGCTGCGGGTTTCGACGCCGCGAAAATTTTCCGCGAATATAACGGCCGCGTGTTCGACATGCATCTGAAAGACAAACGCATCGAGGCCGCCGCCCCGGCACCCGCGGCTCCCGTGGCCGATACTCCTGGTGGAAAGAAAGGCGCCAAGAAAGCCGCCGGCTCCACGATCCTCGACGTCGAGATCGGCACGGGCCAGGCCAACTACAAGGATCTCTTTGCCGAGATCAAAAAGGCGAAGTGGTCGGGCGTGATGGCGATTGAGACCGACAACGCGACCTTCGCGCAGGACCCGAACAAACTCGTGGCGGGGGCCGTGACGTTTTTCAAAGCGAACGTGAAGTGACAACGGAGGCGGGTCTCGGCCTGCCCTGATTATTCGTATCTCAGCCGTGCAGTGAATCCCCGTCGGCGGGCTTCAGCCCGCTCTCCCTTTCCCCATCCTCATGAAATCTCGCCTCGCCCTCGTCTTTCTTGCGGTTGCATCCGCGGCTTTCGCCGCCGCGCCGCGCCAGCCGAATATCGTCTTCATCTTTTCCGACGATCATGCCTACCAGGCGATCAGCGCCTACGGCGATCCGCGAAAGCTGCTCGAGACGCCGAACATCGACCGCATCGCAAAACAGGGCGTGCGCTTCGACCGCTGCCTCGTGACCAACTCGATCTGCGGCCCGGCGCGCGCGACGATCCTCACGGGAAAATACAGCCACCTGAACGGGTTTCCGAACAACACTAACTCCACCTTCGACGGCGCGCAGACGACGTTTCCGAAACTTCTGCAGAAGGCAGGCTACCAAACCGCGATCGTCGGCAAGTGGCACCTCGGCTCCGATCCGACGGGCTTCGATTTCTGGCAGATTCTTCCCGGCCAGGGCGTCTACTACAATCCGCCCATGATCAAGATGGGCGAGCGCATCACGCAGACCGGCTACGTGACCGACCTCATCACCGACGCTTCGCTCGACTGGCTGCAAAGGCGCGACAAGACGAAGCCATTTTTGATGATGATGCAGCACAAGGCTCCGCACCGTGAGTGGGCGCCCGCGCTGCGTCACCTCGATGCGGACAAGGATCGGGTTTACGCCGAGCCACCGACGCTCTTCGACGACTACGCCAACCGCGGCATCGGCGTCCGCGATCAGGACATGACGATCGAAAAGACTTTCACGGACCGCGACGCCAAGCTCGCGCTGCCCGCCGGGATTAACGACGAGCAGACCAAGGCATGGAACGCCTACTACGAACCGCGCAACGCGAAGTTCCGCGCCGCCAACCTCACCGGCAAGAATCTCGTGCGCTGGCGCTACCAGCGCTACATGCACGACTACCTCGCCACCGTGCGCTCCGTCGATGAGAGCGTGGGCCGCATGCTTGATTATCTGGAGAAGGAGGGCCTCGCGGAAAACACCATCGTCGTCTACGCGAGCGATCAGGGCTTCTACCTCGGTGAGCACGGCTGGTTCGACAAACGCTGGATCTTTGAGGAGTCGGTGCGCACGCCGTTTCTGGTGCGCTGGCCCGGCGTGACCAAAGCCGGCACGGTGAACAAGGACCTCGTTTCCAACGTCGATTTCGGCGAGACCTTCCTCGGCGCGGCCGGCGCGGCCATACCGGCCGACATGCAAGGCCGGAGCCTCGTGCCGATTTTGCGCGGCCAGAAACCGGCCGACTGGCGCACGGCCTTCTATTACCAGTATTACGAATGGCCCACCCCGCACCGCGTGCGGCCGCACTACGGCGTCGTGACTGACCGCTACAAGCTTGTGCGCTTCGAAGGCGTCACGGACAGCTATTGGGAACTCTTCGATCGCGAAAAGGATCCGCTTGAACTCAAGAGTGTGATCGCCGATCCCGCCTATGCCGCGACCAAGGCGCAGCTGGAAAAACAACTCGCCCAGCTCCGCACGGAACTGAAGGTGCCCGACGAAACGCCCACGCGTTTCTACGGCAACCAGGGCCTGAGCGAAGGCACCGCGCCGAAAAAGGCGAAACAGGGCAAAAAGCAGCCGTAGCGTGCCGGCTGCGGCGTTGACTTGGTGTCCCGCCGATCGATCTTTTCTCGCATGACCGCCACGACTGTCATCCGCCAACTGGAAAAACTCCCGGCCCGCGAGCGGCGGAAGGTGTTTGCGTATGTGGACACCGCCCGCGCCCGCCGCGAAGACGCTGCCGACCGTAAGGCTTTGGCCGAGGTCCGGCGCGATCTTCGTTCCACCGTGGCGTGGAAGGACGCCAAAGTTCGGCTCGGTTTGGTGTGAATGATTACTCCGTCAATCTGTCAGCGAGAGCGTCGGATTGACTGCAGGAATGCCGTGACGAAAACCTCAAACGCCGGATCCCACGTGCTATCGACGC
>JANNEY010000653.1:0-10272 GCA_031379235.1 Opitutaceae bacterium | reverse complement strand
CTGCCATCTCCGGGACTGGCGCGATCGTCATCAACCGTGACGGCACAATTTTCCAAGGTGATGCGTCCCTCGGCAAACTCGCGGTGCGCAAATTTCCCAACAACGCCGAGCTCACACCCTTGGCGGGCGGACTCTTTGCCTCTGCCGGTGCGGCGCCGCGCCAGGTCGAAGCACCCGAGCTGATGCAGGGCTACGTCGAGGGCAGCAACGTCAACTCCCTGCGCGAGATGGTTGACCTCGTCCTCATCTCCCGGGCCTACGAAGCCAATCAACGTATCATCAAAGCCGTCGACGATCAGATGCAGAAGACGCTCGACGCGATTGGCTGAGCCTGTGCCACCCATGAATTCCCCATACAGACAACCGCAATCACGACTGCCTGGCCGAGCGCGCAATGGGGGCGCGCCGGCTCCAGGTGGCGTAGTTGAATCTCAAATCCGCTCCGCATGAACCTTTCGCTTTATTCTGCCGCCACCGGCATGGAGGCCCAGCAGCTCAACCTCAACACGATCGCGAACAACCTCGCGAACGTGAACACCCCCGGCTTCAAGCGCAGTAAGATCGAGTTTCAAGATTTGCTCTATCAGAAGCCACGCGCCTCGGGCACCGACTCCGGCGGTGGCAACCTCGTCCCGACCGGGATCGAGGTCGGCAACGGTTCGCGCGTCGCGGCGACCTCCAAAGTTTTCACCCAAGGTCAGCTGACGAACACCGGCGAAAAACTCGATATCGCGGTCCAAGGTGACGGGCTCTTTGAAGTGCAGCGCCCCGACGGCACGGTCGGCTACACCCGCGCGGCTTCGTTCAAACTCAGCGCCCAGGGCCAGGTCGTCACGATCGATGGTCTGCCGGTGCTCAGTGGGTTTCAGCCGATTCCTCCGGGTGCGACGAATGTCGCCATCTCCGAAGATGGTCAGGTCACGGTGCAGACGTCGGCCGGCTCGCAGAGTTTTTCCATTACGCTCACTCGCTTCGCCAATCCTTCCGGTTTGCGCAGCCTCGGCGGCAATCTTTACGAGGAAACCCCCGCGAGCGGCACGCCCGAAACCGGCAAGCCCGGCGAGCAGGGATTTGGCCGCACGGTCCAAGGTTACATCGAGGCCTCCAACGTGAACATCGTGGAAGAAATGGTGAACCTCATCGTCGCCCAGCGCGCCTACGAGATTAACTCCAAGTCAATTCAGACCTCGGATGAGATGCTCCAGAACGTCGCGAACATGAAACGCTGATGAAGACTTCCGCTCAAGCTTTCCGTATCCTAGCTCTGATTGCGACGGCTTTGCTGGTCCGCCCCATGCACCTGCCGGCGGCGGAAACCGACGCGACGGCCGAGCCGGCTGCGACCCAATTTTCGCGCGAACAGCTGCTGGCCGGTCTCACGCGCGCCCTCACCACACATTTCAATTTCGACGGCGAGCTGCAGATCGAACTGCTGCGCGCTTGGGCTCCACCGGTCCGCAGCGCGACAGCGTGGGATCTCAATGTGGTCGATTTTCCCGCTTCGGCGGCCTCGTCGATGATGGTGCGTTGCCGCTTGTCGGCCGATGGGACTGTCGCGCTCGACACCACTCTTGTGGTCAAGGCTCAACTCTGGCGCGACGCCTGGGCGAGTCGCTTGCCGCTCGCCGTGGGCGCGCTTTTCGATGTGACCGCCTTGGAAACCCGCCGCGTCGATCTCCTGCGGGAGCGCGATGTGCTGCCTGCCTCCGTGGGGGACCGGTCGTATGTTTTTAGCCGCGCCATCCCGGCGGGCCGGTTGCTCACGTGGCGCGATGTCTCGCGCCGTCCCCTCGTGAAGAAAGGCGATATCGTCGAGGTTTCGGCCAAAGACGGGCCGCTGCAGATCACGATGAAGGCGCTCGCGATGGAAAGTGGTGCGCAGGGTGAGACCGTCACGGTGCGCAATCCCGAGTCCCGGAAAAATTTCAGTGCGCTCGTGGTCGATGAAAACCGCGTCCAGGTCCGCTTCTAAACCATGAAAACCCATTCCACCCAATCTTCTCCCCGTCGTCTCGCACTCGCCCACACCGCGTGGTCGCTCACGGTGTTCGCGCTTTTCACGATGCTCCTGCTGGCGATTACGCCGGGGATGCGGGCGGAATCGCTGTGGTCGACCAACGGTCAGACCTCGCGCAGCATGTTCGCCGACCGCAAGGCCGCGGCGAAGGGCGACATTCTGACGATTGTCGTTTCCGAGTCAGCTGTGGCCCAAAGCTCGCAGAGCAAAAAATCGACGCGTGAATCCAAGCTGGAAGACGCCATCTCGCGGTTCATCTATCCTGGGATCGGCTCCCACAAGGGCGAGATGCCCGGCACGACGGGCGCGGGTAAGAGCAGCTATTCTGGCGGCGGCGATGTCAGCAACTCGCAGAGCCTGTCCGCTCGCGCCGCCGTGCAAGTCACGGATGTGCTGCCCAACGGCAACCTCGTGATCGAGGGCGTGCGCGTCGTGACGTTTTCCGGCGAGACGCAATACGTCGTGTTGCGCGGTATCGTGCGCTTCGACGACATCTCCCGCGAAAACAGCGTGGTCTCGACGAACATCGCCGATGCCCGCGTCGAATTTTACTCCGAGGGCTCGCTGACCGACGCGCAGAAGCGCGGCTGGCTCGCCAAGGTCTACGAAAAACTCCGCCCGCTCTAACCGATCACACCAATCCCCCCCCCTAGGATTTGGAACGGATTCCACCGAACATGATGTTCACGCTCTCAAAAAATATTTTCTCCCGCTTGGCGCTCCACGCCTTCGGCCTCGTCGCGTTGGGTGTGTTTGCCACGGGGCAGCTCCACGCTTCGCGTCTCAAGGATCTCACGTTGGTCGAGGGCGGCCGGGACAATCAGCTCGTCGGCTATGGGCTCGTGGTCGGTCTCGCGGGCGATGGCGATAGCAACGCCGTCGCGACGCTCCGCAGCGTGGCCAATCTTCTCCAGCGCTACGGCCTCACGGTCAACGCCGCCGACCTCAAGGCCAAAAACGCCGCCGCCGTCATGCTCACCGCCGAAATCGGCGCATTCATGAAGCCCGGCTCGCGCATCGATGTGAACGTCGCCTCGATGGGCGATGCCAAATCGCTGCAAGGCGCGGTGCTGCTGCAGACGCCGTTGCTCGGGGCTGATGGTCGCGTTTATGCCGTTGCCCAGGGGCCCATCGCCGTCGGTGGATTTCTCGGCGGCGCGGGCGGTTCCGGCGGCTCGACGGTGCAAAAGAATCATCCGACGGTCGGCAGTCTTTCTAGTGGCGCCATTGTGGAGCGCGAGATTCCGGCGGTCTTTGTCCGCGACAACACGGTCCGCCTCCTCCTGCACAATCCCGACTACACCTCTGCTTCGCGCATGGCGGATGCAATCAATGCCCGCTGGCAATCCGCGGCCAGCCCGGTCGATGCGGCGACGATCGCGGTGACGCTGCCCGCCATTTATCGCGGTCGCGACGTCGCGTTCATTGCCGACCTCGGTCAAATTGAGTCCGCCACCGACACGCTCGCCCGCATCGTGATCAACGAGCGCACCGGCACCATCGTCGCGACTTCCAGCGTGCGGCTCTCGCAGGTCGCCATCGCGCACGGCTCACTCACGATTAGCGTGACTTCGAACGCCGGTGTCAGCCAGCCCGGCGCGTTCAGCGGGGGCCAGACCGCCGCGGTGCAGAGCACCCAGACCAACGTCAACGAATCCAAGGGCGGTTTCCAAATTATCAACGAGCCGCCCACCATCGAACGCCTCGCCGCCGCGCTCAACGCCCTCGGCGTCTCGACCCGCGAGATGATGGCGATTTTTCAAACCCTCAAGCGCTCCGGTGCCCTGCAGGCGGAGCTCGTGATTAACTAATCCCGTGAGCGTCTCACCCATTTCCTCCGCCACCGCCTCCACCGGCGCGTCCACGCCCTTCAACGTGGCGTCGCTGCGTAATGCCACCCCCGATGCGCAGCGCTCCGCGGTCGCCAAGCAGTTCGAAGCCGTCCTCATTCGCCAGCTCCTCGGCAAGACCATGAGCTCGATGCTCGGGGGCAAAGAGGGTGGGGTCGCGGGCAGTGTTTATGGTGACATGCTCACCGACACGATGGCCAATCAGCTCAGCGCCGGGCCGGGCCTCGGCCTCGGCCGCTTCATCGAGCGGCAGCTCACGCCTCGCGGCGAGACGATGCCCGTTCCGCTCGCAACCATCGCCCCCGTCCAGCCCCAAGTCCGCTCATGAGCACCAACTGGGAATTTATCGCCGAGTGCCTTCGCACCGAGCTCGCCGACTACGGCGGCTTGCTCCACCTTTTTCAGGCGCAGCAGAGCAGCCTCTTTGGCCGCGATCCCGAGGCGGTCCTTCGTTTCGCCGCCGAGATCGAGGCGCAGGCCCGCGGCGCGGCCGACAGCCGCGAGCGCCGCGCTCAAGCGGTTGCCGCCTTTGCCCAGCAGGGCGGCCGCCCGGCCAACGCCACCTTGCGTTCGCTTCTTCCGCTCATCGAGTCCGACGCCCGTCCTTTGATCGAGGCGCTGATCGCGGAAGTGAATCTGCTTTTGCACCGCGTCCGCCGCATTAGCCGCCACAACCACGCGTTGCTTTCGCGCGCGGTCGAGATGCATCAGGAGACGATGCAGCACCTGCGGCCGAACGCGTTCATGAAAACGTATTCTCCCGCTGGCCGCGTCGCGGTCATCAACGCCCATCCGGCGACCACGCTGCGTGCCGCCGGCTGATGGCGTGCCTTCCGCTGCCCTGTCATGTCCAATCTTTTTTCCAGCATCAATTCGACGGTCAAGGCGCTCTCAGCGCATAGCCGCGCAATCGAGACGACCGGGAAGAACCTTTCGAACGTCAACAATCCCGCCTATGCCCGGCAGCGCGTGATTTATGGCGATCGCGGGACGGTCGTGACGCCGCAAGGCGTGGAGAGCCTCGGCCTGGAGGCGCTTGGCATCGAGCAGTTGCGTGACTCGCTCCTCGATCAGCAGGTCGTGCGCGAGATCGCGATCAAGTCTTCCATTGAGGCGGAGCAGGGTGGCTACCAGCGCGCCCAGGCCGGACTCGGCCAGAGCATCGACCGCGCGGGTGCCGCCGGTCAGTCCAAGGCCGCGAGCGCGAGCGGGATTGCGGCCGCCATCGACGATTTCTTCAATGCCTTTCAAAGTTTCGCCGCCAGCCCGACTGATAGTGGCGAGCGCGGTGCCTTGCTCCAGAAGGCGGGCATCCTCACCGACCGGTTTCAACTGACCGACACCCGGCTCGCCCAAGTGCAGGCGGATCTCGACACCCAGATTGGCGACGACGTCGGTGAGATCAACCGGCTGCTCGACTCGATCGCGGAACTAAACACTCAGATCGGTCGCTTCGAAACCACCGCTCCCGGCTCGGCGGTCGATTTGCGCGATCAACGCCAGGCCCGCATTGAAAAACTTGCGACCAAACTGCCCATCGAGACGAGGCCCGGCTCCGGCGGTCAGATTCAGGTTGTCGCCAAGGACGGCACGGGTGCCGATGTCGTCCTCATTAATCTGAGCAACGTCCAGGGCACGGTGGCATTTAACGGCACTCAGTTCACCGGCGGCTCGCCGGCGACGGTGCTCGCTCTGAATGGTGGCTCGGTCCAGGGCGCCTTGCAGGCGCGCGATGGCGCGATCCAGACCCTGCGCGACGACATCGATAATCTGGCGCGACAGTTCGTGATTTCTGTCAACGCGGTCTACAATCCCACCTCAGCCACAGGGAATTTTTTCGTCTCGTCCGGCACCACGGCCGCGACGATCGCCGTCACCAGCTCGCTCACGAGCACAACGCTCAAGGCCAGCGATGGTGGGCCCGCCGGCGACAACACGATCGCCCTCGCGGTGGCTCAGCTCGCGACCACCGGTTTCTCGACCACCGGTGGCGACCAGATCGATGGCACGTTTTCCGGTTTTTTTGGCCAGAGCGTGAGCCGGATCGGACAAGCCCTCGCGACGACCAATGCCCGCGTCGAGGATCAAACGAACATCGAGAAGCTCGTGCGGGGGCAGCGCGACAGCGTCAGTGGCGTTTCGCTCGACGAGGAGATGGCCGACCTGATGAAATACCAGCGTTCCTTTCAGGCCTCTTCCCGAGTCTTCTCGATTCTGGACGGCTTGCTTGAGAACGTGGTCAACGAAATGGGCCGGGCCTAATTCACGATGAGAGTTTCCTCCAACAGCATCTCGGAAAGTATCGTTCGCCAGATCCAGCAACTGGGATCTCAGCAGGCGAAATTGCAGACACAGGTCGCGACCGGGCAGCGCATCTTCCAACCCGAGGACGACGCCACCGGCATGGGCCGCGTGCTCGGCCTCGAAAGTGAGCGGAGCCAGCTCACGCAGTTCGGGCGCAATGTGGATCGCGCGTTAGAGCTCAGCCAGGCTTCGTTCTCCGGTTTGCAGCAACTAAAGAAAGTTTCCGATCGTGCGACGGAGATTGGCACGCTCGGGGCCGGTCCGATTAGCCCGGCCGCTTCCAGCGCCTATGCCGCGGAAGTCGAACAATTGATCGAGCACACGCTCCAGCTGACCAACACGCGCTTTCGCAACGATTATCTCTACGCTGGCACCGCCGTCGACGCCGCCCCGTTTGTCGCGACCCGCAATGGCAGCGGTCAGATCACTTCGGTCGCCTACGCGGGTAATGCGAACCAGGCCGACATCCAGCTTTCCGAATCCGCCCGCGTCGCGCCCGGCACAACCGGCGCGACCAACACCGGCCTGCGGGATTTTCTGAATCAGCTCGTCGCCTTGCGTGACGCGCTCACCGCCAACAACCCCGCCGCGGTCTCGACCGTTCAGACCAATCTCATCGCCGGCGAGGATCTCCTCGTCTCTTCGCTAGCCGAGCACGGTGGCGTGCAGACGCGCATCGAGGCTAACCGCGCCCAGCTCCTCGACCGGGTCGAGAATATCGAGAAACTGGTCTCGACGGAGACCGACGCCGATCTCCCTTCGACCATCGTCAAACTCAATCAGACGCAGACCGCCTACCAGGCGGCGTTGCAATCCGCCGCGAACATCATGCGGATCTCGCTGCTCGACTATATCCGCTAATCCCCAAACTGCTCCGCATCACCATCGCTCCATGAAAGTCATCCCCGAGATCTATCCGACGGACATCGATGTCCCGCCCACCAACCAGATCGTGCTGCCGCAGGGCCTCATCGGCTTTGCCGACTACAAGCGGGCGGAGCTGGTTTATCTGCCGGATCATTTGCCGTTCCTGTGGATGAAACTCCACAGCGCGACGGACGAATTGCACTTCATCGTGATCGAGCCCGGCGGGATCGTCCCCGGCTACGAGCCCGAGATCTTCGACGGCGATGCCGAGCAGCTCGATCTGCGCAGCCCCGCCGAGGCGATGATCCTCAATATCGTGACGCTCAAGCGGCAGGACCCGGTCGAGGCCACGGCGAATCTCGTCGGTCCGCTCGTGGTCAACCGCCGCACGCGGATTGGCCGCCAGCTCGTCATTTCCAACTACTCGCGCTACACCGCGAGCCACGCTCTCGTCGAAAACCCGCAGGCGGACGTTCTCGCCCGCACTGCCTGAGCCCACGCCCATGCTCGTCCTTTCCCGCCGGGTCAACGAGTCCATCGTAATCGGTGACTCGATTGAAATCCGCATCACCCGCATCGAGGGCGATGTCGTGAAGATCGGTATCGCCGCTCCTCGTGACATCGCGATCTTCCGCAAGGAAGTCCTCACCGACATCGCCGCCAGCAATCAGGCCGCCGCCGTCCGCCAGACGCGGCCCGGCGTGCTGCCGACGCTGCCCAGCAAGAGCGTCGCCGCCCCGACCTCCTGATTTTTTCGCCTCTCGTTTCGTTCCCACACCACCCGCACCCACCTCCGCCATGAGCGTTATCAACACCAATATCCAGGCCATCGCCGGCGCCCGCAACCTGAACCACAGTCAGGAAATGCTCGGCCGCTCCCTCGCGCGCCTCTCCTCCGGCTCCAAGATCGTTAATCCCTCGGATGACGCCGCCGGCCTCGCGGTGTCCGAGAAACTCGATGCCCAGGGGCGTCGCGTCAAAGCGGCCACGACCAACGTCCAGAATGCCGTCTCCTACGTCCAGACCGCCGACGGCTTCATGAGCGGCATGACGAAGATTCTCTCGCGCTTGAGCGAGCTCGCGATTCTCGCGACCGACGTCACCAAAAACTCCAGCGACATCGACCTCTACCAGCAGGAGTTCATCGCCCTGCAGGATCAGTTGCGCGCCACGGTCGGCGGCACGACGACCGAGATCGGCGGCACCGCCGGGGTGGCCACTCCGCTCGGCGCGTTCAACGGCATCACCCTTTTCGGCCCCAATGCCAGCGGCCTCACGGTGACCATCGGCCAGGCGGTCGGGCAGGAGATGACGATTAACGAGTCCAACCTGCGCACCGGGGGCATGCTCGCGATTATCAATCAGGACATCACAGGCGCCTACGACCTCGCGTCGAATGACACCGATGCGATCCAGAAAATCACCGATGCGATCCAGCACGTCGCGACCGAGCGCGCCACGCTCGGCGCCGCGCAGTCGCGCCTCGAACTCGCGGCGACGACGTTGCAAGTCGAGTATGAGAATCTCTCGTCCGCCATCTCGCGCATCCGCGACGTCGATGTCGCCGAGGAGTCCACGCAGCTCGCGAAATACAACATCCTCGTGCAGTCCGGCACCTCGATGCTCGCGCAGGCCAACCAGACCCCGCAGACGGTGCTGAAGCTGCTGCAGTAAAGGGCGGCGCTTTCTTTGCCGCCGAAATTGAGCGGGACGTGATCAAGTGGCGGCCCTTGCGCCGCGCTGGCAGGCGAAAAAACGGCCGAAGCGCGGCCCGCCCGCGGCGGATGTGCTCACCGCCAACGCCGCGCTTTTGTTTCCCGCATCTTTCTTGGATCGCAGCGGTTGGGCTCCGCCCAACGTTTGAGATCAGCCACGGCCGCTTGGGGCCGTTGGCTGTAGCGACTGGTTCGGCTCTTCTTCCACAGGGCGGCCTGTAAGCGGAAAACCCTTAGGCTGAGGTGAAACCGGCTGCGTGCCACCAGCAGTCGCATCTGCGACATAGACCTTCCCATCCGGCTCCAAGCAAAAGGTAAACTTCGGAGGATACTTCTTTCTGTCCATCAACTCAGAAGGTGGGACCTTCCAACCAAACTCTTTCTTCACGCCATTGTGGGTGACCGCCGAAGCTAAAAGAAAAGATGGAAAGAACAGCTCGGCGGTCTGCCCGGCAGCGATAACTTTCTTCTTTCCGTCTTTAAACTGAAGCGACAGGTCCCCGCTGGAACGATTGATGACGGTAACTCGCTCAGGCATAGAGCACCCAACAAACGCCGTAGCAATCATGACAATGAGTGTGACAACCGCTGCGCGCATTTGCTGGGGATTTTTTTGCCGAACAGTGTTATTCGGCTGCACTCAGTGCAGCTTTTGCAGGGAAGGAAGTTGAGGTCATGCGGGACAGCTTGCCTCTAGAAAGTAAGCTGGGTGCAGCTTTTTGCGGTTGATGCAGCACCCGCGCAAAGCTGCACTCGCTGCCATGCCCCAAGCGACCGATGCGGTTTCATTTCCGACGTGGAAGGCAGCCCAGCGCGGCGAGGGCTTTCCGGTGGGGACGCGGGCGGAGCACGAGCGGGAAATCCTGGGGTTTCTGCATCGCTGCAAAGTCAAAAGGGCGCCGGCGACCATCATGCTGGCGAAGGAGTATTTGGTGGAGCGCGCGAGGCAAGGGCCAACCGGGGCGCGGGTGCCGTTGCTGTGGTTTTTCCAGGCCACCAGCAAGGCGGCGGGTGCGACGGGAAAACCAGCAGAGGGGAAATTGGAAATGCGGAAGACGGAAGCAAGCGGTCGCACGGGCGACGGGGACAGGCGTGGCGCGGGCCAAGGCGGCGCCGGGCCGCGCCCGCCCGCCCCACCGCTGGCGGCGATGGACCTCGGCGGCGCGGACTGGGAGCGAGATTTAATCAAGGCGGCGCGTGCGGCGGGGTTCCTGTGGCTGACGGAGGAAACCTAGCGAGGGTGGGCTGCACGGTTCGCGCGGTTCCTCGGCGGGCGCTCGCCGCTCGACGCAGCGTGAAGAGGAGTGGGGTAGTTTGGTTTTGATGGTCACGGCGAGGAGCGGCGCGACGAAACCATCCAGCGGAAATTTCAGCGGGATGGCCGCGCCCGCCGAGCCGGGCTCGCCAGGATAAGTAAACATCCCTGGAGCAAGCTCCGGGGCATTTGATCAAGCACCGACCATGTCATCGCCGCGTTTTCCGATTCTGGTAGCCGCGAGCGTGAGCGAGCGGACGAGCC
>JANNEY010000330.1:0-2125 GCA_031379235.1 Opitutaceae bacterium | reverse complement strand
GCCACATCATGGACATGCCCTACTGGGCGCTCGGCCTCACCGCGCCCACGACCGTCGACAGTTGGCACGAAGGCGGCACCGCGATTGCCGCGCCGCATCGTTCGACGATCACGTATCAGTTTCCCACCAGCATCCTCGGCGGCCCCGTGAAATTCATGTGGTATGACGGCGTGGTCGCCAAGGAAGGCGTCTATCTCAACGCGCCACCCGAGGCACTATGGAAGGAAGATTTCCCGACGGCGGATCACGTCTTCCGCCGCTTCGACCTCGTGCTGGTCGGCGAAAAGGGCCGCATGTTTTTCGGACGATCGCGGCAGGACTGGGTGTTCAAGCCCGACGCGCTCGGCGCCGATTTCCCCGCGCCGCCGAAGACGATCGCGCGCGTCCCCGGTGGCACGCAGGAGGGCAAAGGCGAAGACGGTGGCGGCCCCTACGTCGAGTGGCTCAACGCGATCAAGACCGGCACGCCCGCGCTCTCGAACTTCGCGTCGTCGGGTCCGTTCAGTGAGACGGTTCTCCTCGGCAACCTTGCCCTGCGCCTCGGCAAACGCGTGGAGTGGGACGCCAAAAACATGGTGGCAAAAAACGCGCCCGAAGCCGCCCCGCTCATCCGCCGCGCGTATCGCAAAGGCTGGGAGCTGGCGTGAACCGCCGCCCCAGCGCGGGTCGCTCCAAAGCATAGAGACGCAGCCCTCGCGCTTTTGGGTTATCCACCGCAAGAAATAGTTTTTTGCCCGGGTTTTCGCGGAAAAACCGCTCGACAGTTCGCGGTGGCGGACGGATGCATTGCCCTCGCCCCGCCCCATGCCCCTGTCTGAACAAGCCCGTTGGTTTGCCGAGGAAGTGCAGCCCCATGAACCGGCGCTGCGCGCCTACCTGCAGGCGCGCTTCCCGACGCTCGGCGACCACGACGATCTCGTGCAGGAAACCTACTCGCGGCTCCTCCGCGCACAGGCCAGCGGCGGCGTGCGCTACCCGAAAGCGTTTCTCTTTACCGCCGCGCGCAACGCCGCCTTCGATCTTTTCCGCCGTCGCGGCGCGAAGCCGACCGAGGCTGTGACGGATCTGGTCGAGCTCACCGTCTTGGAGGATCGGCCCGGAGTGGGGGAGCAACTTGATCAAAGCTACGAACTCGAAGTGCTCGCCGACGCCGTGCGTGCGCTGCCCGACCGTTGCCGCCAAGTCATCATGCTCCGCTATCTCGACGGCCTCGCTTACAAGGAAATCGCCGAGCAGCTCGGCATCTCCGCCGAAACCGTGAAGGTGCACATGGCAAAAGGCATGCGGCGCTGCGCAGCATTTTTCGCTGACCGCGGGCTGTTGGAAATCGCGCCGCCGACGGCGGGGGAGGCTTCCGGATGAGCGATTCACTCGACCACGACGATCCGATCGAGGAGGTAGCGGCGGATTGGCTCACGCAGCGCGCCGAGGGTTTTTCGTCGTCGCAGAAGCGCGAATTCGAGCGCTGGTGCCGCGCCGATCCGCGCCACGCCGCCGCGGTCGCACGCCTCGAGGCCGCGTGTGTCCTGCTCGAAAAAATGCCGCTCGTGCGCGCGGAGTTGCAGCCCGTGGTGCAGTTTCCGGTGAAGCCGCGCGCGATTGCGCCGGCGAAGAAATTTCCCGTCTTGCGCGTCGTCATTGCGATGGCCGCAGCCTTGGTCCTCGCGGCTTTCGGCTGGTGGCAATGGGCGCGTCCGCAACCCCCTGCGCAGGTCTACGCGACCTCGACCGGCGGCTACGAGCGAGTCGTGCTCGCCGACGGGTCGTTGGTGGAACTCAACGCCAACGCCGAGGTGCGCGTCGACCTGTTACCGAATGAGCGCCGTGTTGCCCTCGTGCAGGGCGAAGCGCACTTCACCGTCGCCCACGATACGGCTCGGCCCTTCATCGTTTCCGCCCAAGGCGTCGCCGTGCGCGCCGTCGGCACGGCGTTTAACGTTCGGCTCGCGGCGAGCTCCGTCGAAGTCCTGGTGACCGAAGGAAAGGTGGCCGTCTCCGAGGTGGAGCGCGTTGACCCCAACGCGCTTGCTGCGAGCGCCTATCCCAAACCACCGCGTGGGGGTCAACGCGTTCCACCCCCTGCCACTCTCCTTGCCGCGAACCAGCGCACTGTCATCGCTTTTGC
>JANNEY010000574.1:0-16792 GCA_031379235.1 Opitutaceae bacterium | reverse complement strand
TCGAGGTTGTAGCCGGTGTGAAAATTATCGATCCAATGGTATTTGGGATCCTCGCCATACCACCAGGCACCGTCCGATAGCTGGCGAGCGCAGGTGTATGCCACCGCCGAGCGGGCGACGCGTTTGACCTCATCCGAGGGTCGGTGCTTCCACGTCCGTGCGAGCATCGCGGCACCGAGGAGGTTGGAGTTGTGAACGGAATTTTGGAAAACTCCTGTGTAGCTCAGGCAAGCGCCCGTCGCCGTAGTTTCGCGGGGCAATGTGAGAATCCAGCGGCAGATGCTTTCGGCGATGGCGAGGTATCTCGGCTCGTTGAGCCGTTCGTAAGCTTCGAGGTAGGCCTGTCCGATCAGGCCCGACCACACGATGGTGGGCGTGTGAGCCTTCATGCAGCCGCTGCGAGTGGAAAAATCGAAATGATTGCCCCAGCAGTGGCCGGCGTGGCCCGGCTCGCGCGCGATGTCCAGCCAGTCCAAGCACCCCATAGCTTCCGCTCGCGACGCAGCGTCGGCCGTGGTGGAAAACAACAGTGCGTGACCCCACGCCATGAATCCCCGGCCCTTCGTCGAGTCTAGCGGCGAGACCCCAAGAATGGGGCGCAGATTAATGGGCGATTTCCAGATTGCCTGTTGAAGGATTCGCTCGGCGAACAAGTTTCCGAAAGCCAAAGGTCTCAGGTATGATGTCAGGCCATCGCCGGGATCGTAGCCTTTGTAGCCGCGATCCTCGACCCATTTTTGCACGCGTTGCAGGCTCTGCTGGATTTGGGTTTTCATCGAGCAGCTTCGTGAAGCTGGGGGGCTGCCGGTGAAACGCTCTGATGGATCTGCGGATTTTCCGCGGCGGCGAGTTCATCCACGATATGAAGGTAGTCGGTCTTGCGCTGCTTCCAACTGTGGCGATCCGCGTAGGCGGACGCGTTGGCAATGAGGCTGCGCCGCAGATTGTCATCCTTCAGCACTTCGATCATGGCGACGGCGAGAGCATCGGAGTTGCCGGATTCGAAAAAGCGGACGACCGAATCGTTGAAGTAAAATTGATCGATTTTGGTTTTCGAAACGACGGCGGGAATTCCCAGCGACATGAATTCCATGATCTTCGTGCTGTAAGCCTCGTTGCCGAAAGAATCGGCGCGCTTCGGGACGACGCCCAGATCGGCGTTGGCCATGATACGCGCGACCTGCCGAACACCGACGGGTTCGAAGAACTTTACCTCACCCTTGAAGCCGAGTTCAGCGGCGAGGGCCACAAGCGAAGGCTTCATGTTGCCGTCACCGTAAATGTGAAACTCGGCTTGCGGCAGCTCGCGGCGCACTTGCTTGAACGCACGCAAGGCGATGTCCAAACCTTGGTGCCATTGCAGGCCACCGGGGAAGATCACAATTTTACGGCCGTCCTGCCGCGTGCGGGGAACCGGCTGAAAGATCCGAGAATCGACGTTGTTGATAAAGACCGAGCATTTGCCCTCCGAGGCGGTGCGGGCTTGGTATTTTTCCAGCCAAAGGTGATTCGACACGATGACGTGGTCGGCAAACCTAGCGGCACTGCGCTCGATTAATTTTAGCGCCGAGGTCGTGACACTGGGTTTCCCTTCGCTAAACTTGCTCGCGTAGAATTCGGGCACGATATCGTGGATATCAAGAATGATGCGTGACCCCGTCAGCCGTGGGAGCCAAGCGGCATACACGAGGAAATCCGGCATGTTGTGTATATGCAGTAAGTCATAGCGCTGGCTGGCATGACTTCGAGTTACCCACCATGAAGTCAGACCGAGGAATCGGACGAGCGGCCAAAGGTAGGCGAATTTGGAGCTTTCCGTTTTCCCAAAACGATCCTGCAGGCGATGCACGCGGACGCCCTCAATTGTTTCCTGCTTGGGTAGTTCAGCCGTCCTGCGCAAGGCGAGCACATCAACTTGGTCGCCTCTTGCCGCCAAAGCTTCGGCGTATCGCGTCACGCGATTGTCACTTTCGTAGAACGAGTGCGTGATCATGCACACGCGCTTCTTCGGCCGGTGAACCGGACGGTTTTTCAATTGGCGGGTGTAGTCGGCGATTTCTCTGGGTAGCGGCTGCCAGAACTGCCCGGCGAATTTTTTGCGAAGGTGCTCCAGTAACTCGGTGTAGAGTCTTAAGGGATAGGTGCGGGCGCTAGGCGCTTCATCCTCAAATTGAATGTAGTCGGGATGCACATTTACGAGAAGCATGCCGCCGTGGTCCGAGATCCAGTCTGCCTTGCGCAACCAGATTTCAGGAGACGTTTCCCGCAGAACGAGAAAAAGCGTGGAATCTTGGGGAAGGGTATAGGGCAGCTCGACGTAGCCGCGATCGACGGGGTTCGTATTGTCGCCATGCGAATTTCCGCCTAGCGGGGCGGACGTGTCGTCGCCCCTGACTCTCGGTTGCGCAACCCACGAGGGGAAAATCGTGCCTCCACCGTCTGACTGTAACTCGAACGGATCGGTATCGAACGTCGAACAATCATACCGAATGTTCAATTCGTGCAACCAATCCAGATTTCGGAGCATGAATCCCGAGCGATAGCCCGAAGCGCCCCACTCTTGGATGTAATGGTTGATTTGGGTCGCGCTCGTCTGGAAATTCCGGCGTGAGCTGAAAAGTTTTCCATCGTGCTTCAGGTCATGCACGCCGACTTCGAATCCGTTTCGGCCGAGTTCTTCACGCAATTCTGAAGGGACCCGATATTCACCTTCCGGAATAAAATTAAATGAAGATCGGAATCCGAGTCGCTGCTCAAGCTCCATTAGCTTTCGGCATTTCGCCAAACCATGATGCCCTTCGACATCGTGCGTCAAAACAACGGAAAATTTCTTCCCATCTGGCCAGCCCGGCCACCCATCTGGAATCTGCCCTGCCGCCTGATTGATTGGCCAGATATCGCCACATTGCGCGAGACTCCGGCGCGCCGCAATGCGGCGCAGGGCCATCCTCAGTCTCCACGGCAGGAAGGGTTTCAGCGCATAATAAAACCGATGATGTTGTCTCAGCATCTCGTTACCAAAATTCAGGGATTTTATCTTAGTTTCAGCCTATTCGCCGCCGGGCTTCGAACTCCCATGGAAACCATGTGAAATGTGCCGGGAATGAACGCGAATGGATGTCTTGTGAGTTTTATATGCCAGCTCGGACCGGCGAAGCTGCGCCTTAAATGGCCATCAACTCTTGGTTGAGGCGACCCGGGACATAGTTCCGAGTCTTGTTAAGGACGACACCGACGTGGGCCTTCGACTCTGCGAGGAGTGAGCAAGCTCCACTGACGAGATCGCGGTCGGATTTTTCTGACTCCACTACGAGCAAAACCATGTCCATGAAGCCAGCCAAACGTGGGGTGATGCTGAGTTGGTTCACCACAGGCATATCAAAAATGATGTAGTCGAAATCACTCGCCTTGAGTTTCGGGATGAGGCGCGTGAAGCGTTGAGGTAGGTTGCGCGAAAGCCGGTCGCTGTTGCTGTTCTCAGTCACGACATAGAGGTTCTGCTCCACGTGCGCCTGGCTCCGTGCTTCCAGCAGTTCGTCGAGACCACACGCTTCCTTGCCTTTGTTAAATTGCGTGGCAGCGCCTTGACCGACCGTCATATCGACCAATAGGACGTTGCCTTCGCCGGTCTCAGAAAGCGACCTGGCCAGTCCTGCAGCGGTAGTAGTCACACCGGAGCTATGGCTGAGGCCTGTGACGGCCACGAGCTTAGGCTTATGCGTCAGATTCTGGCTTTCGAAATAACCAATAAGGCGGTCGCGCAACGTCTCGTGGAAAGGCTGAAGGGCAACGTTACGCGAGCCAGGTGAGGCGACGGTTGAAACCAGTGCGCTGCTGCTTTTTTCCGCATTGCCACTGGTGGCTCCATCATTGGCTGCGGCACTAGGGGCGTTGAGTGCGAGCACCGCCTTATCGGCTTTTAGATTTGGAATCGAAAGAAAAAGTGGTGCACGAAGGGTTCGAACAAGGTCGATCGGACGGCGGACCGAACGGTCGAAATATAATTCGATGAGGAATGCCCAAGCCAGCCCGGCGAGTATACCGCTAGCAGCACAGAGCCCGATTTTCTTGAGATTGATCGCCTCGCGGAAGGCCGAGGTCGGTGTCTCGATGGGACTGATGTTGGAGACTTTTCCGGCTCCAATAGCGTCGTTGATTTTTGCGGCCTCAAGGGTCGCTTGATAGTAGCGGTAGTTGGTCTCCTCCAGATCTCGTCTGCGTTGTAAGGCAGAAATTCTTCCTTCGACCTGGTCGAGCTTTGCCGCCCCAAAGCGCAGCTTTTCAAGCTGATCGTTTAATGCTTTGATTTTGGCTTGGTATGCGGTGATCTGAATCCACGCGTTGGACGCTTCACTCGCGTCCATTTCGGCCCCCTTGTTGACCGCGGTGGCGGAGATCACTCGAGTGAGGCCGGGGTATTGGTCCCGCATTTTTCTTATCGCGGCTTCCGTTTCTGCGACCGCCACCTGTGACTGTTTTACACGGGCATTTTCGGCGGTGAACTGCATGGATAGCTCTTGCTCCATAGTCTGTTGCCGAATCAAGCGTCCTGACAGGTTCCTGTATTCGTCGATGACGCTTGGGGGCAGGTCTAGGTCCGCTGCGGGCTTGTTTGGTGTAGAAGCGACAGGCGCGCGTTTCTTAATGTCTTCGAAAATCGCCAATTTCCCGGCCAATTCCGTCTCATAGCTGAAAATCTCTCGATTGGTTGCGGTAATCTGATTGGCTTGTGCAGTCTTCGTATGTTCGATCGACAAGGAAACACCAGCCTCACTCATCAGTTTTCTTAGCTCGTCTTCCGTTTGCCCGAGGCGAACCCGGAGAGTGTCGGCCTCGGCCGTGAGGGATTCTCCGATTTGCCCTGTGCCGCGGTGCATTTCGAGGTGAAGCTTGAGATAACGAGTGATGATTTCACTAAGAATGACGGGCGCCAGATCTGAATCAGGATGTCTAAAGGTCAGAGATATCACCGAGCTGGCCTGAGGCACGACCACGCTTAAGTTTGTCCGGACGAATGCTGCGGCTAGCGCCTTTTCTTTGCCGCCACCGGCCTTTGCCAATATTTTTTCTGGTCCTACGGCTTCGGCTACTTCGTTAGCGAGGTTGGAGCTTTGCAGAATTTCTTTTTCGGTCGCCATGATCCTTTCACCACGCTCGTCGGTCATGACCCTAGTCTCGGCGTTGTTGCCCGCTGGGCCGGCGGATTTGTTCGGCGTAACAATGTATCTTACCAGTAGCTTCGCTTGCGACTGGAAGGGCGGAACGTCCTTCTTATACATGTAGGCTGCGCCGCCGAGTCCGGCGAGGGTGCAGAGCAAAATCTTCCATTTGTGCCGAAAAAGGATGTAGTATATATCGCCCAGATTGATGCTTGGGGGTTGTTGCGTGGAATTAGGTATCATATACTCGTTAGTTAATGCTTCGGCTGGGGCGATAATTTCTAAAGTAAACGAATGCGAATTGGAAAATCTTCGGTCAAGCAAGGTGCCGATAGGCGGCCGCGCCAATCAGATTAGAGAGCGGACTCGGTAAAATTCTGAAGAAACGCGTGTGCCACCCGAGCGTTTGGTCTTTCATGGTGACGAAGCGGTCGGCATTCCGGTCAAACTTGATGTATTCAATCAGATTTTCAATAGCGCCCCATGAGCGTTTGAATCGCCGCAGCCCTTCGTTTGCAATTGAGGTGCGACCAAAGTCGACACTGGAAAACCCACTCTTAGAATACCACTCGATCGCCTGCCAAAGCACGAGGTTGTTCGCCTGCGTGTCGCGAAAAGCGCTGTCGGATGCGGCGTATTTGTAGACCGCAGATTTTCCGAGATGGAGAAAGACAGCTCCGGCAACAGGGGTGTTACCTTGTTTGGCGAGGACAACCCATCCTTGTCCAGCGGCTAGGATGTTTCGTTGGAGAGACTCGAAGAAATGCAGAGGTTGTGGAGGCAGACCGTGACGCTGCCGTGTTTTGCAGAGCAGTCCGTGAAAAATTCGAACTGCGCTCATGTCGGTTGCGAAGTTGATCGTGAGATTTTGATTGAGTGCTTTGCGAACTGACGTTCGAGCTGCGCCTTGGAGACGAGTGAAAACTTCGTCTGGGTTCGAACTTAAGTCCAACCTGTGACCCCAAAAAGATGCGGCGGCTGGAGCGTCACTGCGCCGTGCGCGGCCTCCCCTAAGTTCCCAAGATTTCCAATTGCGACTTTGTGCATGGGCATTCAGCTCGGTGCACAAATCGCGAAACGTATCCTCATTGTCGCAAAGAGCATCGCAAGCATCAGTGAATGGGAGCGAGATTCCTCTGCGTCCTGTCAGCCAGCTGCTTACTTCCATGATTGGGAGGAAACCGGCGCGTGTGGTATCGGGCACACTTCGAACCAGACACTTTGGGGTGAAATCATATGCGTCTACTAGGGTTCGGCCCCACCCGGTTCCGTGAAAAAAAGTAAATCCCGGATAGTTTACCATCGATTCATCCCATCCTCTCTCCAAATAGGAAATCGATGTCTGACCTGGTGACGCGGCAAGGGCTTGGATTGATTTATTTTTACCGGAAATCACAGATGGTGTCGGTTGGTTGCGCTTTAATTATTCCTAACCGAGTTTCGGATTAGAAATCTACGTCGGCGTTGCGCCACGGGAAAGGCATTTTAGCAGCGAATGTTGCGTAGTCTGAAGTGTGTGAGATTACGCGCCGTCGAGCATAGATTTTGTTGGTTTGATTGGCGTTTTTTTTCGCCATGCGAACGAAACTCCCGAGCGCGTGTAGGGAGTAACTCCTACGTAAAACAGGCGCAAAATCAGTGGGGACATTGATTTCAGCCTAAAGTTTTCGGCCAATGCCGTCCTAGCCATGATGCAATTGCTAACACTGGCCTTGAAACGGGCCCGCAAAACCTTCGGAAACGACAGGTCGTGCTTCAACCGGAGCTGGTTTCGCTTGGCTGGGCTGTTTGCTTTGAGCAAGTGCTGGCCATTGATTTGCTCGCGCGACCGTTCTCAGAAATATCAGCCTCTGTGCCTTTTACTGCTCCTGTTGCTCGGAAACGATACGGCTCGCGGCCAGACCCTCTATTTCGATGTCAATGGCGGTCCTAGCACGGGTGCCAGCTCTTCCACTAATGGTTCGGGGGTAGCAAACGGGGCGACCTATAGCTGGGGTGGTAGTTTCTGGAGCGCCGGCAGCAATGGCCAAACTAAGGGTGGCAGCAATCTCGCCGGTGCATGGACGACGAATGCCAATGCCGTTTTCTCCGCCGGCTCAGACGGAACAGGGGCATACACAGTTGCGATCAATGCTAACACAAGCGTCGGAACTGTGACGATTCAAGAGGGCTCACCGACCTTCAGTGTTTCATCTGGCTTCACCTGGACATTCAATTCTGCGACGAGCTTTACCCTCGCTTCGGTCGTAACTGGCCTGGGTGCCTTGACCAAGAACAATACGAATACGCTCACGCTTTCCGGTGCCAATTCGTATACTGGTGCAACCAACGTGGCCGCGGGCACGCTTGCCGTTACGGTTAACAACGCCCTAGGCACCGCAGGATCCGGCACGACCGTTGCGAGCGGGGCGACGCTCGATTTTAAGAATGTCGCCTATTCGACGGCGGAAGGGGTCACCATCAACGGCGGCACGCTTGCGACGTCATCCGGCACGAGTTCGTTCGCCGGGGCGCTGGCACTTGGGACGGGTGGCGCGATCGTCAACGTGGCCGGCCTGCAGCTCACGCTCAGTGGGGCTATTACCGGCAGCACCGCCCTGACCAAATCGGGCGCGGGTGCGCTCGTTCTCTCTAGTGCTGCGAACGCGCACACCGGCGGCACGGTGCTGTCCGCCGGTTCGTTGACCGTGAATAGCGGTGCCACGCTCGGAGCCCCCAGCGGCGCGCTGACGGTAAATGGCGGCACGCTCGCGCTCAACAACGTGGCGCAGTCGGTAGGTTCATTTTCCGGCACTGGCGGCACTGTTACTTTTGCCTCGGGCCATCGCCTCACCATCGCTCAGACCACGGCGACGAGTTTCACGGGTAATCTCGGTGGCGCGGGTGGGCTCACGATGGCGGGGAGCGGAGGCACGCTCACACTTTCTGGCGTGGACACCTACACGGGTTCTACGATTATTTCTGCGGGCACTTTGAGATATTCGGCGACCGCGGCGTTGCCTTCGGCCTCCTCATTTTCTCTGAGCGGCGGCACGTTGCAGATCGGCGTAGCCGGGACGTTTGCGTCGAGCGGCACGCTCACCCTCACGGCTAACAGCACGATTGATTTTGGCAGCGGGCTTGGGGCGACGACGATTTCGTTCGGGAATAGTTCAGCCGCTTCTTGGACCGCAGGCCGGACCCTCACTATCACCAACTACAATGCCGCGAGCGGCGATCAGCTGCGCGTTGGCACCACGAGTGGGGGCCTCACGGCCCAACAGCTCAGTCAAATCACGTTCAATGGATTTTCGCCCGGAGCATCAATAAGCTCCAGCGGGTATCTCACCCCGGGGGCCGCCATACCTGAACCGGCGACGTATGCGGCGATGTTCGGTGCGATCTCCTTGCTGTTCGCGCGCTATTTCCGGCGCGGACGCAAACTCACGTCAGCGGCAGCGTAATCACTGCGCACTGCATTTAGCCATGGACTTCACAAAAGACGATTTAGTCGCGTTTGATCCCTTGGAGCCGGCGAATCGTTGGAAGCTTGTTGCACGGGTCGTGCAGCCGGATCGCGTGCGGCTGCATTTCTTTTGGCGGCGGATTGCCGTGATGACCGCGGCGCTATGCCTTGGCGGTTGGCTGCTCACGACTGGTGCTATCTGGGGCTTCTTGTTTTTCGGTCGGGAATGGTCTGAAGCGAAATATTCCGATCTCGTGCTGTATCCATGGCGGGCGACTGCGATCAAGCAGGGGTTGGCCCGACACAATCTGGCGCGGGGGCAAACTGAGTTCGCGAGGGAAAACTACCGCACGGGCTACGCCCTTCTCATCGCCGGTCTCGGTCGGTTTCCGGGTGATCTTCAGGCGCGTCGCACCGTGGCGACGATCCAAGTGCGCTCGGGTCTCCTGCCGCGTGCATTGGACACCTTGGTTGAAGGCATCCCCTTCGGTGCCGATCTCGATTACCTGAAGCTAACGTTCGGATGGCTTTTGGAGGCGCAACAATACGACCGCGCCATCAGTGTTGCGGAGCGGATATTGCCGCCGACGCCGGACGGCCATCTCATGCATCAATTCGTCGCGTTGATGGCTGCGACGGCACATTTCGAGTGCGGTCGCTTTCAACAGGCGGAGCAGCTGCTCGCAGCTTGGCGTTTGGCCAATTCCCTCGAAGGCGTCGTGTTGCTCGCGCAGATCGATTGGGAAACCGGCCAGGCCACGCGTGCGCTTGAGCGACTCACGGGCGAGCTCACGAGATTTTCTCAGCGCGATGAACTCTATCTCCATCTCGTCCGCTACCACCGCGAGCTTGGAAATGTCGCGGAGGCGCGGCGCATCGCCTTGTTGCGCCAGTTCAACGAACCGCAGAGCCCCGGGCCGCGCATCGATCTTCTCCATGCTTATCGAGCGACAAATGATCGCGCGGCCGAAACACGGGAGCTTGCGCTGTATCTGTCAGAGTTCGCTGGCGACGTGAAAGCGCTTGCGAACCTGGCTTGGTATGCCGTCGACACACTGCAGGATGACTTGCTCGAACGCGTCTGCGCCGCGGCGGCCAGTGTTTCCCCGGCGGCCAAAGGGGAGTTTGAGCTGGCCAAGGTTCAGTTCGCCTTGGTGTCAGGGCGCTTCCGTGAAGCCTTCGAATTCAGCACGCCAGTCGCATCAGCTGCGATCAAGCAGTCCGATGGATCTGTGCCCCTTATCGTCGGGTTGAATGCTGTGGCGGCGTATGCCAGTGGTGATACGACGCGGGCGGGCCTCGCGGTGAAAACCTTTGTTAGCCAGGAGCGCTTTACGGTGCGCGACTCGCTCTGGCTCGCTCGCGAGCTGAGCGTTGTGGGGGACGACCAAGATGCGCGGGCGGTCTTGGCACGAGTCATCGAAATGGATCCCTTTGCCCAACCCGTGCTGGAAGAACTTGTGCGGATTGAAACGCGAACCAAGAATCAATCGGGCCTAGGCCAGTTCATCCCCAAAATCTTGGCCCTTCCAAAGCCCTCAAGGCAGATTCTTGCCGAGGCGCTGTTAGTGATCGATCGGGTCGCCCAGCCGGAGCTGTTCTTCCAAGTGCGTGCGGCCGTGCGCCGCGAGTCGAATGCGGCTTCCCTCGATTCCGTCGTGAAATCTCCGGTGCATCCTAACGCCAGGCTCCGCGTAGCTTCTGCCGGACGCGGAGTAGCCGTTGTCGCGGAAAACGCAGCGCAAGCAAATGACTGAACCAACCCGGGCACCGATGAACTCCTGTCATCTTGAGTCTGACCGATCCGCCGAATCTGCTGATGACCTTAAGATCGCGCCCGATTGCGAACCGGTGATCGGCGCGAAAAACTCGTGCGCAGTCGGCTCGCGCATCGCTGCGGCGGCCATTGCGGTGGTGCTCCTGGTCGCTTTAGTGTGGCTGCGCGCCCGCCAGCATGCTGTGGGCGCGGCCCTTCTTGGCACCGCGCAACACAAGATGGTCGAGCCGGAGCCGGGGCTTGATGCGCTTGCGTGGCAACCCGTTTTCCAAACTGCGCTCGCAACACAACGCGATCTCGATGGCGCTGCGGAGACGCTTGGTCGTCGTCTTACTGTCGTGCAGCGGCGAATTCGCAGCGCGAAAATCACCGATCTCGCGGATGCGACCGAAGCGGCCGAACTTGAGATCGCGTGGCGCAGTCTGCGGAGCCAATCCGCCTTGGCGCGAAGCGTGGCCTTGGAGGATGCCGCTTTGGTTCTGGCTGACCAAGGGCAGAATGCCGCTTCACTGGAGAAACTTGCCGCGGCGTTACGTTTACAAGACGAGGCGAACGGGCTCGCGCCGACGAGTGGACTGAAAGACTTTAAGCGCGAAGGCCGGTTGCGGTCGGCCGTTGAACTTGGCACGGTGCAACCGTTGCACGCGGCGATTTCTCTGGCGCGCCAACGAGCCGAGCTGGCGTTGGTCGCCGGCGATACGCGCGGCGCGGCGCAAGCCCTGCGTGAAGCGCAGGCGAGCCAGCTCACGATCAATCAGGTTTTCCGCGACTCCAAGGCGGCGGCACCGGCGGCGGTCGCCGGCCTCAATGCTGAAATCGAAACGATCGAGTCCCGTGAGCTTACGAGCTGTATGCACGCGGCGGTGGCGGCGGCCGAGCGGGCCGCGCTCGCAGGTGATTTTGCGACGGCAGGCAGCGAATGGGCGGCGGCGGCGGCCGTTCAACGAGACCTCAATATTCGCTATCCGCAAAGCCGCGATGCGTCACTGGCGAGTGCAGATCGATTTGAAGTAAACCGTCAGACGGCGATGGCGCGGCCGTTGCTCGCCCGGGCTTTGACGCTCGATCGCGAAGTGGCGCAGTTGCTGCGACGTCGTTCGATCGAGCCCGCATTGATCGCTCTCGACGAGGCCCTCGTCGGGTTGGACCGAGCCGCGGGACAGTTTCCACGATGTGCGGGGTGGGACCCGGAGCTCGCGCGCCGGGTCGAATATCTCGCACTTAAGCGTCGGGATCTGGCGCCGATCCACGAATCAGTCCGCCGGCAGTTGAACGCAATGCCTGCAAAGGCCGGGCTGGAATTCGGAGAGACCGAGGTCACCCAGGCCCTCTATGCACTCGTGATGCATGCGAACCCAAGCCGCAACCGTGGTTCGACGCTCCCAGTGGAATCGGTGAGTTGGGCTGACGCCGACGAATTTTGCCGACGACTATCGTGGACCATGGGGGAAACGGTGCGGCTCCCGACCGAAGGGGAGTTTCGACTGGCGGCGATGAACCCGCGGTCGCTTGTATCTAGGGAGGTCGGAGTGTGGCTGCAACCGTCGTCAGGAGCCGGTGCGATGGCGTTAGTGGGGCACCGTGGTAACGAGGGCTTGCCCGACGGGGTGGCTGGAGTTGCCGTTTCATCTCGGCCTAAGGATTTCAGTTCGCGGCAGGTCGGTTTCCGCTTTGTGGTCGAGCGGCCGAAAACGGAACCATTCGCGCTCAACGAGTGAAAGCGTGAGCCAGCCTTTGGTGGGCTTGCCAAGGGATAAGCCGTCGGGCTGAGTGCAGCGTAAAGAATTCGCGGAATAATGCCGTGCTTTCGCGGTTCCCACTTCCGATGCCTGAAGCGAGTTTCTCAGATTTGGTGGAAGCCCACTACGCCGCGCTCTATCGCTTCGCGCTGAGCTTGGCGAAGAACCAGGCGGACGCGAGTGACCTCACGCAGCAGACTTTTTTTATCTGGGCGACCAAGGGTCAGACGCTGCGTGATGTGGCCAAAGTCAAAACCTGGCTCTTCACCACGCTTTACCGTGAATTCCTCCGCGTCCGTCGCCGTGGCGGCAAGATCACCGCGATCGAGGATTTGCCCCCAGGAGATCAGGATGTGCCGGACGCCGAGGTCGATCTCGTGGCCAAGATGGACGCGCAGCTCGTGCTCGCGGCCTTGCAGGAAGTCGAGCTGACGTTTCGGGAACCCCTCACGCTTTTTTACCTGCAGGATCTTTCCTACACCGAAATCGCCGAAATCTTGTCCGTTCCGATCGGCACTGTGATGTCGCGCCTGTCGCGCGGGAAGGTGTATCTCCGGGCCCGGTTGGCGGAAAAATCAACGGCTGGAACCATCATCAGCTTTCCGAAAGCGAACATCCGCGCATGAACAACCAAGAGGCCAAATTCATTCTCGGTGCCTACCGTCCAAATGGGAGCGATGCCAATGATGCCGCCTTTGCCGAAGCGTTGGCACAGGTCGACCGCGACCCGGAGCTGCGCCAGTGGCTGGCGCGGCAGCGCGCCTTCGATGCTGCCGTCACGGCCCGCCTGCAGGATATCGCGCCTCCTTCGGATCTGAAGGACGCGATTCTGGCGGGTGCGCGTGCAAGCCGGCCGCGCCAATCATGGTGGGTGTCTCCCGGCTGGCTTGCGGCAGCCGCGGCGATTGTCGTGATCGCGACGTTCGGGAGCTGGCTGCTTTCCTCGAGAAATGGTCCCCAGGTTTCAGCCTTTGCCGCATTGGCGCTGGCCGATCTATCCACGGCGCATGGCGAGCATGAAGGGTTCCCGGTGCCGCTGGCTGGGGTGCAGGCCCGTTTGGCGAGTGCGCGGCTGCCCTTGCTGACCGATGCCGGCATCGATCTTGCGGAACTGCGCCGCAGTCGTTGCCGCAGTTTGCGTCTGGGTGGGCGCGAGGTTTTCGAGATCTGTTTCCAGCGCGATGGCGCGTGGTTTCACCTCTACGCCGCGAGTCGTGCGGATTTTGGAGATATTTCGCTGCCGACAGCGAAAGCCCTGCTCGCATCGGCTGGCGGTAACGCCTTCGCCACGTGGGCTGACCAAAAAAATGTTTACGCGCTGGTCACCGAAGCGGGTGAAGCGGTGTTGCGGCGTTTGATTTGAATTTATGAATCCCATCGCTCCGTTTTCCCGTGAAATCTGGACGCGTCGGATCGTGTCGATGGCTTTGGGTTTCCTGTTCGGCGCAAGCGTGGCCAATGCCGCGCCTCCCGCGAAGGGCGAAACGGCTCCGAATTTCACGCTGCGGACACTTGATGATAAGCCGGTCGAACTGAAGTCGTTCACCGACGCAGGACCGGTCGTGCTCGTGGTGCTGCGCGGCTGGCCCGAGTATCAATGTCCGGTCTGCACGCGGCAGGTGCAGGATTACGTCGCGAATGCCGTTGAGTTTGCGCGCAAGGGAGCCCGTGTCCTGATGGTTTATCCCGGACCTGCGGCACAGTTGAAGGCGCATGCGCAGGAATTTCTGCAGGACAAGCAGTGGCCGGCTGAATTCACCTTTGTCACCGATCCCGATTATACGTTCACCCTCGCGTATGGGCTGCGGTGGGAGGCAAAAAAAGAAACGGCTTACCCATCCACTTTTATTCTCGAGCGCGGAGGCGAGGTGCGGTTCGCGCACGTGAGCAAGTCCCATGGCAATCGCCTCGGCGCGGCGCGCGCGCTGGCGGAGTTACGATGACTCATCCGTAAGGTTGATGTGAATTACGTAGCTTCGCCGGAGGCCTACGCGTCATCGCGACCGACCGCTCCTCATGTTTCCGCTTGCTGATTCGGTAGGTGTATCAATATGACAAGGCCTGATGAAAAACGCGGGATTCCCTAAATCGTTCTCACGCGGGCTGTCTGTCTTGGCCGCCCTTTTGCTCGGGTTGGCGTTGGCTTTGGGTGGATGCGCGAGCGCGCCACCGATCGTCCCCACCACGCAGGTCAAGCCGGGCGTGCAGATCCTGAATCCGGGTGATGTCATCAAGATCGACTTCCCGGGCGCAAACAACCTCAACATCACTCAGCAGATCCGCCGCGATGGCCGGGTGAATCTTTACATGGTCGGTGAAATCAAGGCGTCGGACAAGACTCCCGCGGACTTGGAGAAGGAGTTGGTTGCGATCTATTCCTCGCAGCTCGTTTCCAAGGAAATCAAAGTCACGGTGGTTTCTTCGGCTTTCTCCGTATTTGTAACTGGTGGGGTCTTGAAGCCCGGTAAGGTCACTTCGGAGCGCGAGTTGACCGCGTTTGACGCGATTATGGAGGCGGGCGGTTTCGACGAGTCCAAAGCCAACAAGAAGAAAGTCCGCATTATCCGGCAGGACAATGGCAAGATTGAGACTTTCGAGATCGATTTCAACGCAGTGTTGGGCGGCCGCAACTCTGAGCCCTTCTACCTGAAAGCCTACGACACCATCTACGTGCCGGAAAAGATCAGCTGGTTGTAAGGAAGGGCTCTGAGCCTGACGACCGCGCTAGCCGAGGATCGTTCGCAGCGCGGCGAGCACGAGATCGACATTCCGGATCGTGGCACCATGGCCCATGAGGCCGATACGCCACGCCTTGCCGGCCATCACGCCGAGGCCGCCACCGATCTCGATGCCGTAGTCGGTGAGGAGGCGTGTGCGCACGGCGGCGTCGTTGGCGCCGTCGGGGATGCGGATGCAATTCAGCGAATGGAGCGAGCGAGTTGGGATGTAGCTCAAGCCCAGCGTGGCGAGGCCGGTGCGGAGCCGCTGGTGCATCGCGGCATGGCGAGCGATGCGGGTTTCCAAACCTTCCTCGAGCACGATGGTCAGCGCCTCGCGCAGCGCGTAAGTCATGTTGATGGGCGCCGTGTGATGATAGACGCGCCCACCGCCTCCGCCGCCGGTGTAGTATTTCCGCAGCATCGAGACATCGAGATACCATGACTGCACCTTGGTCTTTCTCGCGTCCATCTTGGCCAGTGCACGGTCGCCGAAACTCACGGGCGAGAGGCCGGGCGGGCAGCTCAGGCATTTTTGCGTGCCGCTGTAAATCGCGTCGATGCCCCAGTCGTCGACCCGCAGTTCATGGCCGCCGAGACTCGTAACCGCATCGACGAGCAACAGCGCGCCGCGCGCGTGCACAATCTGCGCGAGGCCTTCGAGCGGTTGGTGCGCGCCGGTGCTCGTCTCGGCGTGGACGATGCCGACGAGTTTCGCCTTCGGGTGCTTTTCCAGCGCCGCCGCGATCTGCTCGTTCGAAATTACTTCGCCCCACGGCGCCTCGACCGCGTGGACGGTTGCGCCGCAGCGCTCGATCACGTCCTTCATGCGCAGGCCGAAAACACCGTTGACGCACACGATCACCTCGTCGCCGGGTTCGACGAGATTGGTGGCGCAGCACTCCATGCCGGCCATGCCGGTGCCGCTGACGGGAAACGTGAGCGCGTTCTTCGTGCGGAAGACCTCGCGCAGCATCGCGCACGTCTCGTCCATGATCGCGAGGTATTGCGGATCGTGGTGACCGAGCGTGGGCGCGCCGAGGGCGTGCAGCACGCGCTGGGGCACCGGACTCGGGCCGGGCCCGAGGAGTATGCGCTCGGCAGGATGGGCAGTGGGAGAGGCGGTGCGGCTCATGAAACCAGCACTCTGCGTGAAATCTTCCTGCCGCGGCCAGCTACTTTTTCCACACGTCGCCTACGTCGCCTCCGAACCACCGCGAGCTGACGACCTTCTGCTGCGTGTAGAACTGGACGCTCTCCTTCCCCTGGATGTGGAGATCGCCGTAGAAGGAATCGTCCCAGCCCGTGAAGGGAAACATCGCCATCGTGGCGGGCACGCCGACATTCACGCCGACCATGCCGGCTTTCACGCGCATCGTGAACTCGCGCGCGGCGCGGCCGTTGTTGGTGAAGATCGCCGCGCCGTTGCCGAAGGCGGATTTGTTCGCCTGCTCAATGGCGGCGTCGAGGTCGTCCATGCGCATGACGTTGAGCACGGGGCCAAAGACTTCCTCGCGCGCGAGGGTCATGTTGTTTTGCACGCCGTCGACGATGGTGGCGCCGAGATAAAAACCCTTCGGCGCGTCGGCGATCTTCACGCCGCGGCCGTCGGCGATCAGTTTGCCGCCCTCCTTCTCGCCGGTGGCGAGCAGGCTGAGCACGCGGTCGCGATGCGCGGCCGTGATGACCGGACCCATGTCGGGCTGCGCGGTGCGATCGGTGGGGCCGACCTTGATTGCGTTGGCGGCCTTGATGAGGTCGGGCAGGAGGCGCTCAGCGGCGGCCCCGACGGTGATGGCGGTGGAGCCGGCCATGCAGCGCTCGCCCGCGCAGCCAAAGGCCGCCTGCGACAAACTCTCCACGGTCTTGGCCACATCCGCGTCGGGCATCACCACGATGTAATTTTTCGCCCCGCCATTGGCCTGCACGCGCTTCCCATTCCGCGTGCCGGTCTC
>JANNEY010000559.1:0-10731 GCA_031379235.1 Opitutaceae bacterium | reverse complement strand
TGAAGGCGATGCGGCGCGCGGCGAGCACCCCGGTCGAGACCGTCACCACGACCCGGCGTCCGCGGAACTTGCCGCCCGCCGTCTCGACCAGCACGCCGCCGCCGACCGCGGCGCCATACTGGATCGCGGTCACCGGCGAGTTGAGCTGCACCGGCACATCGCGGCCGAAGCGCGTGACAAAGGTGCCGACGCCTTCGCGGATGAAATCGTCCGGGTCGGCCTGGAAGGCGGCCGCGTCGGCGCTGGAGGTCTCGGTGATGTCCGAGCCGCCCTCGAGCGGGCCGATGTTGGCGCCGACGAGGAACCGGTAGGCCGAGCTCTTGGGGAGAAATTCGGACGCCGGCCGGTCGAGACCGGCGTGGCGCGCCTTGGCCATGCCGTCCTCCGTCTCCTGGGAGGCGGCCTCAAATGCGGTTTGCTCCTCGGGCGACAGTCGGTGGCTGCCGATCCACACGGCGCCGTCGAGCTTCGACGGGGCCCTCGAGAAACCCATTTCGTCGACGAGCGCGGTGAGTGGATTTTGGTCCGCGCCGTGGATCCACGCGGCGCCGAGGTCGATGCCATCAAACCAAGTCGCGGCGCCGGACTTTTTGGACGCGGTGAAGGTGGTGTCCGTGTGGGCGCGCCCGCCAATCCGGCCCGTGGCCTCGAGCACGAGCACCGATTTCCCGGCGCGGAGCAGGTCCTTCGCCGTCGTCAGGCCGGAAAGCCCCGCGCCGACCACGATGACATCTGCCATCGGCTCGGTCACGCCGGGCCGCGCGGTCGGAGTCGTGCAACCGGTGAAGCCGAGCAACGACAGGCCGAGGCCCGCGAGGGCCCGGCGCGCAAAAGCGGAGTGGGGTGTCATGCTCGGGACGCTTGCGCCCACGCGCGAGCATGGCGAGCGCGGAAGGAACCTTGGCGGCACCGATCATGAGTTTCCTGCGGGTGATTCTGCCTCGTAACTATCGGGCGATCTCCGCGGAGAAAGTCGCGCGGGCTTTACTTTCGGAAGTGCCCTCGGCGAAGGGCGCCCGGGTGATTGCTTCGGCTGAGCTGCAAGCCTACTGATTTTCACCAGGTAGCCGGCTCAGGCCTTTCCGCGTCGAGAGGTCGCGAGGGCCGTCGAAAATGCCGAGGAGATCGGGTGAGAATTGCCATTTCTTGAACAGCGCCTTCGTCGCACGGATGGAGGGAGCGCGCTTGCGAACCGCAGGGTATTGTTCCGGCCAGAGAGCCTCGGGCGTGTCGCTGTGGAGAAACTGCATCTCGCCCTTCGCTGTGATGCGGTAGAGTGACAGCGCGTGGGCGTGCGGTTTCTTTCGCACTGGCGTGGAGTCGGTGACGATTGCGCAAATATCCCACCACGGTTCGCCGGTCCGCTTGATGAGGCGGCCGATCTCGCGCCAGTAATCGTCGGCGACGGCGATGAGCACCACCGGCTTGGCGATTACGAGCTTCAAGCCTCGGGTGGTGTGCTTGGCCACGATCCGGCCATTGCGCGGCGGCTGGCGGCGCCAGATGGCATTCAGCCGGCGCACCTGGGCCGCGGTGGCCGGGAGCGGCACATGGAAGAACGCCGTCTCGACCGCGAAGTTCGTCTGGATCGGCATGGGTTGGACCGAGTTTTCAGTTCGTCACGCGCTCAGCAGGCGGCTCTCGGCGATTTCCGACACCGTCTTGCCCTCGCGCCGGGCCTGGGCGCGAAGCATCCTGAGCACGGCCGGCTTGAGGCGCAGGGTGATGGGTCGGCGTCCGGTGGGTTTGCGTCCAGCGCCCTCCCTCGCGCCTCCGTGCGGCACCACGCGGGCGCGGCCGTGGCGCAAGTCCGCGTCGGAAATCACGGCGGGGTCGGTGAGATCCAGGGCTGCGTCGGGCCGCTTGGCGAGATCGCGCAGACGGGCTTGGTCCGCCGTGGACACGGGGCGGGCGGTGATTTCAGCGAGGGTTTTGCGGATGAGCGTGGGCATGATAGCGGTTCCTTTCGAGGCGGCTGGCGGGTCGGGCGGAGATGAGGCGGGTGATTCCCGCACGTGGCGTGTGGCAGACCGTGACAATGATCACGCCGCCCACTTCTCCCGTGGTGTTGAGGCGTGGTTCGCCATAGTTCTGCCGGTTGTCCTCCAGGGTGATTCGGTGAGGGTCGGCAAAGACGCGAGCCGCCAGCGCAAAGCTCAGTCCGTGTTTGGACTGATTGACCGCGTCCTTGGCCGAATCCCACTCAAAGACCATCGGGCCACGGTGCGGAACCCATCTTGAAAAGCAACGTCGCTTTCAAGCGCCGTTACCTGGGCCAGTCAGGATTCAAGGGCCTGACCTCTTCAGGCTGACCACGACTCACGAGACTCACCGCCTGCGGCGGCCTGACTCCGCGCGGCGGCGGCGCTGATGGCGTTGTGGAGGGCGATGTCCTCGGCGGTCAACTCAAACTTGAACGGCTTCTTCGCGCGGGCCGTGGTCTTCTTGGCCGCGGTGCGGCGAAGCGAAGGACGAGAAGGCTGGAGCGTGGCGGTGGGCATGATCGAAGTGTGCAAGCAGGCGGCCGGTTTTTCACTCCGCGGCACGGGGAAGGGGTCATGTCTGAATTCTTGACACGAAATCATTCGCGCGGCGTGGCCAAGGCTTTGGGCGGAGCGAATTTTGGCGGTGAGCTGCTTTTGCTTTTTGCTTAGCGCGCGGAAATCGCACTCGACCTGCAGGCCGTGCCAGAACTCTGGAGTCTGTCCGAAGAAGGCTCCGAAGCGAATGGACATCACGGGCGTGATCGCGCGGTGACCGAGGACGATCTCGTTGATCGCGTGAGGCGCCACGCCGATGGCGCGGGCCATGGCGTTTTGGGAAATCCCCATCGGGGTGAGGTATTCATCGAGCAGGATTTCACCGGGAGTGATGGGCGGGTTCTTGGCTGTGACGCGTAGCGTTATGGCCGGGCGCCTCAAGTGTGACTAGGGGTGGATGAGTTGGATGGGCTCGTTGCGATTGCGGCGGTAAACGCGGAAATCGCGAACGTCGGTCGTGATGACTTTTGCCTTCGGAAAGCGCTCGACGAGCTGGAGCACGCAGCCGTCGGCCACGTCCATCTTTGGCCAGTATTTCGCGACGGCGGTGCGAACCGAGTCGGCTTCACCCGCGAGCACGGGCTCGACCAACACCCGGCCTTGTCCCGGTAATGCGAGCACGAGGTCGACGGCGCGCTGGGAGTTGGCGAGGAGGTAGCACGCTTCTGCCAACACGATCTCGCAAGTGGCCGGCGCTTCGCCCAAGGCATTCAAAACTTCTCGCGCCCACAAGTGATGTCCATCCGCCGCGTTGGCGAAGGCGACCAACGGGCCGGTATCGAGAATGTAGCGCGGACTAGCCACGCGCGAAACCTTCACGCAGGGAAAGATCGCTCGGGCCGCTCATGACGCCGCAAAGCTCCGGAGCGAATCCGTTCCACGTCCGCGGCCTTTTCCTGTTGAGCAAAATCTTGCCGGACTTCGGTGTGCGTGCGCGCTTGGGCGCCTGAGTTTTCCGGGTGGCCTTCATTGGCGGCAGGTTGGTGGGGAATGAGGAGAGGTCAAGAATGCGGATGAGAAGAGCCACTCAATCCCTTGCGCCGTGACAAATCGCTTGGGCGGTCAACCAAGCCGATGGCGTCGTGCGCGAACAGCCATTTCTTGTGAAGTTTGGTGCGGCGAGTCGCCGCACGTTTGTTTCCACGCAGAAAAGAGCCGGCCTCACGGATGCCTTGGAGGAGATTCTTGAAATCGGCTTCTTTCATGGGGATTCAAATTCAACGGCACGCCGGCGAGCGGCGGCCCTACGCTGAGCAATCAAACGGTCCCGAGAATGTCGTTCAGCGTCTTGCTCGGCCGCAGCGCCGCTGACGCCTTCGCGTCGTCGGGCTGGTAGTAGCCGCCGATGTCGGCGGGTTTGCCCTGCACGGCGATCATTTCGGCGACGATTTGTTTTTCGGCGGCGGTGAGTTTCTGGGCGATGGGCGTGAAGATATTCTTCAGCTCGGCGTCCTTGCTTTGCGCGGCGAGGGCTTGGGCCCAGTAGAGGCAGAGGTAGAAATGGCTGCCGCGGTTGTCGATGCCGGCGCCGACTTTGCGGGCGGGGCTCTTGTCGTTTTCCAGGAACTTGCCGTTGGCTTCGTCGAGGGTCTCGGCGAGGACCTTGGCCTTCGCGTGATTCTGCGTGATGCCGAGGTGCTCGAAGCTCGCGGCGAGCGCGAAGAATTCGCCGAGGCTGTCCCAGCGGAGGAAATTTTCCTCGGTGAATTGCTGCACGTGCTTCGGCGCGGAGCCGCCGGCGCCGGTCTCGAAGAGGCCGCCGCCGTTCATCAGCGGGACGATCGAGAGCATCTTCGCGCTGGTGCCGACCTCGAGGATCGGGAAGAGGTCGGTGAGGTAGTCGCGGAGGACGTTGCCGGTTACGCTGATGGTGTCCTGCCCGGCTTTGAGGCGGACGAGCGTGGCTTCACACGCGGCGGCGGGGGCCATGATCTTGATGTCGAGGCCGGCGGTGTTGTGCTGCGCGAGATAGGTTTTTACCTTCGCGAGGACCTGCGCGTCGTGCGCGCGTTTCTCGTCGAGCCAGAAGATGGCGGGCATGCCGGAGAGGCGGGCACGGTTGACGGCGAGTTTCACCCAGTCCTGCACGGGAGCGTCCTTGGTCTGGCACGCGCGCCAGATGTCACCTTCGTCCACGAGGTGTTCGAGCAAGGTTTCAGGCAGGAGGTCGGAGGTGGGAGGAATGGTGACAACTCGGATGACTCCCTTACCGGGGGCGACGAAGGTCTTGTTGTGTGAGCCGTATTCTTCCGCGGCCTGCGCCATGAGGCCGACGTTGGGCACGGTGCCCATCGTCTTCGGATCGAAGGCGCCGTGCTTTTTGCAGAAGTCGATCGTGGTGGCGTAGACGCCGGCGTAGCAGCTGTCGGGGATGACGCAGAGCGTGTCCTGGCCCTTGCCGGCGGCGTTCCACATCTGGCCCGAGGTGCGAATCATCGCGGGCATGGAAGCGTCGATGATCACATCACTGGGGACGTTGAGATTGGTGATGCCCTTGTCGGAATTCACCATCGCGACGGCGGGACGCGCGGCGAAGACGGCCTTGATGTCGGCCTCGATCGCGGCGCGCTGGTCGGCGGGGAGTTTTTCGAGTTTGCCGAGGAGATCGCCGAAGCCGTTGTTCAGGTCGACGCCGAGCGAGGCGAGGGTGGCGAGATGCTTCGTGAAAAGATCCTTGAAGAACACGCGCACGCAGAGGCCGAACATGATCGGGTCGGAGACCTTCATCATCGTGGCCTTGAGGTGAACGGAGAAGAGGACGTCGTCCTTCTTCGCGCGATTCAACTGCTGCGCGAAGAACGAGCCGAGGGCGCGCTTGCTCATGAACGTGGCGTCGAGGATCTCGCCGGCCTTGAGCGTGGTCTTTTCCTTGAGGACGACCGTGGGTTCCTGAGTCGAACCCTCCTTCGCCAAGGCTTCGGAGGGCGCAGCTGGCACGAACTCAATTCGGACCGTCGTAGGCTTATCGAGCGTGATAGATAGTTCGTTGCTGCGGAAGTCGTCCTTGCCCATCGTTGCCACGGAAGTCTTTGAGGTCGGCGACCACGCGCCCATGGAGTGCGGGTGCTTCTTCGCGTAATCCTTCACGGCCTTGGGCGCGCGGCGATCGGAGTTGCCCTCGCGGAGGACGGGATTGACGGCGGAGCCGAGGACTTTCGCGTAGCGCGCGCGGGTGGCCTTCTCGGCGTCGGTGGTCGGCGTCTCGGGAAAATCGGGCAGCTTGTAACCCTTGGCCTGGAGCTCGGCGATGGCGGCTTTGAGCTGCGGGACGGACGCGGAAATATTGGGGAGCTTGATGATGTTGGCCTCGGGCTTGAGCGTGAGGGCGCCGAGTTCGGCAAGGGCATCGGGGGCTTGCTGGTTGGCCGGGAGAAGGTCGGCGAAATTGGCAAGGATGCGCGCGGCGACCGAGATGTCGCGGGTCTCGACATTGATGCCCGCGTGCTTCGTGAACGCCTGCACGATCGGCAGCAGCGAATAGGTGGCGAGCGCGGGGGCCTCGTCGGTTTGGGTGTAGATGATGGTCGGTTTCACGGCGGACATGGCGGATAAGATTAAGGCAGAGGGAAGAGGTAAGAAGGAAGATGGCCCGTGCGGGACGGTCAAAGGCAATTGCGGAGCATCTTTTTTTTGGCCGCAAAAAGGCGCAGAAGGCGCAAAAAGGAGGCGCATGAAAGATCCTATCTTCGAGCTCTGTGATCAAGTCCGCGAAACCAGCTTCGCGTTGCACTGCCATCTTCGCCACGGTCACGTCGAGAAGGTCTATGAAAACGGCCTGTCCAATCGCCTTCGCAAACAAGGACTCGTCGCCGTGCAACAACATCCGCTCAACGTCTTCGACGACGATGGCACACTCTTGGGCGATTTTCTCGCGGACCTCTTTGTCGACGGCCGGCTCATCGTGGAATTGAAGGCCGTGCGGGCGCTCGCCGACGAACATGTGGCGCAGTTGCTCAGCTACTTGCGGGCCTCGCGCATCGAGCATGGGTTGCTGATTAATTTCAGCGCCTCAAAACTTGAGGTCCGAAAATACGCACTCTCAGAGCCGGTCTGATTTTTTGCGCCTTTTGTGCCTTCTTGCGGCCAAGATTGCTTCGGCCTGAATTGGGTCAGTTGTTCAATGCCTAACCAGGGCCGTCGCCGAATGCTGCTGATGTGTGACGGGAGTTTGGCTCGCACGTCGGCGACGGGACGTCACACTACGGCTTTTCCTCGGCCCCATGAAATCTCTACCGCGTTTTGCTTTCCTTGCTGGCCTCGTCGCTTTCGACGCTGCCGCACCGCTCCTCGCCCAGATCGACACCGTGCAGACCATCGCGCCCGGCGTTTTCTTTCACCAAGGCGACATCCGCCGCGGTCACAGTAACAACGGCTGGATCGTGTTCGAGGACTACGTGCTCGTAATCGAGGCGAACTTTCCCTCGGGCGCGAAGGTCGTCATGCCGAAAATCAAAGAGACCTCGGCCAAGCCGGTGCGCTTCGCCTTCAACACCCACCACCATGGCGACCATGCCTACGGCAGCCAGATCTGGGCGGATGCAGGGGCGACGATTGTTTCGAGCCAAGGTGCGCTCGATGAGACGAAGTCGGCGGAGACAGGTTTCTACGGCGGCGCGCCGGGCCGGTGGGAAGGCGCGGCGAAGAATCGTCCCGATGTCGCCGAGTCGAAACTGAAGCCGCCATCGCTCGTGTTTCCCCGCGAGATGTCGTTCGACGACGGCAAGCGCCGCGTGGAACTGAAATGGCTCGGCGTCGCCCACACGAAGGGCGACGGGTTCGTCTGGCTGCCGAAGGAAAAAATTCTCTTCACCGGTGACGCCTGCGTAAACGGCCCGCACAATTTCATGGGCGACGCCAACGTCGCGGAATGGATCAAGACGCTCGACGCCGCGAAAAAGCTCGGCGCGGAAAAAGTCGTGCCCGGCCACGGCCCGATTGGCGGCCCGGAAGTGCTCGTGGATCAGCAGGCGTATTTCGTCGAGCTCCAGAAGCGGCTCAAGGCGATGATCGCGGCGAAGAAAACGCCGGCCGACGTGAAAGCGGCGCTACCCGCCGTCGCCGCGGAACTGAAGGCCATCGCCAACATCGCGCGCTTCGTGCCGGCCTCGCTGACGGGACACGGGGAAAAAATCTACGTCGAGCTGGGCGGCGCGGCGTTTGCGAAATGAAGCGGCTCGTGTTTCTGGCCGCGCTCGCATCGCTCGCTCGCGGCGCCGCACCCCTCGACACCTCGGGTTTCAACGACTCGCGGCATCACTGGCGCAACATCATCCAGCCCGAACGCTTCATGCAGGCGACGGGTCCGGACCAACCCGCGTATGCGCCGGAGCAGGTGCGCGAGATCGCGGCGAATATCTTGCTGTTCCAGCGCGACAACGGCGGTTGGCCGAAAGACTACGATATGCTCGCCGTGCTGACCGAGGAGCAAAAGAAACTCGTCCGCGACACGCACGCAAAGACCGACACGAGCTACGACAATCACAACACGCACACCCAGGTGGCGTATCTGGCACGGGCCTTTGTGGCGACGGGTGACGCCGCGATTCGCGCTGCGTGTGTGCGCGGGGTGGATTTCATCCTGTCGTCACAGTATGCCAACGGCGGCTTCCCCCAGTGGTGGCCGAAGCCCGGCGCCATCGCGAAGCGCATCACGCTCAACGACGGCGTCATGATGGGTATCATGAATGTGCTGAAGGACGCGGCGGATCGCGTGCCGGCGTTTGCCTGGCTTGATGAAGCTCGGCGCGCGCGGTGCGCGGCGGCCGAAGCGCGGGGCACGGCGTGTCTGCTCAAGATGCAGGTGCCCGCAAACGGCCTGCGCACGGGCTGGGGGCAGCAGCACGACGAGGTGACGCTCGAGACTGTGGGCGCGCGGACCTTCGAGCTGCCCTGCATAGCCCCGGGCGACACGGTGGACGTCGTCGAGTTTTTGATGCGCTACGAAAAGCCCTCGCTCGAAATCATCGCGGCGGTGGAGGCGGCGGTGACGTGGTTGAAGAAAACCCAACTCAACGGCATCACGACCAAACGCGTGCCGGCGCCGCCGGCGGAGTTTGCGCGGCACAAAACCGATTTCGACGTCGTGGTCGTGCCGGATGAGAAGGCGCTGCCGCTCTGGGCGCGCATGGTCGAGCCCGGCAGTGACCGCCCGATTTTCGCGAGTCGCGACGGCATCAAGCGCTACGCGCTCGCCGAAGTGGACCGCGAGCGGCGGACGGGGTCCGGCTGGTATGTCACTGCCCCGCGCATGCTGCTCAAACGCGACTACCCCAAATGGCGCGAACGGATGGCGGGGCAACCGTGAGCCGGGCAACGCCGGCCGGAGGCGCGCGCGCCCTAAGCCGGAACGATGCAGTTGGATTCAAGATCGCTCGCGAGTTTGTCGGTTTGAGGTGGGCCGTGCGCTCCGCGCGCGGCATGGGCAGGTCCGCCCGCGTTTGCCGCGCGCGGAGCACACGGCCCACCCTTCCAACTGCATCGTTCCGGCTCACACTTGGCGATTTTGTCGAGGAACGCCGCGCCGTTCGCGACGCCAATGCGTGGCGCGGTTCCGGCAAGGGTGCGGCTTTTCCCAAAACGGCTGTCTGCTGTTGAGATCACCGCGGCGCGGCCAAGGGGAAATGTCGGCGCGAGTGAAGCCGCGAAAGGGGTTGCTCGTGGTTTTGCCGCAGTCCTATTCTGCGCCGCCCCTATTGCTCGTCTGATGCGCCCCCAATTTGCAGTCCTATGAAACGCCCGTGGCCCTGGCTTGCCCTGCTGCCTGCCGTCGCTGCGATGTTGTGGGCCCAGCCGGCCGTTCGCTCCAGTTCGGCCGTCGGCGTGAAATCACCGCAGTTGTTTGAAAAATACTGCGTCGAGTGCCACGGCGCGGAAAAGCCGAAGGCCGGTCTGAACATCGCACGGCTCCTCGCGCAGCCCTCGGTCGGCCCGCACGCGGAGGCGTGGGACAAGATCGCGGAGATGCTCGAGACGGCGGAAATGCCGCCGGCCGATGCGCCGCAGCTTCCTGCGGATCTCGAACGCAAGACCGCGGCCGTGTGGGTGCGCACGACGTTGAAAACCTACGAGACGGCGCACGCCGGGGAGCCGGGCCGCGTCACCGTGCGGCGGCTGACCAGCGGCGAGTATGCCTACGCGCTCCGCGACCTGACCGGCATCGACATCCCGGTCGGCATCGATGCGTCGAGCGACTCGGTCGGCGGCGAAGGGTTTACCAATTTCGGCGACGTGCAGTTTGTGCAGGACGCGAGCATCGAGCGTTACCTCGAAGCGGCGAAGGCCGTGGCGGATCACGCCGTGATCGGGGCGGGCGCGCTGCAATTTTACGCTGACACGGGGAAGACCGGCCTGGAGTTGTCCGCGCTTAACCGGATCGCTGAGCTCTACGCGGCCAGGGGATTTCGCGTGGTGTCGGGCGAAGGCGGGGGCCCGATGGGCCTCGATCGCTACAGCAAGGCGTTTTTTGTCGCGTGGTATTACCAGCATCGTGCAGCGCTCGGTGATCGTGCGGTGACCTTGCGCGAGTTGGCGGCCAAGGAGGGAATCGCCGGCCGGTTTGCCGAACACATGTGGTCCGTCGTCAACCACCCGGCGCTGGGCTATCCCAGCCGTGACACCGTCGATCACTGGAAGGCCCTGCCAGCTCCATCCGCCGACGCAGCGGCTTCGATCGCGCGGGCACGGACGGGCTGCGACGAAATCCAAAAGCAGCTGACCACGTGGCCGAGCTGGTTCTTCGGTCGCGGCGATGCGGCCGCCGGTGGAGCGGGCGACGAGAGCCCGCTGGTATTTGACGACAAGTCGCTGGCGGTCGAAACGACGCACGCCTACGTCTATCCCTTGGGCCTGCGTTTTGGCCGTGGCGGTCGTGGTGCGCCGCCGCCGGCGTCCAGCGTGCCGATCAAGGTCGTGCTCAATTTTTCCAACATCAACCCGCGCGGCAGCACGAAGCCCGTCGTGATCTGGCGAAACCCGCGCATCGTCACGCGGACCGCACCGGTGGGGCGGCGCGGCGGGCCGGCTCCCACAGCGGCTGAACTCACCGCCCTCGCGCGTGGTCGCGGGCCGACGGGGCCGGTGCTCGCCACGCATTCCCTGCGCTCGGTGCTGCCGGCCGAGGTGGCGGCGAGGCTCGCTTTCGGCACGAGTCCCGATGGTTCGACGCTGGGCCCGGATGATTTTTCGGCGACGG
>JANNEY010000553.1:0-9629 GCA_031379235.1 Opitutaceae bacterium | reverse complement strand
GAGGGGCCGGGCTTGCCATCGACGAGGAGTGTGTTGTCCGTCGCCATTGTGAGCAGGATTTTGCTGTCCGCGGTCCACTGCGGGTTGTAGCCGGGATAGCTCGCGACCTTGCCATCGACGATCAGGACTTTCTTTTGGTAGTCGGCCGTGGTGCTGGCCATGTAGGCGTAGCGTTTGTCGTCGGGGCTGAAGACGGGCTTCAGGTCCTGATGGCCGGCCCAAGGCTCGGGCTTGCCGTTGACGATGAGGCGAAAGCTGCCGGTCCCGGTCTCGATCTTCATCTCGCCCCAGAAGGCGAAGTTGCCCTTGGGCGAGAGGCCGAGCGGGTTATGCTGCATCGCGAGCGAATTGCGCGGGCCGCGGCCGACTTCCTTGCCGTTGTGGATGACGACATACTCGTTTCCCTGCCGGCCGATGTAGGCGTAGCTGGACCCGATTTCGCTGAAGATGACGGCGCTGGGCGTGCCGTTGAATTTTCCGCCGGCGTTGGCGTTGTGCACGAGGAGTTGACCCGCCTGCGTGATGTTGGCGGCGCTACCGTTGAACAACTCGTCGAGCACCGGGCCCTCGACGCCATCGACGGTGACGACCGTGCGTGTGCCCTTGACGCCGACGTAGGCGATGCGCGCGTCGTTCTGGCTGACGACATAGAGGCCGCCGGCGCCGACGGGTCCGACAACTGTCTCCTCGATCTTGGGCTGAGCGTGTATGGTGGCGAACGACGAGACGAACAGCGTCGCGCCAAAAATCGCGCGCAGTGGAAGGGAGCAGGTGGCATTCATGGAGAGGAGGGGACGAGAGGTCGAGGGCGTGACGTGAGGGAGACGGGAAATTATTTCTTCTGCTTCGCCTTGGCGGCGGCAGCGCGCGCATCGGCGTCGGCTTTCGCCTTTGCTTTGGCATCCGCGGCCGCCTTGGCCCGAGCGTCGGCGTCGGCCTTGGCTTTGGCGGCGGCGTCGGCGCGGTCATCGTCCTGTTTCTTCTTAAGCGCCGCGGCGTCGTCCGCGGCTTTCTTCTTCGCGGCATTGGCGTCGGCAATCTCCTTCGCCGCTGCCGCCTCAACATCAGCGATCATCTTCGTGATGCTGGTGTCGGCCGACGGCGTGACGCGGAAGCGCTTGAACACGTTGTCGACCACGGCGAGGAAGGTGTAGACGCCCTCCGCGGACATTTCCCAATGGGGCTGCTGGCTCCCTTGTTGCGGGAGAGGAAGGCCCGAAAATTTCACCGCGGGCTTGCCGTCGACGCAGAGTTCGAAGCTGCCGGGAACGGGCCGAAGGTAGAAAACGTGGTTACTATCCGGGGTGAAGACCGGCACTTGAAGGAGAGCGGTGATGACATCGACCAGCTTGCCGTTTACCATCAGGCCGCGTTTGTCATTGCGGGGATTGATGAAGCCAAAATGCGCGACGTGCTTGCCATCGGCACTGAACGAAAAGGGCGACCCGCCTAGCATGTCATTCGGCGCGATGACGGCCACATCCTTCTGTTCTACGCCATCGAGGTAAAGCGTAGGGAACCCGGGATCCCCGGCTGCAAAAGCATAGCGAGAGGCGTCCGGGCTGAACGTGAGGAACCCCCCGTTTTTGACCGTCGTCGTTTTCCCATCGACTACGATAAAGGTGTCCCGGGTCCCGGCGTTGCCGATGAAACCAACCCGCTTGCCGCCCGCGCCCAGTCTGATGGGATTCAGGCTGCTCGACGAAATGCTCTGCATCCCGGGGTAGCCCTCGGACTCTTCGTCGTTCACGACGACAAATGACTTTCCGGCGGCCCGAGCCACGTAGAACGTTTTGGTCGAATCGGTGGAAAACGTGAATTCCGTGATGCCATCATAGTCCTGGTGCTTCTTGCCGTCGATGAGCATGAACTTTCTGCTGTGATTGGAGCAGAGCGCGGCGTAACGTTTGCCGTCGGGGCTGAAGGTGAGGCTCTCGATGATCTGGCAGTCGCTGCCCTCGATTTTCTTCCCCGCCGTGCCGAGGAACTGGGTGTTGCCGCCTTCGCGGCCGGTGCCCATCACCAGCAGATTGAGGCCCCCGGTCGACATATGGGCGCTGATGATATTCTTCGCGCGGGAGCCCGGTCGCCCGTTGATCGTCAAGGTGCTCTCCGTGGGAGAGCGAACGATCGTGACGATATTCTTGCTGTCGGGTGAAAACTGCGGGTCTTCACCCGGAAAACCCGAGTTCTTGCCATCGACAAAAAGAGTCCGGACGCGGCCGTCGACCGCTTTCTGAAAATAGCGCGTCTCGTCGGGGCTGAATATGGGCGTCTCCAAGCCTAAGTTGGTTTCCCCCAGTTTGCCATCGATCACCCAGCGCTCGGGTGAACCATCGGGCGGCATCATCTGCATGTAGTAAAAGCGAGTTCCTTTGGGCGGGAATCCGAGATCCCGGAACGGGATCTGTCCGTTGCGATTGGGGCGCGCGCGGGCGACTTCCTTGCCGTCGAGCACGACGATGTGCTCTTCGCCGACTTTTGCGACGTAGGCGTGGCGGGTTCCGTCGGTGGAAAAAACAAAACCCTGTGCCACGACGTCAACGGAGGGACCGTCGACGCCATCGACGCGCATGGCGAACCGACTGCCTTTGGAGACCTGAATGGCGACATGCAGTCCGGTCTTGCTGAGGTGGGGAATGCCACTCGCATAATGCCCACCGATGGCGGGTCCGAGGACGACTTCTTCGACCTTGGCTTGGGCGAGGAGCGACACAGGCGCGGAGAGCGCGCCGAGGAGACTGACGAGGGTGGCGAGGGGCAGACGGAGTTTCATGACGGCATGATAATCCGGCGCAGGGAAGCGACGGACGTTGGAGGGGGAGGCGGGTGGAACGGACGGTGCGGGCCGAAGGCGGCGCGCGGCTGGAACGGAGGAGGGAAGGGAAGGTGGACGGGCTTCGGACGAAGGAGCGTCCGCAGATATTCTGGAAAAAGTGCGCAGGGGTGGGGTGCAATCCGTGTGCCAGAACCGGCGGGTGCCTTCAAGCCCGGCCTTCGCCCCCTTGCCCGCGCTTCGCGGGGAGCGAGGCAAGGCGCGGGTTACGATTTCGTGACCGGCCTCAGCGCAACGCTGCGACGACGTGGCCGCGTTGACCGGCAAGTCTGGCCGGTCTGCCGGCATGTGCCCACCCGCTTGCGGTGCGGCGAATTTTCCGCCTCCTGATGGCATGCGCTCCCGCCTTCGCTCCGCCGTCCTCGCTGTGTCCCTTGCGCTCACGCTGGCTGTGCCGGGCGCGCGCGCCGCGGTGCCGGCGGGCGAGCCGGTGAAGCTCGGGTTCTTCATGTCGATTTCGGGCCGCGACGCGTCGTTCGGTGAGGCGGCGCTGCGCGGGGCGCGGCTGGCGATTGATGATCTCAATGCGGCGGGCGGCATCCTCGGGCGGCCGGCCGCTCTCATCGTGGAGGACAACCGTTCGCTGGCGGGCGAGTCCGCGACGGCGGCGAAAAAACTCCTGTCGCGCGACCGGGTGGTCGCGCTCGTGGGCGAATGCTCCTCGACGCGCACGCTCGAGGCGGCGCCGATTGCGCAGGCGGCGGGCATCCCGCTCGTCACGCCGGCCGCGACCAACGAGCGCGTGACCGCGGCCGGCGACTGCATCTTCCGCATGTGCTTCACGGATCCGTTTCAGGGCGAAGTGCTCGCCGCCTACGCGTGGAAAAAACTCGGACTCCGCCGCGCCGCGCTGCTGATCGACGCGACGTCGCCCTACTCGGTCGGGCTCGCGGAGGTGTTTGCGAAAACCTTTGCCGCGCTCGGCGGCGAAATCGTGGCGACCCAGAAATACGCCGGCGGCGACAAGGATTTCCGCGCGCAGCTCACCGCCGTCCGCGGCGCGCGGGCCGACGCGATTTTTTTGCCGGGCTACTACGTCGAGGCCGGACTCGCCGCGCAACAGGCACGCGAACTCGGGCTGCGCGCGACTCTCCTCGGCGGCGATGGCTTCGAGGCCCCGCAGCTCCTTGAGATCGGCGGCGCGGCACTCGAGGGCACGGTCTATACGACGCACTATTCGGCGGAGAGCGCAGACCCAGCGTCGCAGCGTTTCGTGGCGGCCTACCAGCAGCGCCACGGCAGCGCGCCCGTCGGTCTCGCCGCACTTTCCTACGATTCGGTGCGGCTCATCGCGGACGCGATCCGGCGCGCGGGCACGACGGAGCGCGAGGCCTTAAGAAACGCCCTCGCCGCGACGCGCGACTTTCCCGGCATCACCGGCCGCACCTCGCTCGACGAGCGCCGTGACGCGATCAAGGACGCGACGATCATCGCGGTGCGCGACGGGCGGTGCGTGTTCGTCGAAACGATCCGGCCCTGACGCTCAGAGCGCGGAATTCAGGTAGAGCGTCGGTGTTGCCGACACCGGGCCAGAGTTTCGCCTTTGGACAAAGGCGTCAGCGCGACCGACGCCCGAAGAAACCGGACCTTTTTTAGACGACGTCTACGACGCCGCCTTGAACACCGCATCGAGCTTGCCCGTGCTGTCGCCGATTTTTTCCGTCGCCACACCGACGGTGTCGAGCATCGAGCGATAGACATTCGTGAGCGGCGTCTTCTCGTCGACGCGCACGTGGCTTCCGGTCGCGATCGAGCCGCCGCCGTGGCCGGCGACGAGGATCGGGAGATTCTCGTGGAGGTGCTTGTTGCCGTCGCTGATCGCGGAACCGTAGAGGATGGTGCAGTGGTCGAGCAGCGACGCCTCGCCCTCGCGGATCGATTTCAGACGGTCGAGGAAGTAGGCGAACTGGCCGGTGTGAAACCGGTTGATCTTCGCGATCTGGGCTTTCTTTGCCTCGTCGTTGCGGTGGTGCGAGAGATCGTGGTGGCCGTCGCGGATCCCGATGGTGGGATACGGGCGGTTGCTGCCGTCGTGGGCGACGATGAACGTCGAGACGCGCGTGCTGTCGGTCTGAAACGCGAGCGCGAGGATATCATACATCAGGCGGACCTGCGCATCGAAGGTCTCGAACATCTCGGGCGCGACCACGCCGGGCGGGAGCTTCGGCGGCCCGAATTTCTCCGCGCGTTCGACGCGGGTTTCGATTTCGCGGACGGCGGTGAGATACTCGTCGAGCTTGCGCCGGTCGTGCTCACCGAGCCGGCCGCTGAGGGTGCGGGCGTCGTCGAGCACGAAGTCGAGCACGCTCTTGCGGTAGCGCGCCCGGCGCGCCGCCGCTTCGAGCGAAGCGCCGGCTTCGCCGTTGCCGAAGAGCCGCTCGAACGCCGCGCGCGGATCGACCTCGGGATTCATGGGCTGGGTTTCGGAGCGCCAGGAAATGTTGAACTGGTAGGCGCAGCTGTAGCCGGAGTCGCACGAGCCGCCGCGCTGGCCGCTGTCGCAGCTCAACTCGAGCGAGGGCAGCCGCGTCGTGCCGCCGATCTTGTTCGCCGCGATCTGGTCGGCGGAGACGCCGGCCTTGATATCGGCGCCGGCGGTTTTGCGCGGGTGGACGCCGGTAAGAAATGTCGCCGAGGCCCGCGCGTGGGCGCCGCCGCCGTCGCCGTGCTCGTTGGCCGGATCCATCGCGAGGCCGCTGAGCAGCGTGAAATCGCGCCGATGAGCGGCGAGGGGTTCGAGAATCGACGGCAGGGCGTAGTCCGCGCCCGTCGCGGCGGGCGTCCAGTCGGCCATGTTTTTTCCGTTCGGCACATAGACCCACGCGATGCGGCGGGGAAACTTCGCCGAATCTGCGGCCGCAGCCTGGGCGCGCGTGGGCAGCATCGCATCGAGCACAGGCAGGGCGACCGCGGTGCCCAACCCCCGGAGAAAAGTGCGGCGTGGAATCTGCCAGGATGGGGTGTGCATGGGGAGGAGGCGACGAGGTGGAAAAGGTGGATGTTTACCGGGGAAAACGCGAGCGGCTACGGGCCGGCACGACGGTGCTGAAAGGGAAAACTCTGCGCGACGGCGAGGATGAGGGCGGAAAATTTGTCATCACCCGCGCGGAGCGTGGCGGAGATTTTTTCGACGGCGGGGCGATCGTAATATTCCACGCCGCGACTGAGCGCGTAGGTGAGCATCTTCTCGGCGAGGCAGCGGCGGAAGTCGTCGGCGCGCTTGCGCGCCAGCAGCTCGCTCAACTCGCTCGCGCCCGCGAAGGTGTCGCCCCCGGCGAGTTTGCCCGACGCATCGATGGCGGTGTCGCCGTCCTTGGCACGCCACGCGCCGATGGCGTTGAAATTTTCAAAGCCGAACCCAATCGGATCCATACGCGCGTGGCAGGAGGCGCAGGTGGCGTTGGTGCTGTGCTGCTGCATCTGCTCGCGCAGCGTGCCCGTGAGCTGGCGGCCCTTGTCGTCGAGCTCGGGAATGTTGGGCGGCGGGGGCGGAGGTGGTGTGCCGAGCAGGTTGTCGAGGATCCACTTGCCGCGTTTCACCGGTGAGGTGCGGGTCGGATTGGACGTGAGCGTGAGCACGCTGCCGTGGGTGAGGACGCCGCGGCGGGGCGTGCCGGCGAGCGATACTTTTTGGAACTCGTCACCCGTCACGGCGGGCAGGCCGTAGAATTTCGCGAGTCGCGCATTCACGAACGTGTAGTCGCCCCGCAGAAAATCTAAAACGCTGCGGTCGGCGCGCAGCACGTGTTCGAAGAACAGTTCGGTCTCGCGCTGCATTGCACTGCGCAGCGCGGGATCGAACTCGGGAAAAAGTTTTTTGTCCGGCTGCATATTGCCCAGACTGCGCACTTCGAGCCACTGACTCGCGAAATTGTCGACGAGCGCGCGCGCCTTCGGCGAAGCCAGCATGCGCCGGACCTGCGGGGCGAGTTGCCGGCGAAGTTCGCCGCGTTCGGCCAGCGTGAGCAGTTCCTCGTCCGGCCCCGAGCTCCAGAGAAAAAACGAGAGCCGCGAGGCGAGCGCGATCTCGCCAAGCGGCACGGCCTTCGCGGCGGAGGCCTCGGGCGGGGGGGCTTCGCCGATGAACAGGAAATGCGGCGAGACCAGCGCGGCCTTGAGCGCGAGTTTCACTCCGCCGGCGAAGCTGTCACCCTCGGCGCGGGCGAGGCGGTAAAGGCGCACGAGTTTTTCCAATTCATCCGTTGCCACCGGTCGCCGCCACGCGCGGCGCGCAAACGTCCCGATGATTTGGCGGGCCTCGTGGTCAGTCTCGTTTCCACCCGCCGCTGCGAAGAGCGCACGCAGGGGCTCCGGCAGCGGCGGCTTGAGCACCGCGGCGGACAAGTCGGCGACCTCAAGATGATGCAGCACGAGCCGGCGCTCGCGGAGATTGGGATTCTCGTTTTGGGGATCGGCGAACGCGTTGACGAAGGCAGCGGAAAAGTGGTGCGGGCCTGCGGGCAGGGTGACGCGCGTCTCGTAAACTTCTGGCTGCGGCACGAGGAGCTGGAGGGAAAACACGCGCTGCTTTGGGATCGGTTGCATCTGGCCGGGCGCGAGCACGTCGAAGGTCTGCACCGGCCGACCGTCGATGCGAAACTCCATGCGCACCGGCTCGGTGCCGGCCTGATAGGCGTGCGCTTGGGCGCGGAGGATGAACTCACCGGCGCGTCCGGCTTCGATGGTCGTGCCGACCTCGCCATTCTGCCCGAGCACCTGCGGCCCGCCCTGACCGGATTGAACCCGGCGCGTCGCCGCGGGCAACGGACCTTCAATTTCCATCCACTTCACGTAGACGATGCCGGGCTGCTGCTTGCCGAGGCGGCCATTAAGCATCGTGAGTTCGTTTTCGCCGTAGCGCTTGCGGCGCATCGTGGCCCGAAAATTCTGGCGGCCAGCCGGCACGCCGAGACGGGCTTCGTAGATGCCGGGATTTTTCTCGTCGGTCGTGACGGTGAACTCGCGGACAAACACGTCGTTCAACGCCACCGCGATCTTCGTCGGGTCCGGGTCTTCCTTGAACTCGATCGGTTTCTCGCTGCCCTGGCCGACGAGCGCGCCGCCGACTTTGGTCGCGTAGGCTTGGAAGCGCACGAGGTAGTCCCCCGCGGCGGTGATGGGCATTTCCACTGCGACGTCGTCCTCCTCCAGGCTGATGAGCTGCACCCAGCCATCGCCCCGATCACCGACGGCGTTGAACCCGATCTGCGCGAGACTGGCGGGGACGCGGACGATGCGGCTCTGGATCGGCTCGGTGACGATGGCTTGATCGAGGATTTTGTCGCCGGCGGAGAAATATTTTTCCATCAGCACCGGCGGGAGCGAAAGCACGTCGCCGATGTTGTCGAAGCCATAGCCGGAATCGTCCGCGGGGAAATCGGCCGCCGGCTTGAAATCGACGCCGACGAGATCGCGGATCGCGTTGTCGTATTCGGCGCGGTTGAGCCGGCGCAGCGTCACGCGGCCCGGATCGGGGTTCGCGGGATCAAGTTGGAAGAGCTCGCTCTCGATGAACTGCGCGATCGTCTCGCGTTCGGCGTTGGTGGGGAACTCCACGGCGTCGTCGGGAGGCATCTCGTGGCGCGTGACGTTGCGCAGCACCGATTCGAAATGCTTCCGCGCGCCGCGCACATCGGCCGCGGACTTGTAGCCGTCGAGGGCGAGCCCGGCCTTGTGGACGCTTTCGTCGTGGCACTCGTAGCAGTATTTTTTCAGCAGCGGAGCCACTTCCTTTTCGAAGGAAGGCGCGGCGACTGCCGTCGCGGCGAGCGTTGCGCCTAGGCCGAAGCGCACCAGCGATCGAACGCGGGAAATCATTTCAAAAATCCACGGTCGCCAAGCCAATCGACGAAGCGCGCGTGCCAGCCGGTGACGGCCAGCGGGCGTTCGCGGACGCCGAAGCCGTGACCGCCGGTGCTGTAAATGTGGAGTTCGGCATTCACGCCGGCCTGGCGCAGCCTGCCGAAAAACGCAGCGAGTTGTTCCGGCATGCGGTCATCGAACGTGCAGGCGAGGAATGCCGGCGGCGTCGCGTCTTTGGCGAAGGTGAGGTCGGTGCGCTGCAGTCCGCCCGGATAAATTGGCGCGAAGAAATCCGGCCGTGAACTCGCGCGCTCAACCGGATCGGTGGCGGTGGATTTGCCGGCATCGTGGCGTGCGGCGGCGAGGAGTGCGACTTCCCCGCCGGCGGAGAATCCCAGCAAGCCGATGCGATCGGGTTTCACGCCCCACTCGGCGGCGCGACTGCGCACGAGCCGCACGGCGCGGAGGGCGTCGGCGCCGGCATCATCGATCTTGTAGGGGGAATTTTCCGCGCGGTCGCGGGCCAGGCGGTATTTCAGCACAAAGGCCGTGATGCCGCGCCGCGCGAGAATCTCCGCGAGATCGTAGCCCTCGCGATCGGTGGTGAGAAACATGTGGCCGCCGCCGGGCGCGATGATGACGGCGCAGCCCGTGGCCGGGGTGCCGCGCGGCGGCAGGTAGGGTGTCACCGAGGGCTGGTGAATGTTGAACGTGACTGGGAACACGATGTCCGGTTCCTGCCGCCAATCGGTGCGCTCGGGTTCGCCGCGGCGCGCTTCGAATCCCGGGGCGCCGCCGGCCCAGAGCGGGATTTGCGCCGGATGGGCTTTTTCTTGCGCGGGGGTGGAGGGCACGGTGCTGCGGAGAAGCCGCGCAAGGTGTTCGCTGGCAGTGGCGGTTAAATTAGCTGGCCAAATCCGCGGTGCCGTGCAGGGTGGACGGTGGCATGCCAGACCCAAAGTCCCATCTTGATCTCGCGCAGGTGCAGGTG
>JANNEY010000552.1:0-17202 GCA_031379235.1 Opitutaceae bacterium | reverse complement strand
CACCTGCACCTGCGCGAGATCAAGATGGGACTTTGGGTCTGGCATGCCACCGTCCACCCTGCACGGCACCGCGGATTTGGCCAGCTAATTTAACCGCCACTGCCAGCGAACACCTTGCGCGGCTTCTCCGCAGCACCGTGGCCTCCGCCTGCCCGTTTTGGCCGAGGCCTTGACAGCGCCAACCCTGACTCGCCACTGTGGACCCTTTCACCACTCAAAACCCGTCCGACCGAACCGCCCCACGTCATGCCCGCAGCCAACGATATCCGCAGAGGCCAAGTTATTAAGTTCAACAACGAGCCGCACCTCGTCATGGAGACGCAGCACCGCACGCCGGGGAATCTCCGCGCCTTCGTGCAGATCAAAATGCGCAATCTGCGTTACGGGAAAGCCCTCGACCAACGCTTCGCTTCGACTGACACGATCGACGTGATGCCCACGGAGCGCAAGGAACTCGAATTCAGCTACGCTGACCGTGGGACTTATGCGTTCATGGACAACACCACCTTTGAAACGATCGAGCTCACCGAGACTCAGCTGGGCGACGTGAAGAACTACCTCGCCCCTGGCGGCAAGGTCGACGTGCTTTTCGTCGATGAACGCCCGCTCTCCGTCGATCTACCCTCGACCGTCGCGCTTAAAATCATCGAGTCGGCTGACGGCGTGAAAGGCGACACCGCTTCGAATGTCCAAAAGCCCGCCAAGCTTGAGACCGGCCTCGTAGTCCAAGTGCCCCTCTTCATCAAGGAAGGCGAAGTGATCAAAGTCAGCACCGTCGACGGCACCTACCTAGGACGCGTCTGATCTTAGTGGTGGAAGGTGGAACCGGCCGGCGGCAAGTTCCGCCACCAGACTCACCCCGCCGAATTCGTCGGCGCAACCGCGCGCATGATTTCAGCGCGGGCACTATCCGGCAGGGCGTTTAATTTCTCCAGGAAGGTATCGCCGGGGAGCAACGTGAGCTGATTTTCGGCCGCAAAATCGCGTGCTGCCGGGGCAAATTTTCCCGTCGTGACGACGTGTCCGCGCCGGATGTCTTCCTGCGCCAGCGCCGCGGCGAGTTCCCGCAAAGGTTTCGCGTCGATCGGCGCGGTGGCCCGATCCAGGCAGAGCACGCCAGCAAACGGCCGGGGCTCGCCCTTCCACGAAATCCGCACCCGCACCAATCCCGGTGCGCCACTGCCCGCACGCACGGCCACAACACCAGTCTTCCCGTAGTAGGCCGTCACCAAGGTTTCGAACTGAGCGGTATCCAAACGCGAAACAAAATCTGCGGAGAACAGGGTCTCTCGGGAGCGAACCGGCGCCGCAACGGGGGCCGCCGCGGCCGGCGCGGCCGTCTTCCGCACCGGCGTGTTTTCCACCGATGTGGCCGCAAGGTCGGCCTGGCGCTGCCGCCACCGCCAGATGAAAAATCCGAAGCCTCCAACCACCACCACCGCCAGCAAAACGTAACGCCAAGTCGGCGTGCCTTCGTCTTCCAAGGCCGAACCTTCGGCAAAATCCAAGCGGCGAACCGCCGAGCTGGTCGTTTTCGCCCGCTTGTTTTTCGCCGCCAGTTCCGCGGCGCGCTCCGCCGCGGCCGCCTGCGCCGCGAGTTCCTGTTTCGTCGGACCGGCTTTGCGCTCGACGACGGGAGGCGGCGGAATAACGGGCGCCGCAGGCATGACTTCTTCCTTTGGAGCGGGCAGCGGTGTCGTCGGACCGCGGCCATTGGCGGAGGGCGGTCGGACCAGTTTGATCTCAACTCTGGGCTCGGGCGTGGGCAGAGGCTGCAGCACGGCGGGAGCAACCGTCTCCGGTGAGGTCGGCGTTCCCGGCGCCGCCGCCACGGGAACGGCGTTCCCGGCATTCGGCCCGGTGCCGGACGACGGCGGGTTGGCGGGCGCTGTCGCGGGTGGTTCAGGTCGGCGCACTGGCTCGGCCGCGAGCTGCTCCACCTCAATCACCCGGCCACCACGCACAACAATCCGCTCCTTCGGATAAAAAATCACCAGCCGGTCGCCAACGGTAATCTGGCTTTTGGGCTCGCCGTATTTGGCCACCACTTGCTCGAGCGTCGTCCCGATCAACGGCGAGACGGGCTCCGCCGCGTGCGCGCTCAGCCACAGTAGCGCAAAAGCGGCACAGCATGCTCTCATGACGGGTGCAAACGTGGCAGGCATGTTCGGTTTGGCAGTGTTGCGGCAAGCTTCGCGGCACATCAATGCCGAACTTGGCCGGCATCCTCCCGCTCCACCATCGTCCTCACACCACCCGCGCCCACAGCACTTTCAGATAGCGACTCTCGAGGCAGTTCGAGTAAACCGGATGATCCACACCGGGGCCGGTGCGATCGAAAAACTGCAGGCGACGGTTCATGCGATGCGCCGCCTTGATCACGTGCGCCTCAAAATCCTCCAGCGAGAGCAGGCCCGAACACGAGCACGTGACAAAAATTCCGCCGGTTTTCACCAGCGAGATAGAGAGCAGGTTCAGGTCCTCATATTTCTGCCGGCCCTCCCAGTTTCCAGCGGCATCACGCGTGAAGATGAACTTTGGCGGGTCGAGCACGACCACATCCCACTTCTCCCCGTTTTGCTGCATTTGCCGCGCGTAGGCAAAGGCGTCGGCATGGACGAATTTCAGCCGTGCCTGATTGAGGTTCATGTTGCGTTTCGCCTGCGCGAGCGCGACCTCATCGAGATCAACGCTGGTCACCTCGGCGGCACCACCGAGGACTTTCGCGTTGAGCGAAAATCCCCCCGTGTAGCAGCAGAGGTCGAGCACGCGCGCATCCTTGGTGAAGCGCGCGATGCCGCGGCGATTGTCCCGCTGGTCACAGAAGAAACCGGTTTTGTGGCCCTCGGCGAAATCCACCTCGTAGCGCACGCCATGCTCCCGAATTTTCACTCGGTCCGGTGCCGCGGCGTTGGTTTCGTTGAAGGTCGACGGCTTGATGCCTTCCAAGCTGCCGAGATCGTGATCGACATGCACGCGCGCGAACTTCGTGCCCGCGAGCTCGTGCAACAGCGGCAGCCATTTCGGCAGGCGCTGCGCGATGCCGAGCGAATGGACTTCGCACAACAGCGTCTCGCCATAGCGATCGATCATGAGCCCGCTGAGGCCGTCCCCATCCGAATTGATCAGGCGGTAGGCGTCGGTCGTCTCGTCAAGTTTGAATAAATCTCGGCGCAACGCGACCGCCCGGCGAATCGCCGCCTCGAAATAGCTTTCGCTAACCGGCTCCACGGAGTGGCAGACGACGCGCAGCGGAATCTTCGCGCGGGGGTTGAAGAGCCCGCCGCCAGTCAGGTTGCCGTTCTTGTCGTAGACGTTGACGAAGTCGCCCGGCCGCGCGTCATCCGACACGTGCCCGAGCAACCGCGGAAAAATCGCCGGCTGAAACGTGAAGTATTTCAACTGTGCCCACGGCTTCGGCCAGCCCGAGCGGTCGATGAAGGGCGGCGGGGCCTTGGTGGGTTTTTCTTCGGAAGGGAAATCGTCGGACATCGGCGGGATTGGGAAGCGGCCGCCGATGCGCCGCAAATTATTTTCGAGGAACCAGGATGCGAAATGCGTAGCCCCGTGCTGTCGGTTTTACAAAGCAACAGCAGAGCCAAATTTGGCGCATGTCTGCTTCGATTATCCAAATCGGACTTGAATCGCAAAACCGCGCTTCCAAGTTAGCCAACCAAGATGAGCAACACGAAGTTGGTCACTACCTGATAGGCGTCTCGGCACCTTCCATGATTTTGCATCGTCCCTTCATCGAACGCCGCACGTCCATCGTAAGTCACGCGCGACGCCAACGTGCACTGCGAGTGGGATTGAGTCTCTGGCTATCCGCGCCAGCCCTTCAGACGCTCGGGTCAACTGTGGACAATGTTGTGGCAACCGAGATGAAGAATCACCGCATCCCGGGCGTGTCCATTGCCATTATCGACGACGGCGAGATCCGCCAAGCCAAGGGCTACGGCTACACAGACACTAGCGCCACAACCCCAGTCACCACGAACACGCTTTTTCAAGCGGGTTCCATCAGCAAGCCCGTGGCCGCCCTCGGCGCATTGCGCCTGGTTCAGGACGGAAAGTTGTCCCTGGACGACGACGTGAATCGAAGGCTAAAGGATTGGCAGGTGCCGGAGAACGAGTTCACGAGACACGAGAAGGTCACATTACGGCGGATTCTCAGCCATTGTGCAGGACTCACTGTGCACGGCTTTCCCGGATACAATGCGGGCTCCCGCCTTCCCACGTTGCGCCATATACTGGATGGCTCCATGCCCGCCAACACTGCATCGATTAGAGTGGACGCCACGCCCGGAAGCCTCTGGCGCTATTCGGGTGGCGGTTACACGGTGCTGCAGCAGATGATCATCGACGTGACTGGAAAATCATTTCCGGAGTTCATGAAGGAGGCCGTGCTGGCACCGCTGCAGATGACCGCCAGCACCTACGAACAACCGCTGCCGGCCGACCAGGTCGCCTTGGCCGCAACGGGACACCACCCGAATGGCGAAGCGGTCCAAGGCAAATGGCACACCTACCCGGAAATGGCGGCGGCTGGCCTGTGGACGACACCCTCTGATCTCGCCCGCTTTGCGATCGGTATTCAGACGTCCCTCGCAGGTAAATCAAATCCCGTGATTTCACCCTCAATGACACGTCAGATGCTCACCGTGCAAAAAGCCAATAGCGGGTTGGGCTTCGAGATTGATAGGAGCGGGAAATCGCTACGCTTTCACCACGGTGGAATTGACGAGGGCTTCCACGCTTACCTCTTCGCGGGTGCTGAGACTGGACGTGGCGTGGTTATCATGATCAACGTGAACGACGATTCCGGCGCAATGAGTCGCATAATGGCAGCGGTCGGCAACGAGTATTACGGATCTAAAGCACCGTGAATCGAATATTCAAAGGGAGCCAAGCGCCGCCTAACACAGGACTGAGCAACTTCCCGCTCTTGAGGCCTTGAAGCGACAAACCCGCGCCCGTTTCCAAAAACAAGAAAGCCGATCCCGCATCACGGGATCGGCTTTCGTCGCAACAGCGCTCGCTTCCTTTACGCCACGCGCTCGACGATCAGCGGCGGAGGCGTCGGACGTTTCGGCGCGAGACGGTAGGCGTCTTTGAAGAGGTTCAGCGCGGTCTCGAGCTTCGCCTCGTCGTTGTAGTGGATCATCATCAGCGGCTCGCCTTGCTTCACTTGCGTGCCGACTTTCTTGATTTCCGAAACACCCACCGAATGATCGACTTTGTCGCCCGGCGCGAGCCGGCCGGCGCCCAGGAGATGCACGCCGTGCGCAATCATCGCCGCGTTGATCGTGTGGACGTAGCCGCGCTTGGGCGCGGGCAGCTTGCGGATGTGGCGCGCCGCCGGAAATTTATCCGGGTGATCGATGAAGGCCGTGTCGCCGCCCTGCGCCTTCACAAGATCCTTGAATTTTTCCAAGGCCGAACCGTCGGTGAGGTGGCGCTGCACAGTTTGCTTGGCCGAAAGCGTTGAACCGGCTACGCCCGCGAGGCGGACGATTTCCATGCCGAGCTTGAGGACCAGTTCCTTCATGTCTTCCGGACCCTCGCCCTTGAGGAGCTTGATCGCTTCCTTCACTTCGAGGGAGGTGCCGACCGTGTCGCCGAGCGGCTGATTCATATCGGTGACGAGCGCAACGCAGCGACGCTTCATCGAGCGGCCGACGCGCGTCATCGAGCGCGCGAGTTGTTTCGCCTGCTCAAGATCCTTGATGAAGGAGCCATTGCCCCACTTCACATCAATGACCAAGCCCTCGGAACCCTCGGCCAATTTTTTGGAAAGCACACTGCCCGTGATGAGCGGGAGGCTCGGGATCGTGCCCGTTTCCTTGCGGAGTTCGTAGAACTTCGCCTCAACCGGCGCGAGATCATCGGTCTGCGCGACAATGGCCCCGCCAATTTTCGCCAACTGCTGGGCAAACTGTTCGTTGGTGTGGTGACCCTTGAAGCCGGGAATCGACGCGAGCTTCTCTAGCGTGTTGATGATGTAGTCGTGCTCGACGCCGCACATCATCGGGACCACGACGCCCGCAGCCATCGCGAGCGGCACCAGCACCAGCGAGGTTTTGTCACCCACGCCGCCCGTGGAATACTTGTCGATTTTCGGCTTCGCGATGTGGGAAAGGTCGATCACTTCGCCCGATAGCATCATCTCCTCGGTCAGATCTGCGGTCTCTTGCGCCGACATGCCCGAGAAATAAATGGCCATCGCGAGCGCCGCGAGCTGGTGCTGCGGCATCTCGCCATCCAGCGTGCTATCAATGATGTAGCGAATCTCCTCCTGCGTGAACTCGCCTCCATCGCGCTTCTTCTCAATCAAGAAGTTGAAGCTGGGCTTGATGAAACGGCGGGTCGGAATGTTTCGTTTGCTTGTCATAGAAGAGGATGTGGGCGCGGGCCGAACGAGACGCCCGTGCGGCGGAAAAGTTTGCGAGCCAATTTCATTCCGCGCGAAAGTCGAGCCAAAACCCGGATCCGGCGAAGCACGCCGGCGAGTCAAATTTGCCCGTTCTTCCGGGCAAAGCGCGTTTCGATTTCCTTCCACTCTAGACGGAAAAAAGCTCGGTCTCGCTCTTCAGTTTTTCCGCCCAGAGTTCGCGATGGGCCGGCAGTTGCGTGCGAAACCACGTGCGTTGCTTCTTCACCAACGCGCGGGTGTTCCTGGCGATCGCCGCGGCCAACTCGCTTTCCTGCCCGCGCCCATCAAGCACAGCGATCACCTCGCGATAGCCGATGGCGCCAGCGGCGCTCGAATTCTGCTCAAATCCCGCCGCGCGCATGGCGCGCACCTCGTCGATTAAACCGGCGCGCAACATGGCGGCCACCCGCGTATCGATCCGGCGCGCGAGATCCGCGGGGTCGCGCTCGAGGCGCGTGAGCTCGACGCGATATTCGGCGAAGGGCGCCGGCTGCCGGGCGAATTCCTCCGCTAGATCAGCCAGCGTCCGACCGGACGTGAGGCAGCGCTCTAGCGCACGTGTGACCCGCCGCGGGTTGGCGACGTCAAGCGCACCGAGGCCCGCGGGATTCAAGGCCCTCAGCCGCACGAGCGCATCATCGCGGCTCATCTCCCCTACTTCAGCGCGCACCGCTGCCGGCACCGCGACCTCGTCCGCAACGGCGGCGAAAAAGGCCTTGAGATAAAACCCGCTGCCACCGGTCACGAGCACGCGGCCGCCACTCGCCTGGATTTTTTCCACGATCTCGCGTGCGAGCGCGACGTAGCGCACGACGTCCATCCGCTCGCTCGCCGCGCAGAGATCGATGAGGTGATGCGGCACCCGTGCGAGCTCGGCCGCGGTGGGCTTCGCGGTGCCGATGTCCATGCCGCGGTAGAACAACAGCGAGTCACACGACACAATCTCGGCGTGGTGGCGCTCGGCCCAACGCAAGGCCCATTCGGTCTTGCCGACGGCGGTCGGCCCGGTGAGCACATGGAGGAGGGTTCGATCGCGCACGGTTTTGTTCTTCCAATCCATCGCAGCCGTGCAATCCGTGGTCAAAAAATATCCCACCTTGAAAACCCGTTTCATCGTTAACCCCCGCTCCGGCCGGGCGAGTCGCGCTCTGGCGGAGGTGCGCGCCTACGCGGAGCGTCAGGGTGCCGCCGTGGTCCTCACCGAACGCGCGAGGCACGCCTCGGACCTCACCCGTCAAGCCATCGAGGACGGCTGCGAACGCATCGTCGCCGTCGGCGGTGACGGCACCATGAATGAAATCGCCGCCGTCGTAACCGGCACCGCCGTCACGCTCGGCCTCGTTCCGTGCGGCTCGGGCGACGGACTCGGCCGGCACCTGCACATCCACGGTTCCGTCGCCCGCGCCCTCGATATTCTAGAGCACGGCCGACCGCGCCTGATCGACACGGGGATCGCGGACGGACATCCCTTCTTCACGGCGGCCGGCCTCGGTTTCGAGGCGGAGATCGCGTGGCGGTTCAACCGGCTCCAGCGCCGCGGTTTTCTGCGCTATCTCACGACAAGCGCTGCGGCGTGGCGCGAGTGGCGGCCCCAAGACTACGTCGTGTCGCAGGCGGGGCGCAGCGAAACCTTTCACGCGTTCACCCTCGCGGTGGCCAACGCGGATCAATACGGCAACAACGCCCGCATCGCGCCGGGCGCAACCGTCGACGACGGCCAGCTCGATCTCTGCGCACTGCCGCCGGTGACGCTCGGCAGCGGACTGCCGCTCGCGCTGCGCCTTTTCCGCGGCACCATTGCCGGTGGCCGGGGCGTGCAGGCGCGCCGCGGCCATCATTTCGTGATCGAGCGGAAGGCGCCGGGTTGGCTGCACACTGACGGGGAAGTGCACGAGGCCGGCACGCGTTTGGAATTTAGCGTGAAGCCGGCGAGTCTGCGCATCCTCGCGCCAGCTTAGAACCTATCCGAATAACCCCACCGGGCGGGTAGGCCAACGTCGGTCGCGCGAGGCACCCCGCCGAGGCGCCTACCCACGCCGGCGCACCGGGGACGGTTCGCCCTACTTGGCGCAGCGGTTATGCGAATGGATTATTATACCAACGTCGCATGATTTCTGGACTTTAGTTGGATCGAGGTGGGGTCGGGACCTCCGGGCCCGGCCACGGGTGAACCGCAGACCAAAACCGTCGGGCCCGGAGGTCCCGACGCCACCCTCAAAAGTCAATTTTTCACCAACCGTTGGTATTAGCCACCAACATCGCCGACTAGGTTTGGGCGAACGTCACGACTTGATTACGCCCGCGTGCTTTGGCCGCGTAGAGCGCCTTGTCGGCGGCGGCTACCAGTTCGCCCGCAGACCGGGCATCATTCGGCAACGAGGCGACGCCCGCACTAATCGTCACGCGCAACCCCGCGACGCCCGCCGCCGTGAACGGCTCGCCCGCGATCGCCGCGCAGAGTCGCGCAGCGACATCGATCGTGCTCGTCGCATCCGTTTGCACCAATAGCACCGCAAATTCCTCACCGCCAAACCGCGCCACGCGATCCACCGTGCGCACTTCGCGCCCGAGCAACCGCGCGACTTCCCGCAGGACCGCGTCGCCCACCGGATGTCCATGCGCGTCGTTAATCGCCTTGAAGCGATCCACATCGATCATGATCAGGCCGAGCGGATGGCCAAAGCGCAGCGCGCGCTCACGCTCTTCTTCCAAAACACGATCGAACTCGCGGCGATTCAGCAAGCCCGTCAGCTCGTCGCGCGTCGCGAGCAGACGCAACGCCTCCAGCGTCGCACCCAGTTTGAGCGCATAGCGCAACGAACGCTCGAGCATGCGCGGGGTGATCTCGCCCTTGACGAGGTAGTCGAGCGCGCCGGCGTGCATCGCTGCAATGTCGACGCGGTCCGCCGTCTCCGCCGTGAGAAACACAATCGGCGTGCGACAGTCGCGCGCGACTGCCGCGCGGATGAGTTCAAGCCCGTCGCGTTCCCCAAGCTGGTAGTCGAGCAGGCACGCCGCGAAGCCACCGCCAGCGAGTTTTTCCAGTCCTTCCTCGTAGCTGCCCACCCACTCCAGTGAGAATTTTTCTCCCTGGAAAACACCAAAGTGCGCCTGCGTAATCCGATACTGGAGGCGATCGTCGTCGATGAGGAGAACCGTGCGGGGCATCGGAGAGGCGGATTTTTTCCTCAGACCGGCGGCACGTTACCTCGCCGCCCGTTTCACACCCGCGGAAAGGTCCGCCGCCCGCGCCGCAATGGCCGGCACGATCTGCGCGCGGTTGGCGAGGTTGTCGCGCACGCAGTTCACCAGCGCACTGCCGACGACGACGCCGTCGGCATTCGCCGCGACTTCCGCGACCTGCGCGCGTGTGCCGATGCCGAAGCCGACCACCATCGGTAGTTTCGTCCGGGAACGCACCCGCGCAATGGCCTCGGGAATGTTCGTCGCGACCTGATCGCGCACGCCGGTGACACCTTCGCGCGACACGTAGTAGAGAAATCCCGTCGTCGCCGCGGCAATGGTTTCGATGCGCGCGTTGGGCGTCGTCGGCGCAATGATAAAAACCGTCTCCACACCATGCGCCGCGCAGGCCTTTTTCACCTCGCCCGCCTCTTCCGGCGGCAGATCGAGCGTGAGGATGCCATCGACCCCTGCCGCCTTGGCCGCCCGCACGTAGGCGTCGACGCCATTGGCGAAAACCAAGTTATAGTAAGTGTAGAATACGATCGGCGCCTGGCTGAACTCGCGCACGCGGCGCACCAGTTCAAATACCCGCGCTGCGGTCATGCCACTCTCCAGCGCCCGCTGCGCCGCGAGCTGGTTGGTCAGTCCGTCCGCCAGCGGATCGGAAAACGGCACACCGAGTTCAAGGATGTCCACGCCGTTGGCCAGCAAGGCGCGGCAGACCTCAACCGAGGTCGCAAAGTCGGGGTCACCCGCGCACACATAGGCGACGAAGGCGGCGCGATTCTCGGCCCGGGCGCGGGCAAAAACTTGCTGAATTCGGGACATGGAGCGGCGAACTTGGCGGGAAAGCCGGGCGAATGACACCAAATTTTATCAGTGGCCCACCATCGAGATCAGGTCGTTGAAGCGACGCGCCAGAGGCTCCGAAAAACTATTCGCCGTCGGGCAAGCTCGCCGAACCCTCGGCCTTAGAAATCAAACTCCACCAGCACCGGCAGGTGATCCGAGAGCATCGACCGCACGACCTCGGAATGCACTTTCGTGCAACCGGCCGGGAGAAAAACAAAATCCAGCGCACGCTGTGGCAATGGCGAAGGATAGGTCAGCCCGGCGATCGGGTGCATCACGTAGTCACAGTAGTCGGAGAGATGGCTGAGCAGGGAGGCGGTCGCGTCGTCGCGATCACCGGGATTGTTGAAGTCGCCACAGATAATCGGCGGCACCTCCCAGCGCTTGCTGTGCAGGCGATGTTTTTCGCGTAACCAGCCGAGTAACCGCTCCAGCTGCCGCAAACGCTGTCCGCGCGAACCGAAATGCAGGTGCAGGTTCACGAGCGGGAGGCAGCGACCGGCGACATCGAGTTCGACGTAGAGAAATCCCTTCTCCCCCAGACTGCGCTGGCCAAAAACAACCGTCTCGGCCGAGCGAATAGCGTGCCGCGACAGCACCGCGTTGCCGTAGGCCAGATTAAGCAGGCCTGCGCGCCGGTTGTTGATGCCGAAAATCGAATGCGGAAAACGCGTGTGAACCCGCAGGTAGTCGAGATGATCGAAGTTGCCCGCCCAACGCGAGCGCTCGTCGATCTCCTGCATCGCCACCACATCAGGCGCCAGCCGGTCGAGCAGCGCCGCGATTTTCCGCAGGTTCACGCGGAGCTTGCGCTGGCTGGTGAGGCCCTGAATCGGCGTCAGCCCGCGCGCATGGGCGATGTTAAAAGTAACGAGGCGCAGGCGCGGCATGGAGCGGCATTCGGGAATCGGGAAGCCGTCGCGTCAAAAGCAAACGCACACCGCGCCGGAAGATGGGTTGACAGCCGAGAGGGCGACCCCGATTTTCCCCGACCCTTACGGCGGTCATAGCTCAGTTGGTTAGAGCACAGGATTGTGAATCCTGGGGTCGCGGGTTCGAGTCCCGTTGGCCGCCCCATTTATTCCTTTGGTAATGAAGGTCGCGAGCGCGCCGGTGAATTTCCGCGCGGCGCGACGCGATTTACGCCACCGCCGAGCCATGCGCTCAGTCTGGAATCAGATCGGAGCGACGGACGAGTTTGCCCTCCCAGATCGCTTCGTCGGTGGCGGGATCGTAGGTGAGGACGCGGCTCGCGCTGTTAGGCGCAGGCGGGCGATCGATCGTCGGGAGCCAGCGGCGGTGCTGCGCGAGCACCGCTGCGTGCTCCGGACGCAGGGCGACGTTGGTCCACTCCCGTGGATCGGTCGTGTGATCGTAAAGTTCCTCGGTGCCATCGGCGTAGCGGATGTAACGCCAGCGCTCGCTGCGGACACCATGGTTGCCCTGATTGTGGCTAGTGATGGCGGGACGGACGCGCGGCGTCTGCGCGTTTTTCAACTGCGGCACGAGGCTCAGGCCCTCGAGATCGGTGCGCGGCGCGAGGCCGCAGAGTTCAATCAGCGTCGGGTAAATGTCGAGCAGCTCGGCCGGCTGCGTGCTACGGCCGGCGCGGGCGACTCCGGGACCGGCGAAGACGAGGGGCACGCGCGTGCCCGCATCCCAAAGGGTGTTTTTGCACGTGATGCCTTTCTCGCCGAGGTGCCAGCCGTGGTCGCCCCACAGGACGATGATCGTATTTTCCGCCAGACCGGCTTCCTCGAGCGCCTGCATCACCCGGCCAACCTGCGCGTCGACGAAACTGGTCGCGGCCAGATAACTGCGCACCAGGTTCCGCCACTGATTTTTTTCCTGAACCCACTTCAGCCGCGGCTCAGGGAGATTCCAGTGTAGATACCAGGAGAAGCGCGGCGTATCGGCCCGGTCGTCGGCCTTGATGACCGGGAGGATGCTGTCGTCGTCGGGATAGAGATCGGCCCATTTTTGCGTGACATAGATCGGCACGTGCGGGAGGAAAAATCCGGCGGCGAGGAAGAACGGCTGGTCCTTCGGCGCGGACTTGATCTGGTCGACGGCCCAGCTGGCGACTTGGTAGTCGCCCTTGTCCTCGTCCTTGTGCGGGAAGACGCCCCAGTCCATGAGCGGGTTGTTGCCCATCGGGGTGTCGCCGATGAGTTTTTTCTCAGGCCGCGCACCGACGCCGCCCGCGGAGCCAATGACATCGAACTCCGGCGCGGTGTCGGCGTTTTTATTTTTCCCCTTGGCCTTGCCCGCTCCGCCACCGGCACCGCCGGCACCGCCATGATAAATCTTCCCCGTCGCGAGCGTGCGATAGCCGTGCGCCTTGAAATGATTGGGCAGCGAGACGCGATCCTTCCACTCCGGGAGCGTGCGAAACCACGGCGCGAGCCCGTAGATCCCGGTCGTCGTCGGCCGGAGACCGAGCATGAGGCTCGTGCGCGAGGGATTGCAAAGCGGAGCCTGGCAATGCGCGTTGAGCAGCACGGTGCCGCGCGCCGCGAGGCGGTCGATATTGGGCGTCTTCGCCAGCGGATGTCCGCCGAGAGCGCCGACCCAATCGTTCTGATCGTCGATGGCGATGAAGACGACGTTCGGCTTCGCCGGGGCGGTCGCCGCGAGGGCGGACGTGGTTGCGGCCAGCAGACAAATAGATAGCAGCGTGGAGATTCTCATTTCAAAAACGGGGTGAAGGGTGGGTTTTCCAACGAGAACCGATGCTCAAGCAACGTTTACTCTCACGCACGCGGGTTCCCGTGCGCCCAAATCGGTGACCTCGCCCAGCTCGTTGGCAAGGTCGAACCACGATGCCGGCGAACCACGCGCCGTTACGCCAGATACGGAATCGTCATCGGGCCTTCGGGCAGAACCGCGATGGGCGCGTCGCGGCCGATGCGCTTTAGCTCCTCCATGACTCGCGCCGCGAGATCGGCCACCGGCTCAAGGTGCGCGCGCCGCACGTCTTCAGGCGCGATCAGCGAATGCAGCCCCACCCTCGCCCGCACGAGAATCAACGCGAGCAACTGCACCTGCCACTGATCCTCGATCGGCGCAGGCGCGCGATCGATGGTATCGAGCATCGCCTGGGCGGACGAATGGCCGAAAAGGAAATTCTTAAAGCTGCCGTGATCCGGGAAACCGTCGCCGCATTCGGCCGCGGCGAGGATCAAGCCACCCTCACCTACAATCTGCGCGGCGGCCGACATGCCCTTCACCGCCTGATAGAGATTCTGATCGAGGGGGAACCCGCTGTTCGACGTAATCACGATCGGAAACGCCTGCGGGCAGGCGACCATCGCCGTCTGCTTCGCAAACGCACAGCCGGCGTCGTGCGCCGCGATCACGTCGCCGCAGAAGAAGCCTGTGATCTCGCGGCGGCGGTTCTGCGTGACGTTGACGAGAAAATCCACCGGCAGCACCGCGCCGTTCGCGCGCACCTGCGCCTGCGTGGGATTGCCCGTGAGCACGCCCCACGTGCTGAGCGGATCGGCGATCACCTGCGCGCGGTGGTAGTGTTTGATGGACTCGAGATCCGCCACGGCGGGGAACACCCCTTTGTAGCCACCGGAAAAACCCGCCATGAAATGCGGTTCGATAAATCCCATCACAATCCGCCGGTCGGCGTCGGCATAGGCGCGGTTCAGCGCAATCGGCCGGCCATCGACTGTGGCGCCCACGCGGCGCAATGAATCCGGATCGCGCGAATCGTGGTTGATGATCCGGTAGCGCTCGAACACGCCATCGCCCACCATCTGGCGCAACTCCGCCGGCGTGTTCGCGCGGTGCGTGCCTGTGCCGTTGATGATCGTGAAATTTTCCGCTGGCACATGCGCGAGTTCCTCAAACAGCCAAGGCAGCAGCCGCTCGCGCGGCAGCGGCCGCGTGTGATCCGGGACCGCAATCGCCACGCGATCCGTCGCCCGCACGATTTCCCGCAGCGGCGGCCGGCCCAACGGGCGGCGCATCGCCGCACGAAAAGCCGCTTCCTCGTCGGGCAGGCCCGGCACAAAGCGCGGTTCGACCACCGTGACGTTGTCGGAGGGCAACTCGACCGCGAGGCCGCCCCGGCCGTATTGGAGAAGGACGCGCTTCATGCCCGTGAAAATCCCCGCGCGACCGTCATGTCTGTCTCCCCTGCCGCAGCCGATCGATGAAAACCGCGGCGATGATCACCACCCCGATGATCATCAGCTGTTCGGAATTTTCCCAGCCCATGAGTTGCGATCCGTTGCGGAGGACCGCCATCGTCAGCGCGCCGATCATCGTGCCCAAAATCGTGCCGATGCCACCATTGAGGCTGGCTCCGCCCACGATTACCGCGGCGATGATATCGAGTTCCAGACCGACGGCCGCCGTCGGGTCGCCAACGCGGAGCCGCGAGAGTTGAAACAAACCCGCGAGACCAAAGAAACAACCGCCCAACGCGTAGATCGCCACCTTGACGCGCGCGGTGGAAATTCCGCAGAGCCGCGCCGTCGCTTCGTTGGAACCGAGCGCAAAAATATGTCGGCCAAACACCGTGCGGCGCAGCAACACCGCGGTCAGCACTGCCACCCCGAGCGTAATCCAGACTCCAGGCGGCAACGCCCTGCTGAAAGGATCGGGCGTGGTCATCCATTGGTTGATCGGCGAGGCGTCGTAGTTGACGGTTTGATTGTTGCCGAGGCGCTGCGCCGCCCCGCGCACGATGCACAGCGTGCCGAGGGTGATGATGAACGGCACCAGCCTCAGCCCCGCCACCAGCACGCCATTGATCAGGCCAACCAGCCCACCCGCCGCGATCGCGATGGCGAGCACCGCCACGGAACCAAACCCGGCGCGAATCGCCAGCGCACCCACCACGCTGGTGAACGCGATGCTCGATCCGGCCGAAAGATCGATGCCGCCGCTCACGATGATGAGCGTCATCCCCAGCGCACCGATCGCGACGATCACCGTCTGGGTGAAAATCGTCTTGAAATTGTGATAGGAGAGAAAGACCTGTTGCTTCTCGTCGTCGAGCGGCACAGCGAGCCAGAAGAGCACCACCACGACAAACAGGCCGAGGAACGGGCCGGCCCTCGTCAGGATTTTTTTCATCGTCTCATTCATCGGGAAAATCCCCCGTGGCGCCCGTCGCCACCCGCATGATGTCCGCCTCGTTCCACTCGGCCCGAGGGCGGACGGCGGCAAGTTCGCCGCGGCACATCACGCCGATCGTGTCACACAGCCCGAGCAATTCCGGCAGGTAGCTGCTGACGACGACCACGGTTTTCCCGGCCGCGGCGAGTTTGCCCACCAGTTCGTAGATCTGGGCTTTGCTGCCGACGTCGATGCCGCGCGTCGGTTCATCGAGGAGGAAAATCTTCGCAGGGTGCTCCAGCAGGCGGGCCAACGCGATTTTCTGCTGGTTGCCGCCCGAAAGCTCACCAATCGGCTGGCGGGCATCGCGGCACTTCACGCGGAGTTCGTCGATCCAGTGCTGCGCCGCGGTGCGCTGGCGGCGGCCGTTGATCCAGCCGAAGCGACCGAAGGCCGCGTGCTTGGTCAGCGTGAGGTTGTCCGCGATGGATTGGGTGAGCATCAGGCCCTCCTCCTTGCGATCCTCGCTGAGGAAACCCACGCCCTGCGCCCAGCGCGTGCGCGGCGTCGGCGCCGCCGACGGTGAACTCACGAACATGACTTCGCCGGCAGCGAGTTCCTCAAACGCAAAGATCGCGCGCAGCAAATCCGTGCGCCCCGCGCCAATCAGTCCGGCCAGCCCGAAAATCTCGCCGGCGCGGACTTGCATCGTCACCGCCGGCCGAGCGTTTCGCTCCCTCGCGGCAACGGCACCGGTGGACGCCGGCGCCAGCGATCTCCGTGCGGCAAAACGGGCGAGCACGGCCTGCTTCACCTCCAGCACCACGCCGCCGAGCCCGTGTTCGGTTCGCGGATAAAGGTCCTTCACTTCGCGGCCCGTCATGAGCGTCACAATGCGATCCAGACCGACGGCCTTCATTTCGCCGCCACCCACGGTCTCACCGTCCTTCAGCACCGTGAATCGATCCGCGATGCGGCGGCACTCCTCGAGAAAATGGCTGATATAGATGATGCTCACGCCTTGTGCGCGCAGCCGGCCGATGGTCGCAAACAAGCGCTCGGTGTCCGCCTGCGTGAGGCTGCTCGTCGGCTCATCCATGATCAACACGCGCGGCTGGGTGAGCAGCGCGCGCGCAATTTCGATGATTTGCTGCTCCGCGATGGAGAATGCGCCCGCGGGTTTGCCGAGGTCCAGCGACTCGTGGCCAAGCTGCGCGAGGGCCGCCCGCGCCCGTTCGCCCGACGCCGCCCGATCGATCCAACCGCCGCGCGCGGATTCGGCCCCGAGCAATATGTTCTCCTGCGCGCTCAGATGCAGCGCGAGGTTCAGCTCCTGATAAATCATGGCGACGCCCTTCAGGCGGGCATCATGAGGATCGGAAGGGGCATACACCTGGCCGGCCAGCTCCATCGTGCCGGCATCGGCCTCATGCGCGCCGCTGAGAATCTTCATCAGCGTGCTCTTGCCCGCGCCATTTTCGCCGATGACGGCATGCACCTCGCCCGGCGCGATCTCCAGCGAGACGCCACGCAGGGCGCGAGTGGCACCGAAGGATTTGGCGAGGCCCGTGAGGCGGAGGGCGGGCGGAGTCATGTCACGAAAGCCAGCGGGCAGGCTTAGCGGCGGGCGTCCCTGCCCGCCGAGGTTTGCCGAG
>JANNEY010000551.1:0-11926 GCA_031379235.1 Opitutaceae bacterium | reverse complement strand
GGTGAGCAAACCCGGCGGGGTTCGGCGACCCCGCCCTACAACCAGACCGCCGGACGCCGGCTAAGACACGGGAGTCCAGCGTAGCCGCAACGCGCGCAAAAAAAGAGGGCCGAACTTCGAGCTGCGAGCCTTGAACGGAACCCCTTCCGACCAACCTGCACGTCTTCAAAATCCGACCCTCCGCGTGCAAGTTGGTGCGCCACCGACCGAAATGCACTCGGCCAATCCACCGGAATTCCGGTAGATTCGCCATTTGACACGCCGATTAGATTTACGCGTGACCCGAGTCACGGCCAAGTGGTGAACCCGGTTCAAACGGGTCGCACGCCAAGGGGAGATCAAACGGCTTTCACGCGACCACTCGAATCGCCGATGCGATCCAAGCCCGTCACGCCCATCCGATCCGACATACTAAGGAAGAGATTGCTCATCGGCTGGCCGCCGAGCTGGGTGTAGCGACCGGGCGTCAGCGTGCCGCCGCCGCCGCCGGCGAGCACGATGGGGAGATTGTGGTGCGTGTGACGGTTACCGTCCGAGTTGCCGCTGCCATAAACGATCATCGAATTGTGCAGGATCGAATGGCCGTCAGCGTCCTTCTTGTCGTCGATCTTTTTGAGGAAGCGGGCGAAGCGATCCATGTAGTAGCGATCGATGCGACCCACCTTTTCCATCAGCTCCTCGTTGTTGCGATGGTGCGAACAATAGTGGTGCCCTTCGGGAATTCCGATTTGCGGATAGGCGCGGTTGCTGCCGTCACCCGCAAGAAGCAACGTCGAGACGCGCGTGGAATCGGTCTCGAAGGCCATCGCGAGCAGGTCGAACATCAGATCCATGTGATCGCCGTAGTTACTCGGGATGCCGACCGGCGTGTCCGACTGCGGATCGGGGAGTGCGCCGAATTTCTCCGTCCGTTGGATGCGCTGCTCGATTTCGCGGACGCCCGTCAGGTATTCGTCGAGTTTTTCCTTGTCCGTGCGGCCGAGCTGACGCTGGAGCGAGTGGGCATCATCCATGACGAAGTCGAGGAGCGAGCGCTGCGTCTCCTGGCGCATTTGGAAATTCCGCTGCCGTTCGCCGGGCGCGCCCGCACCGAAGAGCCGCTCGAAAACCAGCCGGGGATTCGACTCCGGGGCGACGGGCGTCGTGGGTGAGGCCCACGAAAGGTTGTATTGGTAAGCGCAGGAATAGCCGGAATCACAGCGACCGGACTTGCGGATCGAGTCGCAGGAAAGTTCGAGGGACGGAAACCGAGTCAGGTGACCCAGCCGTTGCGCCACCACTTGGTCGATGGAAACGCCGACTTGGATATCGGTGCTGTCCGTTTTGCGCGCCCGCGCGCCGGTGAGGAACGTGGCGTTGGCGCGCGCGTGGTCGCCGGCACCGTCGTTACCCGCCGTGGCGTTCTTGTGGTCAAGGCCCCCGAGCACTTGAATCGAGCGCTTCAGCGGTGCGAGTGGCTCGAGCGTCTTCGCGAGCGTGAAATCCGGGCCTTCGCCCGTGGGCCACCAGTTGGCCGGCAACGCCCCGTTGGGAAAATAAACGTAGGCCATGCGCAGTGGAGCGCCAGTGGCGGTGGTCGCCATGCCGCCGGCCGCCAGCGGCGCGGAACTGGCGGCGCGCGCCACGGGCCGGAGACCCGACTGCAACACGGGGAGCGCTACGGCGGCACCGAGCCCACGCAAAAACTGGCGGCGACCGAAAGTGAAATGACGCTGCGCAGCGGCGTCGGTGGGGCGCGAATCGGGAGTTTTCATGGGCGAGATTCCGTGGGGCTGAGGCGTTCGGGCGGAGCGTAGGTTACGGTGGCGGGCGCGGCAACGCGAGCGCGTTGTTTTTGAAACGCCGGTGACTCCACCACGCCGTGGATGAGCACCGACATCTTGCCGCCGTCGCGGGTGAGTTGCGTGGTGATGTCGTCGATCGTCTGCACGTCGTAATATTCGAGACCGCGACCGAGCGCGTAGGTGAGCAGCTTCTCCGTCACACAGCGAAAGACGTCGAGCTTGCGGTCCTGCGCGAGCACGCGCTTGAGCTCCCGCACTGAGGCAAATTTCTCGCCGGTGATGAGTTGCCCCGCCGGATCGATGGGTTGGTTGGCCTCGGTATCGCGCCACGCACCGAGGGCGTTGAAATTCTCCAGTGCGAGACCGAGCGGATCCATGCGTTGGTGGCACGAGCTGCAAACCTTGTCGGCCCGGTGCAGCGCGAGCATCTCGCTGAGCTTCGGCTCGCGCCCCTTGAAGTCCTTCTTCGCCTCCTCGAGATCAGGGACGTTGGGCGGCGCCGGCGGCGCCGGCGTGCCAAGGATATTGTCCAAGATGAAGAGCCCGCGCTTCACCGGTGAGGTGCGCGTAGGATTCGAGGTCACCGCGAGCACCGTGCCTTGCGTGAGAATGCCGCCGCGCGGGCTGTCGGCCGGGAGCTGCACGAGGCGCATGTTCTCACCGGTGACGCCCGGCACGCCGTAATGCGTCGCGAGCTTTTCGTTGAGAAAGGCGTAGTCGCTGTCCACGAGTTCGAGGACGCTGCGGTCCTCGCGGATGAGGTGCTCGAAATACATCTCCGTCTCCGTGCGCATGAGCCGGCGGAACGGTCCGTCAAATTCGGTGCGGCCTTCGCGGTTGCGCGGGGCACTGGCGCCCATGACCACCCGCATGTTGATCGGCACGGACTCAATGTCGCGCGCCTGCAGCCACTGGCCGGTGAAATTGCGAACGAAGGCCTGCGCCTTCGGATCGGCCAGCATCCGCGTGACCTGCGGGCGCAGTTGCCCGCGCAATTCGCCCCGCGCCGCGAGGCCAAACAACGCTTCGTCCGGCATCGTGGACCAGAGAAAATACGAAAGCCGCGACGCGAGCGCATACTCGTCGATGAGCGGAAACGGCTGGCCGGCCGCGCCCGCCACAGGCGCCTCGACGCGAAACAGAAACCGCGGCGAGCCCAGCACCGCCATCATCGCGCGGCCGACGCCTTCTTCGAAGGTTTTTCCCGGCTGCACATACATCTGGCGCGCCAGCGCGACGAGTTGCTTCAAGCGCCCCTCCTCGATCGGGCGGCGATAGGCTTTGAGCGCGAAATTCTTCAGGAGCTCGCTGGCGTAGCGGTCGCGGGCCGCCGGTTCCTCGGGGGCGGCACCACCGGGGAAAAATCGCGCGTGGTTTTCCGGCACGGTCCAATACTTCGGGTTCAACGGCCCGCGCACCTGCACCGAGGCCACGCGCACCGTCACGCTGGTGGTGCCCGGCCGCGCCTCGCGCACGCGCGCCTTTTCCGCCGATACGACCGCCGCGGCATCGGTCGCCACCGACGGCAATGGCACAATTTCAAAAACGACGCTGTGGCTGCCCGGCTCCCAATTGAACTCAAGTTCGTGTTTGATCGTTTTGCGCTCGGCCCAGACCACATCCTCGGTGAACACCTCCTTGCCGTCGATCTTGCAGACGAGTTTGCAGCGGCTCGAATCGAAATCGAAGGAGCCGCGCGATTCCAACTCGGCGACCACCTGGTATTTTTCCGCGCGCTCAACGGTGAAATTCCGCGAGACCGTCGCTGCGCGCTTGGCGTTCAGGTTCTCCCCGTTTATGCCGCCCTCACCGCGAAAATCCCGACCCGCCGCGCTGCGCTCGCGCATGATTTTAGCGACCTTCGGCACCGCGCGGTCGACGATCGATTCGGCGGCGGCGAGATACTTTTCCAGATGCAACGGTGAGATCGTGAGCACATCGCCGTTGTTGTCGAAACCGTTGCCGCTGTCGTCGGGTGGAAACTCCGCCTCGGCGTTGAAGTCGTAGCCCATGAGGTCGCGGATCGTGTTGCGATATTCGACGCGGTTGAGCCGCCGCGCCGTCACCCGGCCCGGATCGGGATTCTTCGGGTCGATGGCAAAGGCTTCGTATTTGATCCAGTGCGAGAGCGTGTCGATTTCGGCGTCGCTCGGCCGGAGATTGTCCTCGTCGCGCGGCGGCATCATGCCGGAGCGGAGATTCTTCAACGCCGCGAGCCACATGTCCCGCTTGGCGAATAGCTCCGCGTCCGTGGCAAAGGAGTCGAACGCCACCTTGCCCTTGCTGATGCCGTTGCCGTGGCAGTCGTAGCAATACTTGGTGAGCATCGGCTCGATTTTCTGATGGAAACTCGCCGCCACGGCCGGCTCTGCCCCGAAAAGCGCTGCGCCCAGCCAACCCGTGCCGGCCAACGCCGCCGCGGCCACAACAACCGGCCGGCGTAGGGCGAAAAACTGCAGGGTCGGCAGACGATTCATCATCCGATTGACGCTCGGGCAATCACGCGGTTGCGAGGTTTTTTCCGAGGGAGAAGTCCTGACGGTCAGATGGAAAAACCCAACCGTTCCAGCGGTTGTGCCAATACCCGGGCCAACATCCGGCTCTGAATGCTTTCGAGGATCGCTCCCGTAGTGCGGGAAAAGCCGGCGGCATTACCATCGCGACGGGCTCACATCCCCAGAATCCCCTCGTCCAAATGCTGGATAATCAGCTCCTGAATCGTCGCGAGGAAGAGGTAGCACATGAAGGCGCGGCGCAACGGCTCGGCGAGATTTTCCATTTCGATCCCGCCGCTTTCGAGGGTCTCGTCGTCGAGGGTTTTCAGACTGTGCTCGCGCAGCCGGAGCCGGAGGGCGGCCGCGGCGCGGACCAGCACCTCGGCGTTTTCCTCGTCGAAGGCGACGACCCCTTCCTTGAAAAACTCGTCGTCGAAGAGTGCGAGCAACGCCTGCACGTCATCATTTTGCGTCACGAGTAGGTCGCCGACCCATGCGCTGCGAAACTCCTCGTCGAGGTCCGGCAGGCCGGCGGGGCCGGCGGGGGTTTGGCGCAGGCCGTCGGCCAGTTCCTTCATCACGTCGAGCAGGGGCGCGACGACCGGGAGGGCGAGTTTTACCTCAATGCGCTTCATCGGGCTCGAGGACGGCGGTGAGATGCCATTGCTGTAAAGTGAAGACATACGCCTCGGCCTTCTCGCGGTGCCCGCTCCACACAACGGAGCGGCCCTGCTCATGCACCTCCAGCATCCGCTGGCGGGCGGTCGCTTCGTCGAAGCCGAAGATTTTCTTAAACACGAGGACCACGTAGGACATCAGATTTACCGGGTCGTTGAGCACCACCACGCGCCACACGCCCGCGAGCGCCAGCTCGGTGCGGGTGTCCTCTTTCGGCTGCACGGTGGCGCTCGGTTTGGTCACGGCCGAGGAGTCAACGCGGCGCCCCGTGGCGTGCAAATCCCTTTCCGCGAAATTTTCATGCGGCGACCGGCTGCACTTTGCCACGCCGGTTGCCCGGAAACAGCGGGCTCGCGCGCAGCCCCCACGCCGCCAGTCGAAACGCCCCACCCGTCCCCATGCACCCGAGCCCGTAGCGCACACTGCGGCGAAAATTAATCGAAGAGGCCTCGGGAAAATACTTCGTCGGGCACGTGATCTCGGCGATGGTGCAGCCAGACCAGTGGATCTGTGCGAGCATTTGGTTGTCGAAGACGAAGTCGTCGGAATTGGCCTCCAGCGGCAGCCGCTCCAGCAGTAGCCGGGAAAACGCGCGGTAGCCCGTGTGATATTCCGACAGCTTCGCGCCGAGCAGAAGGTTTTCCGCCGCGGTGAGCGCCCGGTTCGCGAGGTATTTCCACCACGGCATGCCGCCCGCCAGTGCGCCGCCGCCGAGGATGCGGGAGCCGAGCACGCACTCGTAGAGCCCTCCGGCCACCAACGAAGCCATCGCCGGGATCAGCCGCGGCGTATATTGGTAATCCGGGTGAACCATGATGATCACGTCGGCCCCGGCTTCGCGCGCGAGTTGGTAGCAGGTCTTTTGGTTGCCACCGTAGCCGCGATTCACCGGATGCACGGCCACCCGCGTATGCGGCAGCGTCCGTGCAATCGCCACCGTGGCATCGCGGCTGGAGTCATCGACGACGATCACTTCATCGACGACCCCTTGCGCCATGACCTCATCGTAGGTCCGGCGCAGGGTGAGTTCCGCATTGTAGGCGGGCATGACGACCACGATTTTCTTGCCGTGTAGCATCCAAGCAGAGGAGTTTTGTTGGCCCAACGATGTCAACAGCGTCCGCGCCCAAACCACCCTCCCCCGCCGCTGCCCGTTCGCCGCGGGTTCTCACGTTGGGCCTCGCCGCGCTCATCGCTCTCGCCAGCCTGCTGGCCTACTGGCAGGTCGGCGAAGGCGGTTTCGTCAACCTCGACGACGACGCCTACGTGGAGCATCAACCGCTGGTCAACCAAGGCCTTCGCTCCGCGGGCCTCGTGTGGGCCTTCACCGGTTCCCACAGCAGCAACTGGCATCCCCTCACGACGATCTCGCACCAGCTCGACTGCGAGTTGTTCGGCGTGAAACCCGCGCCGATGCACTGGGAAAATTTCCTTTGGCACGCGCTCAACAGCGTCCTCGTTCTGCTCGTGTGGCGTGCGCTCACCGGTGCGCTGTGGCGTTCCGCACTCGTCGCCGCGCTCTTCGCGCTGCATCCGCTGCACGTGGAATCCGTGGCCTGGATCTCGGAGCGGAAGGATGTGCTGTGTGCATTTTTTTGGCTGCTCGGACTCGGGGCCTACGCGTCGTATGCGCGGCGCCCGACGCTCGACCGCTACCTGCTCGTCGCGGGTGCGATGGTGCTCGCGCTGCTCTCCAAGCCGATGGCGGTAACGTTTCCCTGCACCCTGCTGCTGCTCGATTTCTGGCCGTTGGCGCGCTGGCCGGCGCGGAGCTGGCGCACCCTCGTCGTCGAAAAACTTCCCCTGTTCGCCTTGGTCGGCGTGCACAGCGTGCTGACGTTTCTCGTGCAGAGCGCCTCGGGCGCGGCAAACTTCGGCGAACGCTTTTCTCTCGGTGCCCGACTAGGCAACGCCGTGGTGGCCTACGCCCGCTACCTCGGCAAAACCGTGTGGCCCGAGTCGTTTTCGCCGCTCTATTTTCATCCCGGCTACTGGCCGCTCGTCGCGGTGGCGGGAGCCGTCGTGCTCTTGCTCGCGGTCAGCGGGTGGGTCTGGTGGCAACGCCGCCAGCAGCCGTGGCTCGCGTTTGGCTGGCTGTGGTTCCTCGGCACGCTCGTGCCGGTGATCGGCATCGTGCAGGTCGGCGCGCAGTCGATGGCCGATCGCTACATGTATTTTCCGATTCTCGGCGTGTTCACGCTTTTGGTGTGGTCGGGCGCGGCCGCGGTGGCGCATTGGCCCAGACTGCGGCGGCCACTTGCGCTGGCCAGCGTGGCGGCACTAGTCGTGCTCGCTTTGGGCACGGCCCGCCAGGTGCCGGCTTGGAAAAACAGCGTCACACTTTACGAGCGCAGCATCGCCGCCGGCGAGGACAACGCCGCCGTCCGCTACCTGCTCGCCGTTTCCCTCCAAGCCGCCGGCCGGCCCGCGCCGGAGGTCATCGCCCAATATCAGCAGGCGCTGAAGCACCGGCCTGACTACATCAACGCCATGACGCAGCTCGCCGTCATCGCCCTCGCCCAAGGCCGATTCGACGAATCACGTCAGCTGATCGAAGCCTCAATCCGCGCTGAACCGAAAAATCCCAACCTGCACCAAAACCTCGGTTCGTTTTTCGTGCGTATCAATCGGCTCGATGACGCCGTGCCGCACTTCGAGCAGGCCCTGCGACTGAGCCCGCAGCTCGCCAGCGCGCACCTCGAGCTCGGCCAGATTCGCCTGAAACAAAATCGCCTCGAAGAGGGCCGCGCCCATTACGAGGTGCGCGCCCGTGCCGAGCCGTGGAATGCCGATGCCCTCACGGAATACGGCACCATCCTCGCCAACCTCCAGCGCCCCGCCGAGGCCGTAGCTTTTTTGGAACGCGCCCTCTGGATTCGCCCGAACGATCCGCGGGCGAAGCAGGCGCTCGAACTCACGCGCGGGCTCCTGCAGAAAAAATCCTGACCGACGCCGGGGTCGCTTGGATCGTTGTAGGGCGGGGTCGCCGAACCCCGCCGTCGGGGAGAATACAGCCACGCTTGCCAAGCGCGGCGCGGTTCGGTGACCCCGCTCTACAACTCAAAAATCAACCGCTCACCCGCCCGCCTTCGCCTTCGCTTCGGCCACGCCCGCCGCCACGCGCGCCTCGGCTTCGGCCAGCGGGATCTTCGCGACTTCCTTCTGCGTGCGCCACTTCAGTTCGACAATGCCTTCCTTGAGACCTTTGCCCCCGATGGTGAGCCGCAGCGGAATGCCGATAAGGTCGGCATCCTTAAACTTAACGCCCGGCCGCTCCGCGCGATCATCAATCAGCACGTCGGCCCCGGCCTGCTCGGCGGCAGTCGCAAGTTTCTTTGCGAGATCCATCGCCTCGGGCAGTTGCGGATCGAGCACGCAGATTAGCACCTGAAACGGCGCGCAGTTCCACGGCCACACGATGCCGTCGGCATCGTTGCTCTGCTCGATCACCGCCTGCATCGTGCGACTAATCCCAATGCCGTAGCAGCCCATCACCATCAGGTGCGTCTGCTTTTGATCATCGGTGAACGACGCGCCGAACTTCTCCGAATATTTCGTGCCGAGCTTGAAGATGTGACCGACCTCGATGCCGCGGCGCACTTGCAACGGCTGCCCCGACTTCGGATCCGGCTCGCCCGGCCGCACGCGGCGGAAGTCGCCGAACTTCGTGACCGCGAGATCGCGCGCGACGTTTACGTGGCGCACGTGAAAACCATCCTTGTTTGCGCCGGTCGTGCCGTTCCCGATGAGACGAATCGCATGGTCGGCAAAGACGCCGGCCAGTGCCCCCGCATCCTTGATCGTGTCCTTCACGGCTCCGAGGCTGCCGGGCTTCGCGCCCATCACCGGCGCGATTTCGTCCGGCGTCGCCGCGCGGAAAAGTGTGAAGCCCAGGGCACCGAGCTTGGCTTCTTCCAACTCGTCGCAGCCGCGCAGAATCACGAGGAACGGTTTGCCGTCGCCCATGTAGACCAGCGTCTTGAACTGCTTGTCCGCCGGCACGGCGTAGGGCGCCGCTTCCAGCGCCGCAATCGTCACGGCCCCCGGCGTCGCAAATTCTTCCACCGCACCCTCGGGCGGAGCGTCGCGCAGGTCGGCGGGCACGAGCGCGCTGGTCGCCTTTTCGCGATTCGCCGCGTAGGCGCTCGCCTCGTTGTAGATCACATCGTCGTCGCCGATCTCGGCCGGCACCATAAACTCGTGGGAGAAACTCCCGCCCATCACGCCGGTGTCGGCCTCGACCGCGATCGCGTGCGCGCCGATGCGTTTGAAGAAGCGCTCATACGCCGCCTTCATCGCGTGATAGCTCTTCACCGCGTTGTCGTCCGTCGTGTCGAACGAGTAGGCGTCCATCATGATGAACTCGCGCGCGCGCATCAGCCCGTAGCGCGGCCGGATTTCATTCCGGAACTTCGTCGCGATTTGGTAGAAGTTCTTTGGCAGGTCGCGGTAGCTCGTGATCTCGGCCTTCACCAGCGGCGTGATGACCTCTTCATGCGTCGGCCCGAGGACAAACTCCGGCTCGCGACCCGCGCGCTTGCCGTCGCCCGCGCTGTCGGCGCGAAACATGATTTCGCGCGCCGCGGCCCAGCGCGGCCCCTGCTGCCAGTTTTCCACCGGATGCACGTGCGGCATCCACAGCTCGATGGCCGCTGCGCCATCCATCTCCTCGCGGCAGATCTGCGTGATTTTTTGAATCACCCGCAGCCCGAGCGGCATGTAGGTATAAAGCCCGCCGCCCAACTTGCGCACGAGCCCCGCGCGCACGAGGAGCTTGTGCGACGCGATCTCCGCGTCAGCCGGGCTTTCTTTCAATGTCGGGATAAAAAACTGCGACCAGAGTTTCATGAAGTTGGTCAACGAAGCAGCGCGCCCCAGCCGGGGCAATTTTATTTCCGCGCGTCGTCTTGCCACCGACGGCCCGCCTGCCTTTTCCTCCCCGACTGCAATGTCCGACGCGCTCAAAAATCGCCCGCCCTGGCCCATGAAGTGGATCGTCGTCGCGATCCTCGTGATGATCGTGCCCTACACGTTCATCACGCTGCGCTACCGCAAATCCGGCCCCGCGTTCGAACCCTACGAGGACCTGAAGGCACGAGCCAACGCCTCGCGCCTGCTCAACGCGGGCTATCGGCGCATCCCCATCGTCTCCACTCGGCCGGCTGATGGGATTCGGGCCGCGGGCGGTGCGGCGCTCACCCCTGCCGCCGGCGGCCTGCCCGCCGACCTGCGCACGACGCTCGTCGAACCGCCGCAATTGCCCGCCGAAATCGCGGGCGTCGTCGCCGCACCCAGCGCCATCGCAACCGAGTCCTACGCAATTCAGGCCACATGCACGCTGCCCAACGACCGTTATCAACTCTCCGGTGCGGATATTTTCGTGCGGGGAGAAAATGTCGTGATCGCTCCTACGTTCGATCGCCTCGGCGGCGAAATGAGCGTGCGCTCGCGGCAATCGACCGTGCTGCTGACGATTCCGCCCGAGACGCTGAAGCCCGGCAAGTATGTCGTGACCCTCGTCGCCGAGCACGCCTCGCAAACGTGGCCGTTGGAAGTGAAGTAGCGCGGACGGTGCGGGCGGCGGTCCTGTATTATTTTCCGCTCACGGCGAGGCGCGCCGTTTCAAAGCAATCCGTCTGAAACTCCCGCTGGATCGCCCCCGCGCCTTCGCCGGGCTCGCAAGGACGACGCCGACTGAGGCGTAACGGACCGCGCGCGACTATTGACGCGCCGCTTTGCATCCCCGACAACTGCGCGTCCTTAACTGATGAGCAACGGTCCCGGCCAGTCCCAACCTCCCGCCTCCGCGATCGCCACGACGATCAAGCCGACCGATCTCCGCGGCATCCTGAAATACGTGCCGCGCTTTCAGGGCCAGATTTTCGTCGTCGCCATCGACGGCTCGATCGTGGCCGACGACAATTTCAGCAACCTGCTCGTCGATCTCGCCGTGCTCCGCTCGCTCGGCATCAAGATCGTAATCGTCCACGGCCTGAGCCACCAGCTCAAGGAGCTCTCCGCCGCGCGCAACATCGCGATCTCAAATTCCGACGGCACGGGCCTAACTGATGCCGCCACCCTCGATCTTGCGATCCGCGCCTCGTCCCGCGCCTCACATGCGCTCGTCGAGGGCCTGACGCAAAACTTACTGAAATGCGCGACGACCAATGCCGTCCGCGCGCTTCCCATCGGCATCATCAAGGGCGTCGATCAACAATTCACCGGCAAGGTCGAACGGATCGACAAAGACTTTCTCACCGAACTGATCGACCGGCAGGTCGTGCCGGTCGTTTCACCGGTGGCCTTCGGACCCGACGGCAAGTCGCTGCGCGTGAATTCCGATCTCCTCGCCGCCGAACTCGCCGAGGCGCTGCACGCCACGAAGATTGTTTACCTCACACCGGCGCCCGGCCTCGAAATCGACGGTGAGATCCGCCGCGATATTCCGGTCGATGCGCTGCGGAAGATGCTCGAGGAACAACCCGAGCGCATCGCTGAGACCGTCCGCAGCAAAGCCGCCCACGCCATCAAGGCGATTGAGACGGGCACGCCCCGCGTGCACATCCTCGACGGCCGGATTTTTGACGGCCTGCTCAACGAAATCTTTTCCAACGAGGGCGTCGGCTCGCTCGTCTACGGCAACGACTACGCGCAAATCCGCAAGGCGCGGAAGAGCGACGTGCGGATGATCTACAACCTCACGCGCGCGGCGGTGCGGCGCGAGGAGCTGCTGTTTCGGTCGCAGCAGGCGCTGGAAAAGAACATCGACCAGTTCTTCGTCTTCGAAATCGACGAGAACATCATCGCGTGCGCCACGCTCTATTTCTATCCCGACAAACCGCAGCTCGCGGAAGTCGGCTCGCTCTACGTGATGCCGTTCTACCACAACCGCGGCATCGGGAAAAAGATGGTCGATTACGCGTGCATGGTCGCAAAGGAGCGCGGCGCGACGACGGTGATCGCGCTTTC